>NZ_JBHTIZ010000024.1:0-77419 GCF_042677265.1 Flavobacterium myungsuense | reverse complement strand
ACTTCAAGATACTGAATTTCAGTATCTTGAGCAATATCTAATCAGTATTTTTTACTTCAAATAATTACACCCAACGGGTTAATAAATAATAAGAAAATATTAGACATACTATTTCCCAATAAAAAATACTTTGACTATGATTTTCTATAAAAATTGATAATAAACCTGTCACAAGGATAATCCATAATGGTATTGAACTAATTATACTAATAAACACTTTCTTTTTATGTGACCAGTCTTCATTTATTTCAACAAAAAAATCTTTATTTTCAGAATCATTGTTTAAATAAGAATGTAAAAAATACTGACCAGTTATCATATTAACAACAAAGTAGGCTTGTGAAATCATTAATGGATATACAAAGTTTTTTGGTATATCATATATTGAAATTAGACTAAAGACATTAATGTCAAAAGTACTCCAAAAACCTATAAGATACAAAGAACCGCAAACGAATAAATATGTCAAGAGAATTGTTGAGATTGGTATGTATTTTATTATGTCTTTCAATTTAATATTTTTGGTTTAGTTACTCCTAAAGTTTCCATGCTAAAGGTCTTGGCAATTTATTGAAATTAAATTATTTATTATCGCAGGCAAAGTTAGGAAAATAAACATTCAAGAAACCGAAAAGTTAGCAAGTGAGCTTATTGGCTGTTATGAGACGTTTATCTATATGAGGCTTTTGACTTTCTAATCACAACGTTTGGAATGTTTAGAGTTTCCAAGTATGTTGAAATAGCTGATGACAAAACAGAATTTTTTGGACCGATTATAACTTCTTTTATTGGAAATACAATTCCATTATTCGAAAAATCTAAATCCATATAAGTTTTAGGAGCATTTTGAGACATTAAAAATTTTACTTCTTGACCTTTATGGTCTTTTCCAAACGCAGTTCCGCCTCTATCAACAATTTTTAGGGAATCATTACTTTTTTCAAAATTCAATAGATGAACTAATCGAATTTCTTTTTCTTCGGAAAAAGCTGGATTTTTGTAGGAAGCAGAATCAAAAGAAAGCAATGTACAAAGTTCGACGAATCCTTCACCAAATTTTTCTTCTTTTGGCAAAGATTGTTCAACTTCAAAAATTGCTTTGACAACTTTTTTGACTTCTTCAATTTGCTTTTTCTCTTTATATTTAACTTTTAGAGCTCTAACAGACAGTTTTTTCAAATCCTGAGCTTTAAATCCTATCGCATAACCATTACCATCCTCTGCGTATGCTCGCCATTGACTTAAAACATCTCCATCTAATGAAAAGCAAGAAGCAAGTAGTAAGCCCCAACTTCCTGAAAAATGTATTATATGATCAATTGCATCTAAAAATTCTTCGCCAACTTCCGTTAACAATTCAGTTGCGGCTTTTTCCCAAATTGAATATCCCCAGTGCATTTCTAAGTAATCATTCATCGTAAATAAATCACATAAGCGAATAGTTTTATTTGTACAAATAGCATGAAATGTACTTGCATCACAATAATGATAAAGTAATTCGTTTCGTTTCGGTTTGTAAACTCTGTCAACTATCACTGAAGTGTGTTCTTTAAATGTACCATAACTTATACATACTATTGACATTTTCAGACCTAATAATCCTTATCTAGGTTAGTAGGTCTAATAATTACCAATGTCTATCTTTCCCAAATATATAAATTAACTTTCAAAACGGGTGACAAAATTTTCAAACTGAAAAAAAAAGTCACAATTGTTGTAACAAAAAAATCATTTTAAAAAAAATGTTACACGTTTTGTGGCAAAAAAATCATTTTGAAAAAACTGCCACAAAAAGGAATAGGAATGGAACTTGTTTTAAACCAAATTAAAATGGTCCTAAGTGAGCATATTATGCAGAGCAAAGTAAAGAGAAATATTTTATTTTATTTATTCCGATATTAGGAGATTTTGAGTAGCGAAGAAATTCTTAGGATCATTTTGTTTCATGTAATCATTTTTATTTACCTTACGAAAAACTTTTGTTAGATATCTTTAAAAAAAGTATATTTGTTTTGAAATAAATAATTCTATGTTATTTGAATTCTCTAATCATAGTTTAGAACAAATAAAAATGCGTTCAATTTCTAAGGAAATAGTTGAAATGGTTATTAACAAACCTGATAAAATAATTATAGAAGACGAAAATCAACAAATTTTTCAAAAAGTAGTAGAAAATCATTTATATCGGGTTTTTATCAATAACAACAAAAATCCATCATTAATAAAAACAGTTTACAGGACTTCTAAAATCACTAAATATTTGTAATTATGAAAGTTAAGTATGATAAAGAAACAGATATACTCTACATCACTTTAAGCGATGAAGTAATTGAAGAGTCAGACGAAGATAAAAAAGGATTTGTTTTAGATTATTCCAAATCAGGAAACCTTGTTGGAATAGAAATCTTAAATGCTTCCAAGTCTTCTATAAACCCTGCTAAAGTTGAATATGAAGTGGCATAATTATAAATTTTATATTCACTAAATCTAAAAACTACCTATTCAACCACCAAATACTAATATTTAAAACACTGGCAAAACTCACCCAAAGCAAATACGGAATAAACAAATAGCCCGCAATTTTGTCAATTTTTCCAAATTTGATGTAGGTTTCATAAATCATCAACCAAAGCAAGATAATTTCGATGCCCGCTAACATGGGGTTTCGCAATCCAAAAAATAAAAGCGACCACAAGGCATTCAATCCCAATTGAATTACGAAAAAAATCAAAGCTTTTCTAACGGCTTCTCGTTCAAAATCAATGCGATTCCAAACCAAACCTGCCGCAATTCCCATCATGATGTATAGGGTACTCCAAACCGGTGCAAAAACCCAACTTGGAGGATTAAAACTCGGTTTTATTAAAGTGGGAAACCAAGTTAAAACACTAGAGCGGGTTACCATTCCTGAGATATATCCTATAGCCACACAAGTCAAGACAAAAATTAGAATTTTTACGTATTTGTTCATAATGCAATTTTCATCAAATTTAGTCAAATTTATTGCGATTCTACAAATGAACTATATTTATGCAGACTGAAATTCTGTTTGGTCAAAAACGAAAAATTAAACCGCAAATTCGCAAATTAAAAAATGCCATTACAAAAATAATTTGCGAATTTGCGGTAAATATTTTTTATAAGCTCAAAACAAGATGGATTAATGTAGATAGTTTTAAACTTAATTTGAGAACAATAAAGAACGTATAAATCAAAAAAAGTATCTTTGCATAAATTTTACAATTCATGTTTTTAGCAAACGATTTTATTCCAGAAACTTATTCTGCTACTATAGACCAAGGAAGCTTCACTTGGAGCGCACCCAGTAATATTGCTTTGGTGAAATATTGGGGGAAAAAAGACAAGCAAATTCCAGCGAATCCATCAATAAGTTTTACTTTGAATCATTGTAAAACAATTACCAAATTGGGTTTTTCCAAAAAAGAAAACAACGGAAATTTCTCTTTTGATTTGCTTTTTGAAGGAAAACCTAAAGAAGATTTCAAACCAAAAATCGAAAAATTTCTGGAACGAATAGAACTCTATTTGCCATTTTTGAAAAACTATCATTTTACGATTGATACCCAAAACACATTTCCCCACAGTTCCGGAATTGCTTCATCAGCATCAGGAATGGCAGCATTGGCAATGAATTTTATGAGTTTAGAAAAAGCTTTACATCCTGAAATGACAGATGATTATTTATATCAAAAAGCCTCTTTTTTGGCGCGTTTAGGCTCAGGAAGCGCTTGCAGAAGCGTAAAAGGCAGTGTTGTAGTTTGGGGCAATCATAACAATACAAAAGGAAGTTCTGATTTGTTTGGAGTCGAATTTCCGAATACCATTCATGACAATTTCAGGAATTACCAAGACACTATTTTACTTGTGGATAAAGGCGAAAAGCAAGTTTCGAGTACTGTTGGACATGATTTAATGCACAACCATCCTTTTGCCGAAAGGCGGTTTGCTCAAGCGCATGACAATTTAGATAAACTTTCTATAATACTTCAAAACGGAAATCTTGACGAATTCATCAAAATTGTAGAAAGTGAAGCCTTGACATTACATGCCATGATGATGACTTCGATGCCTTATTTTATTTTAATGAAACCTAACACATTGGAAATTATAAATGCTGTTTGGAAGTTTAGAAATGAAACAAAAATCCCCGTTTGTTTTACACTTGACGCCGGAGCTAATGTGCATGTATTGTACCCAAAAAACGTTTGCGAAAAAGTTTTACAATTTATTCAGGACGAATTAGTTGGCTATTGTCAAAATGGTCATTACATTTGTGATGAAATTGGTTTTGGAGCTCAATTGAAAATTGAAAATTAAAAAATATGAAAGGACCATTATTTTACTCTAAAATATTACTCTTTGGCGAATACGGAATTATACGTGACTCAAAGGGTTTATCAATTCCTTATAATTTTTATAACGGTGCGCTGAAAAAAGAGGATAATCCTTCAGCAGAAGCAATTGCATCGAACGAAAGTTTGAAACGTTTTGTCTCCTATTTAGAGACTTTGCAAAACGAGCAACCTCAATTAGTTACTTTCGATGTCAATACTTTAAAAACGGATGTTGAAACTGGAATGTATTTTGATTCTAGCATTCCGCAAGGCTATGGTGTAGGAAGTAGTGGTGCACTTGTAGCCGCAATTTACGATAAATATGCGCAAAATAAAATTACGGTTTTAGAGAATTTAACTCGTGAGAAACTTTTACAATTAAAAAATATATTTTCTCAAATGGAGAGTTTTTTCCACGGAAAAAGTTCTGGTTTAGATCCTTTAAACAGCTATTTGAGCATTCCAATTTTAATTAATTCTAAAGACAATATTGAAGCAACCGGAATCCCAACACAAAGTTTAGACGGAAAAGGCGCTGTATTTTTGTTAGATTCTGGAATTGTTGGCGAAACGGCCCCAATGGTAAATATTTTCATGGAAAACCTTAAAGACAAAGGTTTTCGCGCCATGTTAAAAAATCAATTTGTAAAACATACTGATGCCTGCGTAGAAAATTTTCTTGGCGGTGACATGAAATCATTGTTTGAAAACACCAAAAAATTATCGAAAGTAGTTCTGAATAATTTTAAACCCATGATTCCAGAACAATTTCATGGTATTTGGCAACGCGGCATTGACACCAATGATTATTACCTAAAATTATGTGGCTCAGGTGGCGGAGGTTATATTCTAGGCTTTACAGAAGATTTAGAAAAAGCAAAAAAGGCATTGAAAGATTATAAATTGGAAGTAGTATATCAATTCTAAAAAAGTTTTAAACTTTAATTCTTTTTTCTCTCCATGTTAAATCGAAAGAACAAGCTTTTAGTACTAAAAATTGTCAGTTTGTTCTCAGTAGTTAGAGGATATAATATTCCTATCATTGCTTTGGCTCAATATCTTTCAGCTATTTTTATTCTGGCTACTGAAAAAAGGGCTTTAGAGGTACTTTTAGATTTTAATCTTTTTATATTAGTTGTTGCTTCGAGTTTAACTATTGCTTCTGGTTATATTATTAATAGTTTTTATGATAGCAAAAAAGATTTAATTAATCGTCCAAATAAATCTCATTTGGATCGATTGGTGAGCCAAAAAACAAAGCTTCAGGTTTATTTTGGCATTAATTTTTTTGTGGCTTTGATTGCTTTATTTGTTTCTGGCCGGGCTTTTATCTTCTTTTCGGTTTACATTTTCTTGATTTGGTTTTATTCGCATAAGATAAAAAAATACCCTTTGATTGGTAATCTTATGGCCGCATTTCTGGCTGTATTGCCTTTTTTTGGCATTCTTTTATATTATAAAAATTTTTATGAAGTCATTTTTTTTCATGCAGCTTTTTTGTTTATACTGTTGCTAGTTAGAGAAATGATTAAGGATTTAGAAAACATCAAAGGCGATTTAGCTAATGATTACCAGACCATTCCTATTGTTCGTGGAGAAGTAATCTCGAAAAGAATTATTACGTTTTTGTTGTTGCTTTCGATTATTCCTGTTTATTTTTTAATCAATATTTTTGATGTGGGGTATATGGATATTTATTTTTATATCTGTTTTATTATTCTAATTTTTTTTGGAATACGTTTGTGGAAGTCTACCACAAAAGAGGAATTTTTACAACTTCATAACACCTTGAAATTCCTTATTGTTGCAGGTGTTTTTTGCATAGTTCTCATAGACCCTAGTGTCCTGTGGAATGGTAAAAAATTATTGATGACTATTTGAACTTTTCTTATTAACTCTAATCTTTTCGATTGAGTTAGCCCTGAAAGCATTGAAAATCCTACGCTTTTGGGCGTAGATTGTAACGGATAGCAGGAATAGCTCCTTAAAAACCGAATCTAATTGCCTATATTTGCACACAATAGGTCATAATGACCGAAATGACGAAGTAAATTACAGCATATTATGAAATGAGCTTTTGCGAATTCCATATTTCCTATAAAAATAAATAATACTTAATATGAATAATAAGGAAGGCAATAAAAAAGGAAATGGCGCTAGACCCAATAGTTCTAGACCCAGTTCTAATAAGCCTAAACCGGCCATGCAGAAGCGTGCTCAAGGGCCAAAAAAAGTAAAAACAACTACTAAAATAGTTCCTGTTGCAACCGATAAAATTGAAAAAAAACCAAATCAAGCGCCAAAGAGACCAAAAGTAGCAGACGAAATTCGTTTGAATAAATACATTGCAAATTCGGGTGTATGTTCTCGTCGTGATGCTGATATTTATATTCAATCGGGGAACGTAAAAGTAAATGGGAATCCAATTACAGAAATGGGTTATATGGTAAAGCCTGGCGATATTGTAAATTTTGACGGAGCAGTTTTAACTCCCGAAAAGAAAGAATATATTTTGCTGAACAAGCCTAAAAATTTCACGACGGCTTTAGATGAAGGTCAGGAGTTTCGTAACGTTTTAGAGCTCGTTAAAGGCTCTACAACTGCAAAAATAGGAGCTGTTGGTAGAATGGATAAAAATACGACCGGTTTGTTATTGTTTACGAATGATACAGATATGATTCGTAAATTTACTTTACCGAATCAGAAATCATCAAAAATTTATCAGGTTTCGTTAGATAAAAATTTGAAATACGAAGATTTAGAAAAAATAAGTACAGGTTTAGTTCTTGACGGACATCGCGTTTTCGTGGAAGAAGTAAGTTATATAGACGACCAACCTAAAAGCGAAGTGGGTCTGAAATTAAGATCTTCGAACGTAAAAGTAGTTCGAGCTATTTTTGAACATTTCAGTTATGATGTTTTGAGAATAGACAGAGTCGCATTTGCAGGTTTAACCAAGAAAAATTTACCTCGTGGAAACTGGCGTTTTTTGACTGAACAAGAAATTATCAATTTGAAGAATGTATAATCTTTTTTCGAAAATAAAAATTAAATTCCTGCTTTATAGCGGGAATTTTTGTTTTGAGTCTAAATTTTATAGCGATAAAACTGTTTTTGCTATTGGTAAAATTCGCTCTACAAATTTAGCATAAGCAACTGCTGAAGGATGCAAACCATCATTAGCAACCAAATTAGTTTCTATTAACCCTAATCGAGTAATATCGGTAATGTTTACAAAAGCGATATTATTTTCTAGACAATACTCTTTTGCGAATGTATTGTAACTGTCTATTTGTGTTGAAATAGAAGTATTTCCGTTTCCAAATCGAGTGTAAGCATAATCTGGAATAGAAACCACAATTACATTCGTTTTATCACCTTTTGCTAACGAAATAGCCGTATTTACTAATTCAGGAAATTCTTGTTCATAAAGTGAAAACGGTTTGCGTTGATATTGATTATTTACTCCTATTAACAATGTAACCAAATCATAATTTGGTTTAAGATTTTTCGTATCGATTGCATTTATTAGATTCGTTGTAGTCCACCCTGTTGTGGCAATTACTTCTAGAGAAAAACTATCTTTTGGAAATGCACTTTGTAAACCCGATTTTAGTTGTTCTGGAAACCGACAAGTTTCGCATACGCTTTCTCCAATAGTATAACTGTCGCCAAGTGCTAAATAGCTATAGGCTTTGGGTTCAGGAATTGGGTCTGGATCAGGAATTGAAACAACTACAGGAGCAACATCATCTAAATCGGTACTGCAACTTAAGCCTGAAAACAATAAAAAACAACCTAAAACAACTTTAAATATTGTCTTCATAGATTCTGTAATTAGCGTTAAATATTTTTATTTAATCTGTAAATGAAGAAAAAAGAATTGGTCTATAGTATTAAACCACAGCCTCTTTCTCTAAAATCATTTCTTCAATAGCATTCCATAATCCGATACGTTTTTCTAGGGCTTGAATTGAAATTTCTGTTACTTCATTCCACTTTTTCGAATCATTTCCGCAAAGTTCCGTAATCATTTGCATCGCCATTGGCCCGTGTTCACCTGCATCCAATTCAATATGTCTTTCAAAATAATATATCAGTTTACTTAAATCTGTTTCAGGAAAATTTGCTTGAAAGTTTTTTAATATTTCCGTGAACATACTCGGAATTAAATCTTCTCTTCCAAAGGTAAACGCCGCTGCAATCTCATGGGTTCTTCCTTCTTCAATGACTCTAAAAGTAAAATCTAAAAAAGCTTTAATATTAGGATGCAAATTACTTTGTTTAATAGCTACGAATATGTTTTGTAACGAACTTACTTGAGACAAAAAAGAATGAATTCCGTTAGTGTCTGCACCACAATCTTTCATTGCATCAAGATACATTTCAAAATGACTTTGCCTTTTTCCATCTATAGTCAAATCAGATTCTTCGGCTAAAACAATTTCATTAATTAGATATCGAGTTTCAGTATTTTCAGTTGCAAACCATGGCGTTGTAGTACAAGTTAATTTTGACTGCAACGCTTTTAACAAAGACATAAAATCCCAAACGGCAAACACATGATTTTCTAGAAAAGAATGCAAATCGTCAATAGTTTTTACTTTATCATAAAGTGAATGATGAAGTAATTGCTCTTTTTGAAGTAATATTGATTGATTGATTTGTTGAATATTCATGGCGAGTTTTTAATTATATACGAAATTATATGCTAAATCGATTTTGTTAAATTTACCACAAAAATAAAAATGCTTCACCAGAAAGAGAAGCATTTTGTATCAATTTTATTTATTGTTTAATCATTTAAAAGCTGGAATTCCTGTTATGTCCATACCTGTAATCAATAAATGAATGTCATGCGTCCCTTCGTAGGTTATTACCGATTCTAAATTCATCATGTGACGCATAATAGAATATTCGCCTGTAATTCCCATTCCACCCAATATTTGTCTTGCCTCACGAGCGATATGAATTGCCATATCTACATTGTTTCTTTTGGCCATAGAAATTTGAGCGGTAGTTGCTTTTCCTTCGTTTCTTAAAACTCCTAAACGCCAAGTTAAAAGTTGAGCTTTAGTAATTTCGGTAATCATTTCGGCCAATTTTTTCTGTTGTAATTGAGTCCCTGCTATTGGTTTATCAAATTGGATTCTTTCTTTAGCATATCGTAAAGCCGTATCATAACAATCCATTGCAGCTCCTATAGCTCCCCAAGCAATGCCATAACGAGCAGAATCTAAACAACCAAGCGGCGCACCAAGTCCAGATTTATTGGGTAACAAATTTTCTTTAGGAACTTTTACATTATCAAAAATTAGTTCACCAGTTGCAGAAGCACGAAGCGACCATTTATTATGAGTTTCTGGAGTAGTAAAACCTTCCATGCCACGTTCTACAATCAATCCGTGAATTCTACCCTCTTCGTTTTTTGCCCAAACCACAGCTATGTCTGCAAAAGGCGCATTCGAAATCCACATTTTTGCACCATTTAACAGATAATGGTCTCCCATATCTTTGAAATTGGTAATCATACTTCCTGGATCAGAACCATAATTGGGTTCGGTCAAGCCAAAACAACCCAAAAATTCTCCAGAAGCTAGTTTTGGTAAATATTTTATCCGTTGTTCTTCGTTTCCGTATTTCCAAATAGGATACATTACTAATGAAGACTGCACTGAAGCTGTAGAACGGACACCAGAATCGCCTCGTTCTATTTCTTGCATAATTAAACCGTATGAAATTTGGTCTAAGCCAGCTCCGCCGTATTGCTCTGGAATATAAGGTCCAAATGCCCCAATTTCAGCCAAACCACTTATAATTTGTTTAGGAAATTCAGCACGTTGCGCATACTCTTCTATGATGGGAGAAACCTCTCGTTTTACCCATTCACGGGCAGCTTCACGAACTAATTTATGTTCTTCTGAAAGTAAATCATCTAATAAATAATAATCTGGAGCTTGAAAAAGATCTGGTTTCATAGTTTAGTCATTGCGAAAGCATCTCAGTAAAGTGAAGCCAACTTGTTAGTTATTGTTTTACAAATTTACATAAAGAAGTTTAACAAAGTGATTAACAATTGTTATAATTATCGTCTTTTTCAGTTAATTTTGTTCAACTCTATAGCATAATAGCATCACATCTTCAAATAAAAGTCCTTAACCAACTCAACATATTCATCCGTATATTCATGCCTACTAATTTCAATAACCAATTCGTTAGCATCTAAAACAGGGAGTTCAAATCGTTTAAAAGCGAGTAAACTCCTAATAATTTGGGTTTTATGTGATCCTTTAACTCTAGTAATTTTTATTGGAAAAAGTTCTACTGCAGCACACAAATCAATAAATCTTTCTTCTTCTTTATAAGGAATGATTACCGAAAAAATGCCGTTTTCCGAAAGTAATAAATCTGCGGCTTCGATTAAATCCTCAAAAGGCAGTGCGTCTTGAAAGCGAGCTAAATCTCTCTGGGAACTTTCTGATTTATAGTCTTCACTGTAAAATGGCGGGTTAGAAACAATTATATCATATTCTTGCTCAGGTTCGTCTATAAATTCATCCAAACCAGCATGATAGCAAAATAATCTGTCGCTCCATGGTGAATTTTCAAAATTATCTACCGCTTGTTCGTAGGCTTCTTCATCGATTTCTAGTGCATCAATTTGCTCAGCATTACTTCTCTGTGCAAGCATCAGAGCAATTATTCCAGTTCCAGTTCCAATATCTAAAATACTAAAAGGATTGTTTTCTATTGGTGTCCAAGCACCAAGTAAAACACCATCAGTTCCAACTTTCATGGCGCATCGTTCTTGTTGAATAGAAAATTGTTTGAATTGGAATTTAGACAACTTAGATTTTTTAGAATATTAGACGATTTAGATTTCTTATAAAGTCGCAGATGTTTTTAATTATCTAAAAGCGGAGCTAATCTAAAAATCTATAAATACATTTCAATTAAGCCTTCTGGCAAATCCATGACAACTTTTTTGTTAGCCCTATCAATTTTAACTAAAAAAGCATCAATCATAGGAATTAAGAGTTCTACTTCTCCATTCAACACTTCAAATAAAGGTTGTGCTGAAGTATCATTTACAGATTGAATGATTCCGAAAACACCCAAACGTTTGTCCTCAATTTCAAAACCAATCACTTCGTGAAAATAGAATTTGTTACCCGTAAGTTTTGGCAACATTTTTAATGGCAAATAGATAGCGCAACCCAATAATCGGTCGGCTTCTTCTTCATTATTTACATCTTCAAAACGAATTCGAAGAAAATCATTTTTGTGTAGTGAGCTATTTTCAATAAAAAATGGAACCAGATTGTTGTTGAATTCAACAAAAACTGATTCCATATTCTCATATAACTCGGGTTCGTCTGTATCTAAGTACGCTAGGACTTCACCTTTAAAACTAAATTTTTTTGCGATTTTACCTAAATAGAAACACTCTTCTTTACGCATCGTCGCAGCTAAAATTTATGCTTCAGTTGTTTCGCTAGCTGTATCTGCAGCAGGAGTTTCTTCTTCAGCAACTACTTCTTCAGTAGCAACTTCAGCTTCTGCAACTACTTCTTCAGTAGCAGCTTCAACTTCTGCAACTTCTTCTTCAACAGCAGGAGTAGCAGCAGCTATTGCGTCAGCTTCAGCTTGAGCAGCAGCAGCTAAACGTTTAGCATTAACTTCTTTTTCGGCTTTCAACGCTTTAGCTTTAGCATCAGCTTGCGCTTTAGATAAACCTTCTTTTTTGTTGTCAACTTTTCCCGCTTTAGCTTCTAACCAAGTCGCTAATTTTGCATCAGCTTGTTCTTGAGTTAGCGCCCCTTTACGAATACCTCCGTCAAGGTGATGCTTCAATAATGCTCCTTTATATGAAAGGATTGCTTTTGCTGTATCTGTAGGCTGAGCACCGTTGTGCAACCATTTTACTGCGCTATCTAAATCTAAATCGATAGTTGCAGGATTGGTATTTGGATTGTAAGTACCTATTTTTTCAAGGTATTTTCCATCTCTTTTTGAGCGAGCATCAGCCGCTACAACCCAGTAAAAAGGTTTTCCTTTTTTTCCGTGTCTTTGTAATCTAATTTTTACTGACATAATCTTATGATTAAATTTTGAGGTACTCGACCTCTGTTAATTAAGGGCGCAAAGATACTCTTTTTTTAAAGAAAACAAACTATAATCTCAACCAATTAATTGATGTGCGTTAAATAATTATAATTTTTACATTTTTTTTACCCGTTTTTACTTTAAAAAGTTATTTTTGTAATATAAATAAAATTACAAATGAATAAAGGAATCTATTTTTTATTGTTTTTGATAGCATTAACATCTTGTACTCAAGATATATCTACAAATAACACTGGAGTATTGCAAAGCGTAAAGGACAATGTAAGTTGGAGAGCTACGGATGCAAGAGCTACTGTTGAATCGGCAAGTACCATAAGTATTGAAGCGGTTACCATAAATGAAACTTTGACATTAAACATTCCTTTACCATCTAGATTTGTAAGTCCAAGAAACGGAATTGAACCATACGATTTAAGCAAAATCAACAATGGAGATGTTACTTATTCTTTCGCTATTGATGGTGTTACAACAGATTATGAGTCAGATTTAAATATTGACAACCCTGGAGTAATTGCTATAACAGAATATGATGGTCAAACCATTTCTGGAACCTTTAGATTTAATTTAAAAAATACCGATGACTCTTCTGAAGAAGCAGAAATAGTAAATTTTCAGTACGGTAATTTTTACAAAGTCCCTGTAAATAGATAAAGAATTAATTTAAAATATTTATCAAAACCATTTACAGATGTAAATGGTTTTTTTGTTTTAATTAAACTTGTCATAAATAAACTAATACATAGTAGTTTAGAATAAAATATAAGTATATTTGTATACTATTTTAAAATAATAATTATGAACATTTTTGTTGGAAGCCTTCCATTCAGTATTGAGGAAGCAGATTTAAGAGAGTCTTTTGAGGCTTACGGTGCAGTAGATTCTGTAAAAATTATTACTGATAAATTTACTGGAAGAAGTAAAGGATTTGGTTTTATTGAAATGTCAAATGATGAAGAAGCTCAGAAAGCAATCAACGAATTGAATGGAGCTACTGTTCAAGGACGTGCAATTGTTGTAAACAAATCTGAACCAAAACCAGAAGGAGAAAGAAGAAGTTTCAACAACAACCGTGGTGGTGATTCACGTGGTGGTTATGGTGGAGGAAACAGCCGTGGTGGAGATAACCGTGGCGGTGGAGACAGAGGAGGAAGATATTAATATTTTTTTCAATCATATATTAAAAAAGGTGTCTATTTACATTGACACCTTTTTTGTTTTTCCTCACCACAGCCCTCTCCAAAGGAGAGGGAGTTGAAAAAGGATTTGATTTATAGATTAGCAACTAACCAATCTCCAACTTCACTAGTTGAATATGTCTTAGCTCCTTTTACAGCTAAGTCTTCAGTAACAATTCCTTGTTCTAACGATTTATTTACAACACTTCTTATTGCTTCTGCTTCTGCCGTTAATTTAAAAGCATCTTCAAACATCATTGCTGCAGATAATACCGTTGCTAGAGGGTTTGCAATATTCAAACCAGTTGCTTGAGGGTATGACCCGTGAATTGGTTCGTACAAAGAAGTATGCTCACCAACAGACGCTGATGGCATTAATCCCATTGAACCTGAAATTACAGATGCTTCATCGGTTAAGATATCGCCAAATAAATTTTCGGTAATTAACACATCATATGAGTTAGGCCATTGCACCAATCGCATGGCTACTGCATCTACAAATTCATAGCTTACCGTTACTTCTGGATAGTCTTTTTCCATAGCCTGAACGGTTTCTCTCCATAAACGTGAAGTTTCCAAAACGTTTGCTTTGTCTACACAACACAATTTTTTAGAACGTGTCATTGCCAATTCGAAACCTTTTTTAGCTAATCGTTGAACCTCTGCTCTAGTATAAACACAGTTGTCAAAAGCCGTTTCTCCTCCGTCTTTTCGCCCTTTTTCTCCAAAATAAATACCGCCAGTCAATTCTCTCAAAAAAACCAAATCAGTTCCTTCGATTCTTTCTCTTTTTAAAGGAGAATTATCAATTAAGGATGGAAAAGTAAAAGTTGGACGAACATTAGCAAACAAACCTAATTTTTTACGCATCAATAACAAACCTTGTTCTGGACGAACAGGTGCGCTTGGATCGTTATCATATTTAGGATGTCCGATAGCTCCAAATAAAACAGCGTCTGCTTTCATACAAATTTCGTGAGTTTCATCAGGGTAAGGAACTCCAACAGCATCAATGGCGCAAGCGCCCGTAAGTGCAGGTGTCCAAACTATTTCATGATTGAATTTTTTTGCAATAGCGTCAGAAACTTTAACCGCTTCATTGATTACTTCTGGTCCGATTCCGTCTCCGGCTAAAAGGGCAATGTTTAATTTCATTACTTGTATTAAATTTAGTGTTTATATTGTTTTTTTAATTAATAATTACATTTAGCATTTTTTGAGTTGCTATAATTGCAGCCACTGTTTGGTCTGAATCCAATCCTCTAGTTTTAAATTCTTTACCGTTATTTGTCCAAGTAATTATAGTTTCACATAAAGCATCAGAACTACTTCCTGGCGGAATGCGAACAGCATAATCAATCAACTTAGGCAGATTCATTTTCTTAGTTTTGTAAATTTTAGAAAGCGCATTCATAAAGGCATCAAACTGACCGTCACCTTGCGCATTTTCTTCAAAAATTTCTCCATCTATTTTTAAGCATAAAGTCGTAGAAGGTCTTAATCCTTTTGAATGAACCAATACATAAGATTCAACTGTGATTTTTTCTTCATAGGCTTGACTGTCTAAAACATCAGAAATAATATATGGTAAATCTTCTTTGGTAACTGTTTCTTTTTTATCTCCAAGCTCGATAATTCGTTGTGTAACTAATTTTAAGTCTTCTGGGTTTAGTTTTAGCCCAAGTTCTTGAAGGTTTTTTTCGATATTAGCTTTACCTGAGGTTTTCCCTAAAGCATACTTTCTCTTTCTGCCGAAACGTTCTGGAAGCAAATCATTAAAATACAAATTGTTTTTGTTGTCTCCATCAGCATGAATGCCAGCAGTTTGAGTAAATACATTATCACCAACAATAGGTTTATTAGCTGGTATTCTGTATCCTGTAAAAGTTTCAACCAATTTACTTACAGAATACAATGAAGATTCTTTAATATCGATTTTAATCTCAGGCAAAAAGTCATTAATAACAGCAACTGTACTTTCTAAAGGGGCATTTCCGGCGCGTTCTCCCATTCCGTTTACCGTAACATGAAGCCCATTAATCCCAGCTTTTATTGCTTCTAAAACATTGGCAACACTTAAATCGTAATCATTGTGCGCGTGAAAATCAAAATGAATTTCTGGATATTTTTTTGTGATTTTAGAAATAAATTCAAATGTTTGTGACGGAATTAGAACGCCTAAAGTATCAGGCAATAATATCCTTTTTATAGGCTGTGTTACCAAAAAATCTAAATATTGAAAAACATAATCAGGAGAGTTTTTCATGCCATTACTCCAATCTTCTAAATAAACATTGGTTTCAATATTATTATCTTGTGCTAGTTGAATCGTTTGGGCAATTTCGGCAAAATGTTGCTCAGGAGTTTTCTTCAATTGATGCGTCAAATGGTTTAACGAACCTTTAGTCAATAAATTTTGAACTTTAGCACCTGCATTTTTCATCCATTCAATAGAAACGCCACCGTCTACAAACGACAATACTTCTACCCTGTTACCGTATCCTTTTTCTTCAGCCCATGAAGTAATTCCTTTTACGGCTTGAAACTCACCTTCGCTTACACGAGCAGATGCAATTTCGATACGATCAATATTTAATTCTTCTAGCAATAATTGCGCAATGGTTAATTTTTCTACAGCAGAAAATGACACTCCAGAGGTTTGTTCACCATCTCGGAGCGTTGTATCCATTATTTCAATTTTTCTTTTTTCCATGCTGAATAGTTTTCGGATTACCTCAAACCCTATTTTAAATTAAAATAATCCTATACTATTTTATAATAATATAGGATTGTTATTTTGAATACTAAAACGAATGCTAAAAACTTATATCAATAGTTTATCTGCAAATGTTACAATTTCTTCTTTAATGTTTTGCAAATAATCAATGTCATCAAACCCATTAATCATATTGTCTTTTTTATATCCAGAAATATCAAAAGATTCTTTTTCTCCAGTTGATTTAAGCGTAATGGTTTGTTCTGGCAAATTAATTTCTAGTTCCGTTTTTGGATCAGCTTCAATAGCTTTAAAAATTTTGTCCGCAAATTCAGGACTTACCTGAACAGGTAAAACACCAATATTCAAGCAATTGTTTCTAAAAATATCAGCAAAAAAACTTGAAACTACTGCTCTAAATCCGTAGTCATAAACTGCCCACGCTGCATGCTCTCTTGAGGATCCTGAGCCAAAGTTTTTACCTCCAACAAGTATTTTACCACTATAGGTAGGATTGTTTAATACAAAATCTAATTTTGGAGAACCGTCATTATTATATCTCCAATCACGAAAAAGATTATCTCCAAAGCCAACACGTTCAGTTGCTTTTAGGAAACGAGCGGGAATAATTTGGTCAGTATCTACATTTTCAATAGAAAGAGGTACTGCAGTACTTGTAAGTATATTAAATTTATCGTAAGCCATTTTATTTTGTTTTACCGCAAAGACGCAAAGGCGCTTTGCCTTGTTTAATTTATTTTATTTATTTAAATCAATAGTTATTTACAAATCTTTTAAAACCATTTTTAATTATAGGAACATTAAAATTTATTAAAAACCCCATTCTTTTATCTGCTAATTTAAGATAAGATATTATTTGTGCTTGATGTACTGGTAATATTGTATCTACAGATTTTAGTTCTAAAATTATTTCATTTTCAACTAAAACATCAATTTTGTACTCTTTGAACAAATCAAAACCTTTAAATTGTAAAGGAATACCAACTTGACTTTCTGCTGAAATATTTCTCAACTGCAATTCTCTCAAAAGACACATTTCATAAACTGACTCCAATAATCCTGGCCCCATAATTTTTGAACCTCAAGACTAGCTAAAAAAATATGCTTGGCTAGTTCTTCATATCTATTAATATTCATTTACTTTTTTCTTAGTGCCTTTGCGTCTTTGCGGTGAAAAATTAAATAAGTTCTCTAGGGTCGGTTAAAACTCCAGTAACTGCTGCTGCTGCTGCCATAAAAGGACTCGCTAACAATGTTCTAGAACCTGGTCCTTGACGTCCTTCAAAATTTCTATTTGACGTACTTACCGCATATTTACCAGCAGGAACTTTGTCGTCATTCATAGCCAAACAAGCCGAACATCCTGGCTGACGCAATACAAAACCAGCATCAGTCAATATTTCAAGAATTCCTTCTTCTTTAATTTGAGCTTCAACCACATGTGAACCTGGAACCAACCAAGCGGTAACATTATCTGCTTTTTTTCTGCCTTTTACAATAGATGCAAAAGCTCTAAAATCTTCAATACGCCCGTTAGTACAACTTCCCAAGAAAACATAATCTATTTGTTTTCCTATCATCGCTTCACCTTGATTATACCCCATATAAGCTAACGATTTTACATAGGTTTCTTCACCCTCTGCAACATCTTTTGCATCTGGAATACTTTTAGAAATTCCTAATCCCATTCCAGGATTGGTTCCATAAGTTATCATTGGTTCAATATCAGCGGCATCAAAAGTGATTTCTTGATCAAATGTAGCACCAGCATCCGTTTTCAGTGTTTTCCAGTAGGCAACTGCTGTATCCCACGCTTCCCCTTTAGGAGCATACAAACGCCCTTTTAAGTAATCGAAAGTAGTTTGGTCAGGAGCTATCATTCCTCCACGAGCACCCATTTCAATACTTAAATTACAAACAGTCATACGGCCTTCCATAGTCATAGTTTCAAAAACATCACCAGCATATTCTACAAAATAACCCGTAGCTCCTGAAGTAGATAATTTAGATATAATATATAAAGCAACGTCTTTTGGTGTTACTCCAAATTGAAGCTTACCAACTACGTTAATTCTCATTTTCTTTGGTTTTGGCTGCATAATACATTGAGTAGAAAGCACCATTTCTACCTCAGAAGTACCTATTCCGAAAGCAATTGCTCCGAAAGCACCGTGTGTAGAAGTATGAGAATCACCACAAACAATAGTAGCTCCTGGCAATGTAATTCCGTTTTCTGGCCCTACAACGTGTACGATTCCATTTTTCTTATTTCCTAAACCCCAGTGACTAATTCCATATTCGTTAGAATTTTCTTCTAAAGCTTTTAACTGATTTGCCGATAAAGCATCTTGAACTGGCAAGTGTTGATTTATAGTTGGTGTATTGTGATCAGCGGTTGCAAAAGTGCGTTCTGGATACAAAACAGAAATTCCTCTTTCTTTTAAACCTAAAAAAGCAACAGGACTTGTAACTTCGTGAATGAAATGACGGTCAATAAAAAACACATCTGGTCCATCTGCTATTTTACGCACAACGTGAGAATCCCATACCTTGTCGAATAATGTAGTACTCATTTTAAAAATTTTTAAGTGTATATTTTAAATAGAATTTAATTTTCTATGTTTATAAAAATAGCTACAAATTTAAAAAAAGAAATAGAGTAATCAATTTTAATATTTAAATTTATACGATAACCAAACTTTATTTACTTTGTACAACGCCATCTTTTTCTTATTCAGATGATTTCAAATTCGTTTTATTTGGCTTGTAGACCAATATTAATTGCTACATTAAGCTATTAAAAGGATTTAAAATAGTTGTTAATTTGATATTATTTTTTCAACAATATCAATAAATAATAAAAAATAATTTAACAAAGCACTAAAATAGGTTGAAAATTAATAATTACCAGCCATTAAAACATATAGTCAAACAACATTTCAACATTCATTAACATGTAAAATAAATCACGTTTCAAGCGGATGTAATAGAATAAAATACTACGACATCCAAAATAATAAAATTTGTATTATTTTATAAAACAGCAAACCTAAAAGCTAAGGTAAGTTTGTAGTAATTTGTAGTTTTTTGTTAATAACTTCTAGGTGGTTTTCACTTAAAAAAATCTAAATTTGATTTTCAACAATTGCGAATAATTTAATTTGCAAATTCTTCATTTTCAATTATGTATTTAATATTCGATACCGAAACTACAGGTTTGCCAAAGCGATGGGACGCTCCAATTACAGATATAAACAATTGGCCACGTTGCATACAAATTGCTTGGCAACTGCATGACGAAATGGGGAAGCTCATAGAGCATCAGGATTATTTGGTAAAGCCCGAAGGTTTTAATATTCCTTATGATGCCGAACGGATACACGGAATATCAACAGAATTAGCTGATGCTGAAGGAATCACACTAGCTGATGTTTTAGAAAAATTCAATAATGCTCTATCAAAAACTAAATTTATTGTTGGTCAAAATTTAGGTTTTGACATCAATATCATGGGTTGCGAATTTTATCGATTGGGTATTGAAAGTCCGATGAGTGAAATGCCTATTTTAGATACCTGTACAGAAACAACTGCATCCCTTTTGAAATTACCTGGAGGTCGTGGTGGAAAATTCAAACTACCAACTTTAACAGAATTACATCAATACCTTTTTAACAAACCATTTGCGGAAGCCCACAACGCCACTGCCGATGTCGAAGCAACGACACGATGCTTTTTTGAATTAATTCGTACAGAAGTTTTTACCAAAAAAGAACTTGAAGTTGAACAGGAATATTTCGAAGATTTTCAATTAAAGAACCCAAAACAAATTCAGCTTATAGGATTAAAACACATTAATCTAAAAGAAGCATCTGAAAAAATTCGTCAGCAACTAGGAGATAAGGTTGTAGCGCCTATTTCTAAAAAAGAACTTTCCGAAAACAAACAAATACTCATTGATACTGATTTTGTGCATTTACACAATCATACTCAATTCTCTGTTTTGCAATCAACAATAAGTGTAGCATCACTTGTAAAAGCTGCTGCTCAACAAAAAATGTCTGCTGTTGCCATTACCGACCATGCTAATTTAATGGGTGCTTTTCATTTTGTTCGCGACATTATCAATCATAATAAAACTGCCGAATCAAAAAACAAATCGGCTATAGATAATGGCGAACTTCCAACAGAAGTTTTAATAAAACCTATAGTTGGTTGTGAATTTTTTGTTTGTGAAGACCATAAAGATAAATCCCGAAAAGACAACGGCTATCAAATTGTGTTTTTAGCGAAAACCAAAAAAGGGTATCATAATTTAGCTAAAATGTCATCGCTTGCGCATACTGATGGGTTTTATTACGTTCCTCGTATTGATAAAAATTTAATAGAAGAATACAAAGAAGATATTATTGTTTTATCGGGAAATCTTTACGGAGAAATTCCAAGTAAAATTTTAAATTTAGGAGAAAATCAAGCTGAAGAAGCACTCCTTTGGTGGAAACAACAATTTGGCGATGATTTTTATATTGAAGTCATGCGTCACAATCAAGAAGACGAAAACCGTGTTAATGAAGGCTTGATTTCATTAGCAAAAAAACACGATGTTAAGATTGTAGCCACCAATAATACATTTTACATCGAAAAAGACAATGCCAATGCTCACGATATTTTGCTATGTGTTCGTGATGGCGAAAAACAAACCACCCCAATAGGACGAGGTCGAGGCTATCGGTATGGGTTGCCTAATCAGGAATACTATTTCAAGAGTGGCGATGAAATGAAACAACTTTTCTACAATTTACCCGAAGCAATTTCGAATATTTCAGAGATTGTTGATAAAATAGAAATTTACAACTTGGCACGTGAAGTTTTACTTCCCAAGTTTGAAATTCCTGCTGCATTTGAAATTGAACAAGACAAAACAGATGGTGGTGTTCGCGGAGAAAATAACTATTTAAAACATCTTACCTATTTAGGCGCCAACAAACGCTATAAAGAAATCACAGAGGAAATTAAAGAGCGAATAGATTTTGAATTACTCACTATTCAAAATTCGGGTTATCCTGGGTATTTTTTAATTGTTCAGGATTTTATAGCTGAAGCACGTAAAATGGGCGTTTCTGTTGGTCCAGGTCGTGGTTCTGCAGCCGGTTCAGTTGTAGCATATTGTTTAGGAATTACCAATATTGACCCATTATTGTATAATTTACTTTTTGAAAGATTTTTAAATCCAGATAGAGTTTCTCTTCCTGATATTGATATCGATTTTGATGATGAAGGTCGAAGTAAAGTTATGGATTATGTAATTCAAAAGTACGGTTCCAAACAAGTAGCACAAATTATTACTTACGGGACTATGGCTGCTAAATCAGCTATTCGAGATACAGCAAGAGTTTTAGATTTGCCGTTGTTTGAAGCTGATAAAATTGCAAAATTAATTCCGAATTTAATTCCATCCAAATGGAGTTTATCACGGTTTTTAAGAGAGGCAGAAGGCGAGATCAAGAAAATTCTTCGTCCAGAAGATTTCGAAAAAATAAAAGAATTAATAGCATTATCTAAAGAAGATGACTTAGGAAGTGAAACCATACAACAAGCACAAATCCTAGAAGGAAATTTAAGAAATACAGGGATTCATGCTTGTGGCGTAATTATTACCCCTAGCGATATTACCAATTTTGTTCCTGTAGCAACAGCAAAGGATTCTGATTTATATGTAACTCAATTTGACAACTCTGTCGTTGAAAGTGCAGGACTATTAAAAATGGATTTTTTGGGTTTGAAAACCTTAACCTTAATTAAAGATACAGTTAAGCTTGTAAAATATAGAAGCAATATAGACCTTAATCCTGACGAATTTCCTATTGATGATGTAAAAACCTATGAGCTTTTTCAACGTGGTGAAACAGTTGGTATTTTTCAGTATGAAAGTGCAGGAATGCAAAAATACATGAAAGAATTGAAGCCAACAGTTTTCAATGATTTGATTGCCATGAATGCTTTGTATCGTCCAGGGCCAATTGCGTATATTCCTAGTTTTATTAAAAGAAAAAACGGCGAAGAACCTATAGAATATGATTTAGAAGCTTGCGAAGAATTACTAAAAGACACCTACGGAATTACCGTATATCAAGAACAAGTAATGCTTTTGTCGCAAAAACTGGCCGATTTTTCTAAAGGCGATGCCGATGTTTTGCGAAAAGCCATGGGAAAAAAACAACGCGACGTTTTAGATAAAATGAAGCCCAAATTCATATCGCAAGCGGCGTCAAAAGGACATTCTGAAGAAAAATTAGAAAAAATTTGGAAAGACTGGGAAGCCTTTGCCGAATATGCTTTCAACAAATCACATTCTACTTGTTATGCTTGGATTGCCTATCAAACAGCCTATTTAAAAGCAAATTATCCCGCAGAATATATGGCAGCAGTTTTGTCAAATAATATGAGTGATATTAAACAAGTTTCGTTCTTTATGGAAGAATGCAAGCGAATGGGATTAAAAGTTTTAGGTCCTGATGTAAATGAAAGCTTCTATAAATTTACCGTAAATGATGATTATGCCGTTCGGTTCGGGATTGGAGCTGTAAAAGGTGTTGGAATGGGCGCTGTTGAAACCATTGTTGAAAACAGAAAAGAAAGCAAATACAAATCTATTTTTGATTTAACTAAACGTATTGACTTACGTGCTGCGAATAAAAAAGCTTTAGAAAATTTAGCTTTAGCTGGCGGATTTGACTCATTTATAGGAACCACACGTGCCCAATACTTTCATGACGATGGTGACGGAATTACATTTTATGAAAAAGCCATACGGTATGGCGCCAAGTTTCA
Organism: Flavobacterium myungsuense; assembly: GCF_042677265.1. Lineage (NCBI taxonomy): Bacteria > Pseudomonadati > Bacteroidota > Flavobacteriia > Flavobacteriales > Flavobacteriaceae > Flavobacterium > Flavobacterium myungsuense. The sequence continues at coordinate 54,197 of NZ_JBHTIZ010000024.1, read as the reverse complement.
AGAAAACGAAAACTCCTCGCAAGTAAGTTTGTTCGGCGAAAGCAGCGATGTTCAAATTGCTGAACCTATCGTTCCTCCTTGCGAAGATTGGAGTACCATGGAGAAATTAGCCAAAGAAAAAGAAGTAGTTGGGATTTACATTTCTGGACATCCACTGGATGATTATAAATTTGAGATGAAATATTTTTGTAATGTGAGATTGTCAAATTTAAAAAATATAGAAACATTAGTGGGTAAAAACCTAACTTTTGCAGGAATAGTAACCAATGTACAATACCGTACTGGAAAAAACGGAAAAGATTGGGCAGTGTTTACTTTAGAAGGCTATGACGAAAGTCACGAGTTTAGAATTTTTGATGAAGAGTATTTAAAATTTCGGCATTTTTTAGTAAACAATCAATTTATTTATTTTAAAGTAAATATAAAAGACGGATGGGTCAATAGAGAAACTGGTAAAAAATCAGATCCAAGAATTACGTTTCAAGACGCCAAATTATTAGCCGATGTTTTACCTACTTTTGCTAAAAAAATTGCGATACAATTAAATATAAATGATTTGAAACTAAATTTAATTGAAAATTTAGAGAAAATCTTTCAAGCTAATAAAGGAGACCACCAAGTAACCTTTGAAGTTTTAGAAGTGGAAAAAAATAAGAAAGAATTAGAAGCCCCTACAATACAAATAGAAACTATTGTTTTAGATAATTCTGAAATTGACATTGATGATTTAGATTTTGAACAAGAAATTGAAGATCAAGTAATCCAAACAAATGTTTCTAATATTATAGAGGAGAATATAGTTGTAACAAGACTTTCTATGCCAAGCAGAAAGTTAAAGATAAAAATTTCTAATGAACTGTTACAGAATTTAGAAAAGATGCAAGTTAATTTTAAATTGAATTAGTAATAAACTACCTCGGGGCAGAGCACCAGAGGTATTAAAAAACACAGATTTCACAAATTTGCACAGAAAAATCTGTGTTAATTTGTGAAATCTGTGTCAAAAAATCGGAGCAGAGCTTCAAGGAATTAAACCTAAAGAGATTAAATTTAGAATAGAACTCCCATGAAAAAATAATTTATTGTAATTTAGCTAACCAATAAGATGCGTTTAAATGCAATCTGGAGTGACTATCAGCAACAGTCGCATCAGACCAGCCATTATACAATACATCAGTTGTATTTCCTGTGCCATCATCAGCTGGTGAACTATCTGTCACTAAAACTACTCTTCCATTGAAAAAAGTTGATGACGCACACATCACACCAGATGTACTAGTTTTTGCTAATCCAGTTTTCCAAATCATCCCTTTAACAGCAGCATTTGCTGTTGGTGTTAGTTTGATAGAAGAACCCGCACTAAATTTTAATTTTGTAACCGGTCCCTGTGCACCATTCAAAATAGTATTTGTAGCATCACTCAAAATGTTGGTAGTTGTTTGAGAAAAATTGACTAATTCTACTGTCAATCCAAATGGATTAGATTTAACAGAATTGTTTGTCATTAAATCATTCCAAATTGCCGCTGAATCTCTTCCGTCGTTATTTCTATCAGAACCATTATGATTAGCAATCATAAACAAACCACCTCCATTTTTAACAAAATTTAGAATAGCTGTTTTTTCTGCAGATGTAAATAATATATTTGGTTCATCAACAACAAAAACATCAAACTTAGATAAATCTTGAGCATTAGAAGTATTACCATAAGTTATAGAACCTCCAGAGACAATAGATTCAACATAGTGCCCTTCTTTTACCAATGCAATTCCCCAAGAAGATAATCCTCCCCGCCAATACGTTTCAAGCGTAGTTGGTGTTACGGTGAGCTGGTCTGGATTTGGATAACGTAACGGTGTTCCGCTACTGTTTTCAGAAATTACCCAATCCGCATTTCCAGCAGTTTCAGCTTTTATAGCGTCAAAAAGGAATTTTTTTGGAGTTGTTGATATGGACAAACGTTTAATAGCTCTACTGCTTTTTTCGGTTGTTGTGGTATTTATTTCATCTGAACAAGAAAATAATAAAGCAACAAATGTTAATGAAGTTAGGATTTGTTTAATTGACATATGTGAGGCATTTAAAAAATTTAGAAATCAAATTTATAATTTTTTTCTTAATTATTTTAAAAATCATAATTAAAAACATTTAATATTTAAAAAAAATGTAACAGTAATGAAAAAGAAAACCCTACCTAGAGTATCGTATTTGTGCTAAAATGTTGATTTTTTTAAAAATAAGTATTGATAATACATTCATAACTAAATCTAATTTCAGAAATGAATTTCATTACAAATAAAGCCGTAAATTTGTATTTCAATTATTAAAAGAAATTAAAATGGCATTAGCAATAACAGATGCGACTTTTGAAGAAGTGGTATTAAAATCAGACAAACCAGTAATGGTCGACTTTTGGGCAGCGTGGTGCGGTCCTTGTAGAATGGTAGGCCCAATCATTGATGAAATTAGCGAAGAATATGCAGGAAAAGCAGTAATTGGTAAAGTAGATGTTGATGCCAATCAAGAGTTTGCGGCAAAATATGGTGTTAGAAATATTCCAACGGTTCTAGTTTTCCAAAACGGAGAAGTGGTTGGTCGCCAAGTAGGAGTTGCTCCGAAACAAACTTATGCAGATAGCTTAGACGCATTGTTATAACTAGCAATCTAAATATATTAAACAGAAAGGTTTGGCGAGAGTCAAACCTTTTCTTATAAAAATGATTTTTCAAATAACCTCACATTGAATCTTTTAGTATATTTGAGTTATGAACATTGAATCACAACAGGAAAAGATTTCCAGTTTTCAACACTTAGAATTACTTGCTAATCAAGTAGTGGAAGGCTTTATTTCAGGTATGCACAAAAGTCCTTTTCATGGTTTTTCGGCTGAATTTGCTGAGCATAAAGTATACAATTCAGGAGAAAGCACCAAACACATGGATTGGAAATTATTTGCCAAAACAGATCGTCTTTATACCAAACGTTATGAAGAAGAAACCAATTTGCGCTGTCACTTGATTATCGATAATTCCTCATCAATGCATTATCCAAAACTAAAAAAAGAACAACCTTTTTATGAAAGTAAGATTGGATTTTCTGTTTTGGCTTCGGCAGTACTAATGAATCTACTAAAAAAACAACGCGATGCCGTTGGACTAAGTGTTTTTTCTAATAATTATGAATATTATGCTCCAGAAAAAGGAAGTGATCGTCATCATAGAATGCTATTGAACACTTTAGAAAATCTTTTAGAAAATACTACAGCTACAAAAAGTACAGACACTATAACATTTTTACATCAAATTGCCGAAAAAATGCATCGCCGTTCGTTGATAGTACTTTTTACAGATATGTTTCAATCTGAAAAAGAAGAAACTTTATTCAATGCGCTACAGCATTTAAAACACAACAAGCATAAAGTAGTATTGTTCCACGTCATTGATAATAAAACTGAACTGAATTTTGATTTTGATAATGCCCCAAGAAAATTTATTGATGTAGAAACAGGTGATGAAGTAAACATTTTTGCCGACACTATTAAAGAATCTTATGAAAAACAAGCTGAAGACTATTTTAGGAAAATTTCTCTGACTTGTGCTCAAAACAAAATAAAGTATGTTCCTGTAAATGTTGGAGCTAACTTTGAAAAAATATTAACAACATACTTGATTGAAAAACAAAGCTTTGGTTAATAGTCAAAAAATTAAAAAAATATTTTTCACCGAAAGGTTTGCAAATCTAAAAATCTATAGTATATTTGCAACCGCAATTAAGCAGAGGTTTGGTAGTTCAGTTGGTTAGAATACGTGCCTGTCACGCACGGGGTCGCGGGTTCGAGTCCCGTCCAGACCGCTAAAATTGGGAAAAGGTTTTCAGAGATGAAAACCTTTTTTGCCCAAAAATAGTATTTAAAGTAGTTGTGTTGTTTTCGCTACGGCTTTGTAACCCGTAGCAGGTTTAGTAGTTAGACCAATGAAAAGCTGTCCACTTTTGTGGAGAGCTTTTTTGATTTAAGGAGTTTTTTTTTAAATTTATTACAAGTTAAAGCCTTCAAGATTTGAATCATAAAAACACTTTCCGATTTTCCTTTAAATGATTTCATGTGAATCAACTGCTATTTATTTATGAAAAATATTTAAACTTACCATTAACATTTATAAAATTCCCCAGTAGTATTGGGCAACCTATCAAACTGATTTAAAATAATTTCAATAACAATTTCATTTTCTTTAACCCAAATAACCAGAGGTCTTTATAGGTTTGGATATTTAATTTTGTATACTCTTTTTTATTACAAATCAAACCATCCTTTTTAACACATTACAAATTCCCAATACTTTTGTCTTTGGGATACTTGACCTTGTAACTCAAACGAATTTTCTTGGTTTCATTGGGTTTTAAATCTAAATCCCAAGTTATAATTCCAGTTTCGGTATTTATTTTAGCTGAGTTACTTTCTTGCAATTCAACTTCAATTTCTTTATCAAGACTTAACGGATATTGGTCTTTTAACAACATTTGAACGGCTTCTTTTTTGTTGTTTCTAACTGTAATATCGAATGTAAAAGTTTGCTCTTTTTTTGAAGATAGAAATTTGGTTCCTGATTTATCGACTACCTTTTCTCTTTTTATACTAATTTTTTTGTCTCTTCCCATACTCAAATTTAATGTATCTGAAGTTTGATTGGGATTGATAAATGTTTTACCAACATACATACCTTCAAAAATAATATTGGCTTCGCCTTGAAGTAAATTGTATTTAGAATAGTCTTTTATTTCAGCTAATAAAAAAGCTTCTTTTTCGACTCTTGGTGCGGCGTAATATTTGTAGGTTGCAGGTAATTTTATTTCTTTTAAAGCTACACTATGCGCTTTTCCATTAGATAAAATATCATAAGGAATATCAATATCGAAGGAAATATTAAGTTGATTTTCTGAAACGGTTGTATAATTGGAAACGGAAGACAAATCGTTCATAACAGTTTCTTCGCCTAAAGCAATTCTAGGAGCACTACTTTGTATTTGATTACTCACACTTTTTTGCTTGTACTCATATTGTTTTTGAATACTGAATTGCAACCACCATGCATTTAAAATAGGTGCTTGATTGTTCTGATTCGGATTGCCGCTAGACAAAGTTAACTTTACTTTTTTCCAATCAATTCCAGTATTTTGAACTACTTGAGCTTTATACATCATGTTAATAGGTTCTAAAATGCTGTTGGATCGCAAATCATAAAAAGGATTCCAAGAGGCAGCATCTGAGATGTAATTGACATCTAAATCAACAGTTCCAGCAACCTCATTCATTACTTGAAGAATCAATTTTCCTTTTGAAGTTTTCTCTTCATTTTTAGTATTAACTTCAAGCCTAGCATTTAATTTTACCAAAAGCTCATTAAGTTTAATTGTCTTCTCGTCTAAAGCGTCAAAAGCATTACTTACCTCGGTTCGTTTGAGTTTGTAGTAATCAACCATTTTCATTAATTCAGTTACATTCAACCCAGAATTCAGACCAGAAATTTGCTGATTTTTGTCTAATAATTCGATGGCTTTTACATCTGAATCTCGTTCATTTTCTACCCTTTGTATTTCCTTTTTTACCAAATTAATGCTGTCACGTACTTTTTTTATTGCTGGATTGTTTTCGTTTATTTCATATTCTGAAATGTAATTATTGGTAAACTGCACAGAAAGTACAGTTATATTTGAAGGAGCACCAATTTGAACTGTATTTTCATTTAAATAATCGGCTACATTTTTTACTACAATTTCGCTAGTGCCTTTTGGCAAAAATACTTGCGCAGATTGAGAAAGTTCAACAGAATTAAAATATACGGTTGCAGCTCTAACTCTTGCCGAAGTAAAAATAGATTTTTGAGCAAAAGCAAAATTAGAAATAAAAAGGAGTACAAGTAAAGAAAAAACTGATGTTTTCATGAGTTTATATTTTAAAATGAAAATTCTTCAATAGAAGTAGAATCAATTTGTATGGTATCTTTTACTTCGGTTTTAATAAACGAATTGGCTCTGCCAGAAACATAAATAGGCATTTGATTGATGGTGTCGTCAGGAATTATAATTCCGCGACGCATCATAATATTTTTCAGATATTTTTCCTTGTTAACAGCAAACGATTTTAAATTGCCTTCTGAATTGAATTGGTACATGAAATTTCGAGGACTCGGAATAATAGTAGCCAAAAACAAACATTCGTTTAAGGTTAATTGATCGGGTGTTTTTTCGAAATAGAACTGAGACGCTTCACCAATGCCATATACATTTGGCCCCCATTCAATAATATTAAAATACACTTCTAGCATGCGCTCTTTACTTACAATTCTATTGTTTTCGAGAATATAAACGAGTAAAATTTCTTCTAGTTTTCGAGACAATGTTTTTTCGCGAGTTAAAAAAGCATTTTTTATCAATTGCATACTAATGGTACTGCCTCCTCTAGAAAATTTCTTCGTTCGAATGTTTTTCACAATCGATTGTCTGAACGCTTCTGTAATAAATCCTTTGTGCGAAAAGAAAGAAGGGTCTTCGGTGGTGAGTACTGATTTTCTTAAATAAGGCGAAATTGCATTTAATGGTGTATAGTTTGGATTGGCTTGACCCACTAAAATAGGCCTTTGCAATACGTTTTTAATGATGGCGCGATAAATGAATTCTCCGTTAAGTTTGTTCAGATTGGCTTCGCCATATTTTGTAATTTTTAAATTCTCCTTATCTAATTTGCTGTCAAAAACAATAGTGTTGGGTTTGTTTTTGTTAAATACAAAATTCAGATTGTAAATGAAATTCCCAGTGGCTTCCATTCCTTCAAAATGAGTAAAAAGACCATCGGGTAATGAAGTAATAAAATCTTGAGCCTTCATTTTTGGAATATCGATTTTTAAGGTGTAAATTTTATCTGTTTCATTGTTGTAAGAAACATATGGGTTGAATTTTATCTTATTCAATTCTACAGTAGAACTGCTGTCAATCGCTATAAAATTTTCTCCAAATAGTAAGTTATAGTTGAAATTTGCATTTTTAATTACAACATCTTTATTGGCAATTTTAGGATGGTTGACGGTAAAATTTGAAATAGATGTAAACCCATCTAGATGTAATTCTCCACTATCCATATCCATATTTGTAACTTTGAATCGAATAGAATCAAAACTAGCTTTTATATTATACCGCTCATCAAAATAGGGCACTTTTATTTTTCCGGTATCTATATTAAAGAAACGAATATCGGTTTGTTTTTTTCTAGGATCGGCAAACCCTTTTATGCTCCAGTTTTGATTAAAAGTATTGGTTTGAACAAGGATTGACGACTCAAGGTTTTTGTCAATTAGGTTTAATTTATTGAGCCTTACCGTTGCTTTTTTACCCATATCATTCATCCTCAAGGAAAGGTTTTCTAAATGCATGTCAGTAGGTACTAAGTTTAAAGCTCTATTTAGTAATTTATAGGCTAGTTTAGCATAATTGGTTTTTTTGCCAGTATCAACGGTGTCTTTGTTTTTAGACAAAAAAGCTTCGAAATTTCGACCATTTTTATTTTTTACTAATTGCAAAAAACCATTTTTGGCTTCTAATTTTTCTATTTGAATGGTTCCGGTAAGTAAACGCCAAAAGTTAATTTTTGTCTTAAGATTTTCAATGTTAAAAAGGGTGTCCGCTTTTTTTGGAACTAACAAAACGTTTTCCATTTCTACTCCAGAAATGCCTATAAAATTCGCTTTTTTTACTGAAAAGGAGCTATTATAATCCCGATCCAATTTATGCGTAATCTGAACAATGGCTTTTTGCAAAATGGCATCACGAAAAACAAAAAGACCTGCAATAACTAATGCAAAAAATATGCTAACGATTTTAGTGATTAGGAATATCTTTTGTTTTCTAGTTCTCATGTATTTTATTTAATTCAATTAGTTTGATTTACCCAAACAATTCACTTGCTACATCTTCAATTTTAGAAACCAATCGTATTTTTATAAACGTATTTTTTAATGAAATCTTATTGTACTTAGATACAAAAATGGTCGAAAATCCTAATTTCTCCGCTTCTTGAATGCGTTGGTCCACACGATTCACAGGGCGAATTTCGCCAGAAAGCCCAACTTCACCAGCAAAACAATACCCTTCTCCTATTGGAATATCCTCGTTTGAGGACAAAATAGCGGCAACCACAGCCAAGTCAATCGCAGGGTCATCAATAGAAATTCCTCCAGTAATGTTCAAGAAGACATCTTTAGTTCCCAATCTAAAACCAGCACGTTTTTCAAGAACTGCCAAAATCATATTCAGCCTTTTAGCATTATAACCTGTTGTGCTTCGTTGTGGAGTTCCGTATACTGCCGTACTTACTAATGCTTGAATTTCTATCATTAAGGGTCGCATGCCTTCTAATGTTGAAGCAATAGCAGTACCTGAAAGTGTTACATCTTTATGCGAAATCAAGATTTCGGAAGGGTTCGAAACTTCTCTTAAACCACTTCCTAGCATTTCATAAATTCCTAATTCAGAAGTAGAACCAAAACGATTTTTTAAGGACCGTAAAATGCGATACACATGATTCCTATCGCCTTCAAATTGCAAAACGGTATCAACCATGTGCTCTAAAATTTTTGGGCCAGCAATATTTCCGTCTTTAGTAATGTGACCGATTAATATAACAGGAATATTGGTTTCTTTCGCAAATTTTATTAGTTCAGCAGTAGTTTCTCTTATTTGAGAAATACTTCCAGGGGATGCTTCTATATATTCGGTATGTAAGGTTTGAATAGAGTCGATGATGACAATTTCAGGTTCAATCGCTTCTATTTGTCTAAAAATATTTTGTGTTTTAGTTTCCGTAAGAATGTAACAATTGTCGGTTTTTGATGTAATTCGTTCCGCCCGCATTTTTATTTGCTTCTGGCTTTCTTCTCCAGAAACATATAAGGTTTTGTATGGTAATTTAAGAGAAATTTGAAGCAATAGGGTGCTTTTTCCTATTCCGGGTTCACCGCCTAAAAGAATTAGAGATCCCGGAACTATTCCGCCACCTAGAACACGATTTAATTCGCCATCACAAGTATCCATTCGGATTTCTTGAGCGGAATCGATTTCATTAATTTTTAATGGTTTTGAAGCTTTTTTGGTTTCTGAGTTGCCCGATTTCCAAATTGACTTTTCTTCCTTTTGAATGATTTCTTCGGCTATTGTATTCCATTCTTTACAGGAATTACATTGTCCTTGCCATTTGGCGTATTGGGCTCCGCAATTTTGACAAAAAAAAGAAGTTTTTACTTTAGACATTTTAGATTTTACTGATTCTTAAGTTCATCTGCTTTATCTAACATAATTTGTGTGGTTAAATCTCTTATTTCTTCTTTGAGATAAGCTCCTTGGTATAATTTAGAGGCCTTTTTAAATTCCCCTTTCTTTTCATACATTAGTGCTAAGTAGAAATCGCTCAACATGGATTTTGGGTAATCTCTTTTGGCCAAATCTGATAAATCTTTAAATTCATCATAAGTTTTATTTTTTAAAATAGCAGCTTCAATTGCCCTATAATCGTTAATTCGGATAGGCATATTAATACTCAAAGTTTTTTTAATATTTTCATATTTATTAACCAAGTAATCAACATGACCATCAGGAAGTTTTACAATAACTTCTAAAAATTCTTTTATTGAAATTGGACTATACGTGTAAAAGAAAGAACTTAAGGCTTTAGGAATGGATATTGAAACCATAGAATAATGGTTTTCGCCTTTAAAATTATTAAATTTATAGTTTAATTTTGAATTTGAAACAGTACTGACTACACTATCTAGTTCTCTAATATTGGTTTGCATTTTTTTTATGTCACCATCAGCCGTTGATAAGTAATAAAAAATAGGTTTTTGAATAACAGCAAGTCTTTTCGGGATTTCATTTATCATTCCTTTAGCAAGAATGGGACTCATAGAAATGTAACCATCAAATAATGGTACATCTTTATAAAGATAAAAATTTAAGAAACCAGCCGTGGTGTCATGACCCGCAATAATTTTAAAAGGAGCAAGTCGATATTTTTCTTGAATATAGGGAATTAATTCCTGCCCAATAAACTCAAAAAAAGCACTTCCTTGATCAATAGGGAGGCCAGTATTTTCTCCGTAAGTACTGTCGGATTCTCGTTCATTATTTTTATTTTGACTAATTCCAACAGTAATGGTCTCTGGCAAATCATCCCAATAAGCACCGTATCTCAATGCGCCAAGGAAAGGGTCAAACAAATAATCGCCGTCGAGTATAATAACTAATGGATATTTTTTCTCTGGGTTTTTATCGTAATTTTTAGGCAATCCTATAGTAATTTCTCTTTCTCCGTTTAGTTTCAAAGAAGGGTACATTATTTTAGTTACTTGACCGAAATTACTGGCAGAATAAATCAGAAAGAGGAGTAAAAATAATTTTCTCATACTTTATAGAATGGTCTATTTTTATGACTTAAAAATGATTAGCAAGATAATAAAAAAATTCATTTTATTTTATGTTAATAAAAAAAACGAATCATGTTACGTTTTTTTTTAATTAGTTACTACTACTCGGCCTTTTTTTCTTCTGTAGGTTGTTCGATAATTGGTTCCGTTTGTTCGACAATTTTAGCATCTTTACTAGGGATTAAGCTTTTTAATTCTTCTGATTTATCAAACATCATGTTTTTTGTTAAGCTTCCAATTTCGTCTTTTTGAAAAGCGTTTATATAAGCTTTAGCAGCTTTTTTTAAATCGTCTGTTTTTTCATACATCATTGCTAAATGATAATCACTAAGCATTGTTTTTGGATAGTTTTTTTTGGCTAATTCTGATAAAGTTTGAAACTCGGCATAGGCTTTGTTTTTAAGAATTGCCGCTTCAATGGCTTTAAAATCATTGATGCGTATAGGCATTTTTATATTTAATGTTTTTTCTAATGCATCGTATTTATTGCTTAAATAGTCTACGTATCCTGACTGTAGCACAACTATTTTATCTAAAAATTCTGAACTTGAAATAGGTTTATAAGCATCAAAAATTTGATAGAGCGCATTTGGGATAGATTTTAAAACTAAAGAATAATGATTGGATTCTTTAAAATCATCAAATTTGTAATTTAAGTTTGGTTTTTTGATGGCTTTAGCTAATTGGTCTAAATCTCTAATTTTTTTTTGTTCTTTTTTTATATCTCCATCTGATGTAGATTGATAATAAAAAATTTGTTGTTCAAGAAATGCTAGCCGTTCAGGAATTTGTTCTGCCATACCTGACTTTAGTTCTGGGCTTAATGAAATATAAGCATTAAAAAGGGGTTGGTCTTTATAAAGATAAGAATTTAGAAAACCGGCTGTAATATCATGACCGGCAATAATTCTGAAAGAAGAAGTTCTATATTTTTTTTGAATGTATGGAATTAATTCTAAACCAATAAATTCGTAAAATTTCTCGCCTTTATCAATGGGCAGCCCATTAGCGTTATCAGTAGCGCAATCTAATTCACGTTCATTGTTTTTGTTTTGACTGATGCCAACTATAATAACTTCTGGCAAGTCATCCCAATACGCACCATAATTTAGCGCTCCTTGAAACGGGTCAAATAAATAATCACCATCGAGTAAAATCAATAAAGGATATTTTTTTTCTGGAGTTTTATCGTAATAAAGTGGGAGTCCAATAGTAATTTCTCTTTCTTCATTAAGTTTTGAAGAGGCAATCATTTCTGTGGTTTTTTGAGATAGAACCTTAGAGGCAGTAATGAAAATGAGAAATAAAAATATTTTTTTCATTTAGTTAGTAGTATTTCTTTGTAATAAAATTAAAATAGTTTACTAATGTAAACAATTATTTATTTCTATTTAAAATTGGTAAAAATAAAAATGATAAAAGACCAAGTATTAAAACCAAAAGCATTTGAGAACTCCATACAATCCAGCCAAAAGCATTTCCTGCAGTTTCAGGAATAGAATAAAAAAGTAAAATTTTAGAGATTAAAAAGGGATATGATCCTAAACCACTGTTTGTAAAAGATATTGCTACACTTCCAACAACAAAAGCAGTCATAATTGCGCCAATAGATAGATTACTGGTTTGCGGAATTACAAAAAGAGTAATATAGAATGTAAACAAATAAGAGAACCAGATAAATGAAGTATGAAAAAAATAAGACCATTTCTTTTTAATATGAAGAATACTTACAAAACCTTCTTTTAAACCAGAAACTTTTTCTTTTAATTTTAGAACCCATTTTTTCTTCGAGTATATATAAGTTCGTAATAAAACAACGAAAAATAAAACAACGAGTACAATTAAAAACAATAATTTTTTTAGTGGAATTTTATCAATTATAAATGTTTTTACAATGTCAAACTGCAAAAAAACAGCTACAATTACAAAGAAAAGCAAAACAATCATGTCTATAATTCTTTCTGCAACTATAGACCCAAAACCTTTGTCAAACGGTACATTTTCATATTTTTTTAAGATAACTGCTCTTGAAATTTCACCTGATTTCGGAACAGTTAAATTTAGTAAATATCCAATGTTTACAGCTATAAAATTATTGTAAAATGAGGTTGAGTACCCCATATGCTCTAGTGCAAACTTCCATCTATAAGCTCTCGAGGCATTACCTAAAAAAGCCATAACCAAGCCAATATATATATAGGAATAATCAGCATTTTTAAAATAGCCTTTTATTTCAAGAATTTGTTCGGCTGTAAACTTTTCGTAGGTATAGATAATTAAGAAAATGCCTAATAAAACAGGAAGTAAAATGGAGAGCCATTTGCTAATATGTTTTTTCAATCGAGTTGTATTTTTTCTATAGTTCAAAAAGCAGAAAACGCTTGCTTCCAAAAATTATTGGAGCAAAAGTAATTAATTTAATGAAATGGTATCAATCAATCTTACATTGTTCACATATACAGCAATGAAAGCTCTATAATTTGTGTTCTTATTTTTCCTTTTGCAAGGCAATAAAAATGTTTCATCGGCAATTTCAAAATATTCTAATTTTAGGTTAGGAACAGTTTTAAATTGTTTTTCAACCCAATTGGATATAGATAAAACACTTTCAGTTTTAAATTTTATTTTTACTTCTTTAATGGTTTTGTAAATTAAGGCCGCTTCATTTTTTTCATCTGAACTTAGTCGTTCGTTTCTAGAACTCATAGCGAGTCCGTTTGGTTCTCTAAAAACAGGACAGATAATAATATTTACAGGAATACGGAATGTTTTAACTAACTTTTTTATAATTAACAATTGCTGAAAATCTTTTTCTCCAAAATAGGCGTTTGTTGGTTTTACAATTTCAAATAAGCGCTTAACAACAGTTCCAACCCCGTCAAAATGTCCTGGTCTGAACTGACCTTCCATTAGTTTTTCTAAGCCATCAAAATTAAAATGTTCTGTAATGGTTTTTCCCTCATAAATATCATCAACTGTTGGAGCATAAATGATTACTTTACATGATATAGATTTAATCTTATCAATATCCTTTTCTAATGTTCTTGGATAGTTTGACAAATCGTTCGGGTTATTAAATTGCGTCGGATTTACAAATACACTAACAACTGTTATCTCGTTATTAAGTAAAGATTCCTTTATTAAGGAAAGGTGACCCAGATGTAAGGCTCCCATAGTAGGCACAAAACCAAGAGAGGCTTTATCACTTACTATTGTAGATAAATAGGTTAACAAATGAAGCTTTTTGTCGAAAATTAACATGTGTTTATTTTTGAAATAGGTGCAAACTTAAGTTTTTAGTTATTAACTGCATAAATTTTTGTAAATTTGCACTGTTTTTATTGACAATAAGTAAAGTAAATTACAATATGGAGGAAAAGAGGATATTATACGTATCATCTGAAGTGGTGCCCTATCTAGCGGAAAATGAAGTATCTTTAATGTCATATGACGTTCCTAAAATGATCAACGATCAAGGAGGGCAAATTAGAATTTTCATGCCAAGATATGGAAATATTAATGAAAGAAGACATCAATTGCATGAGGTAATTCGATTGTCTGGAATGAATTTAGTGGTAAATGATTTAGATTTGCCACTCATCATCAAAGTTGCATCTATACCTAAAGAGCGTATTCAGGTTTACTTCATAGATAACGAAGAGTATTTCAAAAGAAAAGCAACTTTTACCGATGAAGACGGGGTTTTATATTCAGATAACGACGAAAGAGCCATATTTTTCGCAAAAGGTGTTGTAGAAACCGTAAAAAAACTCAATTGGGTTCCTGATATTATTCATGTGCACGGATGGATGGCCGCCATGTTGCCCATATATATGAAGCATTTTTATAAAGACGAAGCATTGTTTGCACATACTAAAATTATAACATCTGTTTATAGTCAGTCTTTTGATGGTACTTTAGATGTTGAAATGATAAATAAAGTAAATTTTGATAATGTTCCTTTAGAAGCGATTGCACATTTAAAATTGCCAAACTATGAGAATGTATTAAAAGCTTCTATACTTCATTCTGACGCGCTAATCGTTGCATCAGACAATTTATCTTCAAGTTTAACACAATTTATAGAATCCTCAGGTAAACCTTTTTTACCTTTCACTCCAAAAGATAAATTTGCTGAAGCGTATACTAATTTTTACAAAAATACGCTACTATAATTCAATAATTTAAAGTCAAGCATGAATACTACTCCATTAAAAAAATACATTCTATTTACTTTAACAATCATTCTATTTGCTGCTTGTGATCAAGATTTTAACGGAATTGGAACAGATATTATTGGCGATGATAATTTTGAAATAACTAAAATAGAGCCAAGCGTAGTAGCTTTCAATCAAAATATAGGGCCAGTACAATCCAATAATCTGCCAATTAACGCTTTAGGGATTTATAACAATACTGCTTTTGGAGAAACTACTGCAAATTTTGCTACTCAAGTAGTTTTACAAACTGTAAATCCAACTATAGACACTGCTTTAAAACCAGTAATCGAAAGTGTTATTTTATACATTCCTTATTTTACAGACGCTACAAAAACTACTACTAGTACTGACGGAGATAGTACCTACACCCTAGATTCTATTTACGGACCTAAAGACGCAAAAATTAAATTAGGAGTATACGAATCAGGATATTATATGAGAGATTTTGACCCTGCAACTCAAGACGGTCAAGTTTATTATTCTAACCAAAATGGTCTTTTTGATAACGTAAAAGGCCAGCGATTAAACAATGGTGAGGCGGCTCAAAATGATGAATTTGTTTTTAGTGATGCCGAATACAAAGAAGAGACCAAAGATTCAGATGGAAAAGTAACTTCTACAGTTAGAACAGCCCCAGGAATGCGACTAAATCTTGATATCAACTATTTTAAATCCAAAATATTGGAAGCCCCATCAGGAAAATTGGCAACGAATGATGTTTTTAAAAATTATTTTAGAGGATTGTATTTCAAAGTAGAAAAATCAGGAACTTACTCGCAGTTAGCGTTAATCAATTTTAGCAAAGGAACTATAACTATAAAATATAAAGAAAACAAATCACTTACCGAAACAGATGAAAAAGATAGAGTTTCAAAATCTATTGTGCTCAACTTAACTGGAAATTCAGTAAATTTATTTCAAAATAATTATTTACCAATTTATTCTGACGGAATAGCATCGCCAAATAGTACTATTGGAGATGAAAAATTATTCCTAAAAGGAGGCGAAGGTTCAATGGCGGTGATTGATATTTTTAAAGATAATGAGCTAGATTTGTTGAGAAAAAGTAAATATCTTATCAATGATGCCAGTTTAACATTTACTATTGATGCCGCTGCAATGAAAAATGATAACGAACCCAATAGAATCTATTTATATGATTTAAATAATAAAAGACAATTGTTAGACTATTCTCTAGACGCTTCTATTGGTAAAACTTCAAAATTAAATAAAACGGTTCACGGCGGAATAATTGAAGAAGTAGAAAAAAAAGGAACTAGATATAAGATAAGATTGACAAATCATATCAGGAATTTAATAAGTAATGATACTGTAACTAATGTAAAATTGGGACTAGTAGTTACAGAAAACATAAACGATGTAAGTATTAAAAAACTGGCTACACCAATTAGTATTAATGGCGTAGGCATTAAACAAATACCAACATCTTCAGTCATAAATCCTTTAGGAATAGTTTTATTTGGAAATAATATTCCTCGTGGAGACAAGGATTATGAAAAAAGATTGAAATTTGAAATTTATTATACAAAACCTAATTAATTAAAAATTATGTGCGGAATAGTAGGATACATAGGACATAGAGAAGCTTACCCAATTATTATAAAAGGGTTGAAAAGATTAGAATATAGAGGATACGATAGTGCAGGATTGATCTTGTATGATGGTAACGATTTAAAACTTTCTAAAACGAAAGGTAAAGTTTCAGATTTAGAAGAAATTTCAAAAGAAATTACTACTAACGGAACTATCGGAATGGGACATACGCGTTGGGCCACTCACGGAGTGCCTAATGATGTAAACTCTCATCCGCATTTATCCAATTCAGGTAATTTAGCTATAATTCATAACGGAATTATAGAAAATTACGAGCCGTTAAAAAAAGAATTAATCAAAAGAGGATATATTTTTCATTCAGATACTGATACTGAAGTTTTAGTAAATTTAATTGAAGAAGTTCAAAAGAAGGAAAAATTAAAATTAGGAAAAGCTGTTCAAGTAGCCTTAAACCAAGTAGTAGGAGCTTATGCTATTTGCGTATTTGACAAACAAAATCCAGATGAAATTGTTGTGGCTCGTTTAGGAAGTCCATTAGCGATTGGAGTTGGAGAAAACGAATATTTTATTGCTTCTGACGCATCTCCTTTCATAGAATATACTTCAAATGCCATTTATTTAGAAGATGAGGAGATGGCAATTGTTAGAATGCACAAACCATTAAAAATTAGAAAAATTAAAGACGATAGCCTTGTAGATCCCTATATTCAAGAATTGCAAATGAATTTGGAGCAAATAGAAAAAGGAGGTTATGATCATTTTATGCTTAAGGAGATTTACGAACAACCGAACGTAATAAAAGATACTTACAGAGGAAGATTGCATGCCAATAAAGGGCTAATTCAAATGGCAGGTATCGAAGATAATTTAGAAAAATTTCTAAATGCTGATAGAATTCTTATAGTTGCTTGTGGAACATCATGGCATGCTGGTTTAGTAGCTGAGTATATTATTGAAGAGTTTGCAAGAATTCCTGTTGAGGTTGAATATGCATCAGAATTCAGATATAGAAATCCTATCATCAATAAAAACGATGTGGTAATTGCCATTTCACAATCAGGAGAAACTGCCGATACGCTTGCAGCAATTAAATTGTCTAAAGAAAAAGGAGCTTTTGTATTTGGAGTTTGTAATGTAGTCGGGTCATCTATTTCTAGAGAAACTCATGCTGGTGCTTATACACATGCGGGTCCAGAAATTGGTGTTGCCTCAACAAAAGCATTTACCACTCAAATTACAGTTTTAACTATGATTGCTTTGCGTTTAGCGAAAGCCAAAGGAACTCTTTCAAATTCTGATTTTCATAGGTATTTACAGGAATTAGAACTTATCCCAGAAAAAGTTGCCGAAGCATTAACCACCAATGATAAAGCAAAAGAAATTGCCGCGAAATTTAAAGACGCTCCAAATTGCTTGTATTTAGGTAGAGGATATAATTTTCCAGTAGCCTTAGAAGGAGCTTTAAAGCTTAAAGAGATTTCTTATATTCACGCTGAGGGTTATCCAGCTGCAGAAATGAAACACGGTCCAATTGCTTTAATAGACGAACATATGCCAGTAGTTGTTATAGCTCCTAAACAAGGACATTATGATAAAGTGGTGAGTAATATTCAAGAAATTAAATCAAGAAGCGGAAAGATAATTGCAGTGGTTACAAAAGGCGATACTCAAGTTCGGGAATTAGCAGATTATGTAATTGAAATTCCAAATACTTCGGATGCATTATCTCCTTTGTTAACAACAATTCCATTGCAACTCTTATCCTATCATATTGCTGTAATGAGAGGATGTAATGTTGATCAACCAAGAAATTTAGCTAAATCGGTTACGGTTGAATAGTTAAAGTTTTAATATTTTAATAATAACGTCTCGATAATTTGAGGCGTTTTTTTTGCAATAAATTTAAATTTAGCGTCAAATTATAGGTGTGCATAGTATTATTTTTAGGCTTATTCTTAAAATGTTAATAAAAGCTTAAATTTTATTAAAATAATAAATATATAATAAAAAGTAACGATAATTATAAATACAAAAATTAATTGTTACTATTTTTATTAATTTCAAAAATATTTGTACTTTGGCTTAATAAACAAATAAAAATTAAACCAAATGAAAGTGTATTTATTTATTTTGTTATTGTTTTTTTGCGGAATAACGTACTCGCAAACTACAATTACAGGGGTTGTCAAAGACGTCAACAAAAAACCAATTTCCGGAGCCAATATTAAGATTATCGGAGATTCGGCAGGAACAGTTACTAACTTAGATGGTAATTTTGAATTAAAATCATCTAAAAACCCACCTTATGCCATTGAGGTTTCAAGTGTTGGGTATGGTGCAAAAAAAATAGATATTAAATCTAACAATCAAAAAGTAAGTGTAACTCTTGTAGATGAAGAAACTTTATTAAATGAAATTGTAGTTTCAGCTTCTAGAACACCGGAACGAGTTAGAGAGTCTGCTGTTACTATAGAACGAATGACTGCAAAAGACATCAAGAAAACTGCTTCTCCAACCTTTTATGATGGTTTGGAAAACTTAAAAGAAGTACATATGAATACAAGTAGTATGTCTTTTAAGTCTATAAATACAAGAGGTTTTGCAACAGTTTCCAATACCAGATTTTTACAATTAGTTGATGGCATGGATAATTCTTCTCCATTATTAAACTTTGTTTTAGGGAATCTTATAGGTGTTTCTGAAATTGATGTAGCTAATGTAGAGCTTTTACCAGGAGCTTCATCTGCTCTTTATGGCGCAAATGCATTCAATGGAATATTGTTTATGAACAGTCAAAGCCCATTTACAAATCAAGGAATAACGGCCTATGCAAAATTTGGACAAACGAGTCAAAAAGCAGCAGGGAATAATGATTATTATGACTACGGAATTCGAGTGGCTCATGCTTTTTCTAAACATTTTGCTGCTAAAGCCAACTTTAGTTTTATGAAAGGAACAGATTGGTTTGCTACAGATTACAGAGATAAAGATTTGGATAATAACGTCGGTTTAGACAGAAGCTTTCATAATTATAATGGAATAAATGTTTATGGAGACGAAGCTACAACCAACTTAAACGGAGTTGCAAAAGGATTATTAGATGCAGGAAGAATTACTCAAAGTCAATTTAATTCATTTAATCAAATTTTACCTAACTATAATATTAGTAGAACAGGCTATAACGAAACCGATTTAACAGATAATGTTGTTAAAAATGCTAAAGCAGATATGTCACTACATATTAGACCATGGGCAAATGATTTTGAAATTATTTTACAAAGTAAGTTCGGCACAGGAAATACGGTGTATCAAGGAGCAAATAGATATTACTTGAATAACTTTTTTATGCAACAACATAAATTGGAGGTAAAAGGTAAAAATTTCTTTGTTAGAGGGTATACGACTACTGAAGATGGCGGAAGATCATACGACATGACTTTTACAGCATTAAACGTAAATAGAAAATGGAAAGATGATAATACTTGGTTTGGACAGTACGCTTTAGCATATGTTCAATCCACTTTAGCAGGACAAACTCCTCAACAAGCTCATGCTATTGCTAGAGGATATTCAGATAATAATATTGTTCCAGCAGGGATAGCCTTGCCTGCTGCGACAGGAAGCGCAAGATTTTTACCTGGAACCCCTGAATTTAAAAAAGCATTTAATGAAGTTATCGCAAATCCGGATGTGCTTACAGGATCAAGATTACAAGATAATTCCAGAATTTGGCATTCTGATGCCAATTATAACTTTAAAGATGTGTTTAAACCAGCTGAAATTCAGGTGGGAGGATCGTTTCGTTTGTATGAATTAAATTCAGGAGGAAGAATATATACAGATGCTAATGGTCAAATAGATTATAGAGAATTCGGAGCTTATACTCAAGTTCAGAAAAAATTAATGGAAGATAGATTAAAATTGACAGGATCGGTACGTTATGATAAATCTCAAAATTTTGACGGGAATTTTTCTCCAAGAGTTTCTGCAGCCTATTCTGCAGGCGAGAATAAAAACCACAATTTTAGAGGTTCATTTCAAACTGGTTTTAGAAACCCAACAACACAAGATCAATACATTGGGTTTAATGTAGGAAGTGCGGTACTTATAGGTTCAGCACCAGACAATTTAACGAGATATACCGAAATTAGAGGCGGTGGCGGTGCTAATGGCTCTATATCAGCAACGGGACAAGCGATTCTTTCTGCTATAAACGGGAGACCTACCTCAACAGTTACATTAAATGGAGAAAATGCTTATTTTAATTCGTATACAGCAGCTTCTGCTAGAGATTTTGCAAACTTTGCTAGAGCAAATCCAACAAATTTACAAGGTGCAGCGGCATTGCTTAGAAAAACAAATGCAGATTATGTAAAACCAGAAACGGTTAAAGCATTTGATTTGGGATACAGAGGTCAAATTAAAGATTTTGCATTTGATATTAATGGATATTACAACATATACAATGATTTCTTAGGGAATTTAAATGTAATTGCACCCTATTATGGAACAGCTGCAGATAACATAACATTAACTGGTGCTGGCAATCCAAACCCTGCAGTT
Source organism: Flavobacterium myungsuense (assembly GCF_042677265.1). Classification (NCBI taxonomy): domain Bacteria; kingdom Pseudomonadati; phylum Bacteroidota; class Flavobacteriia; order Flavobacteriales; family Flavobacteriaceae; genus Flavobacterium; species Flavobacterium myungsuense. Next base: position 33,370 of record NZ_JBHTIZ010000024.1, on the reverse strand, counting down.
TCTACTGAACAATCTGTAATTGCAATTGCTAACGGAGATACACGAGTATTTCAATTGTATACCAATACAACTTTAGAAATTAAATCATTAGGTTTTGGACTAGGAGTTTCTAAAAAAATCATTAAAAATTTTGAAATTAGTGCTAATTATAATTATGCTGAATTTCAATTTGATCAATCTAAAGACAAAGATTTCGAAGCTGCGTTCAATACTCCAAAGCATAGAGTAAAAGCATCTATAGGGAATGAAAAATTATTTAAAAATTTTGGGTTTAATCTAAGTGCAAGATGGAATAGTGAATATTTATGGCAATCTAATTTTGCTGACGGAATGATAGAAGCTGCTACAGTTGTAGATGCTCAAATAAATTATAGTATTCCAAAATTAAAATCGATACTTAAAATAGGTGCATCAAACCTTGGAGGACAAGAATACCAACAAGTATTAGGAGCAGGTCTAATAGGGCAACAGTATTTTGCTTCTTGGACAATTACACCTTGATTGTATTAAATAAACATAAAAATTAATATCATGATAAAAAATATAAAATGGTTACTATTGGTTTCATTAACCTTCGTAGCATGTAATAATGACGACGAAACTATTGTTTCAAATTCATCTGACGGGGCGCCCTTAACTTCAGGAACTGCCGACTTTTCTAAATATGTTGCTTTAGGAAATTCATTAACAGCAGGATTTAGCGATGGAGCACTATTTATTGAAGGTCAAAAGGGCTCATACACCAATATTTTAGCACAACAATTTGCTCAAGTTGGCGGAGGTGAATTTAAAATTCCATTTATGGCCGATAATGTTGGAGGACTATTATTTGGAGGTGCGCCAAATCCATCATTTGGACCAAGATTGTTTTTTGATGGATGCGGTCCAGTACCTGTTACAGGCTCTTCAACTACAGAAACGTTTGCGCCTAATTCAGGCGGAATATTCAATAATATGGGTGTTCCTGGAGCAAAGAGCTTTCATTTAATTTTTAATGGTTATGGTAATCCAGCTGGTTTGGGGACTGTTCCTGCAACAGCAAATCCATATTATGTTAGGATAGCTTCAAACCCTAATAAATCAGTTCTTGAGGATGCAATGGCACAATCACCAACATTTTTCTCTTTATGGATAGGAAATAATGATGTATTAGGATATGCTTTAGCGGGCGGTGATCCAACTATAGATGCAATTACACCTACAGCAACCTTTGATTTTGCTTATTCTACCTTGGTTAACACTTTAACTTCAAATGGGGCAAAGGGAGTAATTGCAAATATCCCATATGTTACAAGCATTCCTCAATTTACTACAATTTCTGTAAAACCTGTAAATCCTAATTCTTATTTTAAAGATACTGATGAGCCAAATTGTAGTGTTACTTATCCTATTTCTGCGGGAGATATTGCAACAATAAATGCAATCAATTCAAGTCTTATGTCAGCTTTAAGCTCTATATTACCAGATAGATTTAGTTTGTTGTCAACAACAGCAAATAATCCATTAATAATTCAAGATGAATCATTAGAAGATAAAGGTGCTACAATAGTTTTTGCCGCAACAAATAGCGGAAATCCTACACTTGTTGCATTAGCAAACTATTTAGGTGCAACTTATGGTAAAGCGCGTCAATCCAATACAGGCGATTTAATTCCGCTTACAACAAGAGGAGTTATAGGAACTCAAAACACTAATCTTCCTGCACCTATATTGCAAGCAGGTCTTGGAGCGTACGGCATTACATTCCCGTTACCAGACCGACACGTTTTGGTACCGAGTGAGATTGCTGAGTTAAAAACAGCTACCGATGCCTATAATTCTACTATTAAATCATTGGCAGATTCAAAAGGTTTGGCTTTTGTAGATGCTAATTCAGTATTAAATGAAGTTGCTACAAAAGGTGTTTCGGCAAATGGCTTTACTTTAAGGTCTACATACGTAACAGGCGGAGCCTTTTCATTAGACGGAGTTCATCCTGGCCCAAGAGGATATGCGTTAATAGCAAATGAATTCATAAAATCCATTAATGCAAAATACGGTTCGAATTTAAAAGGAGTTGATTTAGGAAATTATAGAATATTATTTCCTGCTAATCCACAAGCTTTTTAAAATTAATATATTTCTTTATTTAAAACCATCACATTTTATGTGGTGGTTTTTTTTTTAATTAAAAGGTCTAATTTACTTGATATTTTTAGATTTCATAAATAATTTAAATATTCTTTCTATCAAAGAAACATAGATAAAGCTACTAAACAGGAGAAAAATCAACATTCATAATGTAAAATTTGTGATGTCTTAAGTCTCATTAATCTATTATCAAGACATTGGTTTGAACCTCTTTTCAAGTTTGTTAAACAAATAAAAACTTCTCTTTAACATAAAAACAGGTAGCAATATCTTATACAATAAAAAAAGCATTACAATAATCACTTGAAGATAAGCAAAATTTTAGCACTAATGATTTATGGTGGGAATAAAATAATAAAAGATAAAGTAATAAATATAGTCTAACCTTCAAGCTGTATCAATCAAAAGAAATATCAAAAAAATAAAAGCAAAATTTATAACCAGATCCTTATTTGGTATATAGAAACGATTTACATGTTATTATAAAAATACTTGAACTCACAGTATCAAAGCCCCAATCGGGTTAGATTGAGCCCTTTTCTTGAGCCTTAAACTATCAGTAAGAAGTATTCAAGCAAAGAAAGCCTTTACAGAAATATAGAGCCTTCTTTTAGTTGCATACAAATTTTATAATCTGTGCTAAATTACCCCGATGCAAAAACACGAAAAACTATTTTGACTAAAACTAAATCGTTTTATTTGTATTTATATACTTACAAAAATTAAATTTATATGTATTTAATCGAATTTTTAAGTATTTAATCAGTTATTTTTAAATTATTGAATAATTTTAAAAAGTAATGCAAAATGAGTTTGTGCCCCAAATTTATTTTTTCTAAAACTAATTTAAAAACGATTATTAATGATAACGTTATGGAAAAAACTACCCTACTAGCTGAAAAAAACTGTCTTTTTACTACTAAAAATAACATAATATATATAGTATTTTTAATACTATTATTTTTCGTAACTATTCACGTTAAGGCGCAAACACAGGTAACACCACAAGTTAACTTTTCTCAAAGAACTTCCTCAGCCTCACCAACTCAAAAAATATATAATATTAAAGGCGACTTTACATTAATTGGAAATACTAATTTATCGCTTGCAAATTACTCCAACACCACCAACAATCAAAGAAACACAATGGAATTCATTGATATTGATGGTGACCCTGCTACCCTTAATTCTTCAACGGCAACTCTAGAACTTTCTAATTCTGGGGAAAATGGTGCCAATCAAAACTGTTCAAATGTTCTTTTTGCAGCACTCTATTGGACTGGTAAATCAGATGATCTTGATTCTTTTACTGCTTCAAAACAAGTTCAAAGTGGAACAAAAACAATCAATGATAATTTGATGGTAATTGACAATCAGTATATAGTTAATACAAATTATAATTTAAATATAAATAGAAACAATCCTAGTAACAACAATCGAAGCCCTATTTATACCTTTTCAGGAAATGGCAATACCTATGTTTTTAGGTACACCAATAATGCGGCTCCAAATACAGTAACACTTTCTATAAATGGTAGCGCTGCAACAAATATTCCTGTAAACATAATTGTATCAGGAACCACAGCTACTGCAACTCTTACTACTCCCTATAGTATTGTAGATGGAACGACAACTTTAACCATTAATCAACTAATCAGAAACACCGCAACAAATTTAAGTCCGGCGAATACTCGAAATAGTTCTTCAGCAACGGTTATTGTTTCAGGTACTGTTCCTACATATACAACTTTAACTAAAGTGTATGACAAAAAAGTAGTTTCTCTAAAAGGACCAGGCGATGCAGCTTACATTACAATCACGGCAAAACCTAATGGTGTAAATTCTGACATCTGGTTTCCTGGAGCTGCCCAAAGTGGAATTTTTGTTGGCTACCAAGAAATCACAGATTATGTAAAAGCACATGGAACTGGTGCATACACTGTAGCCGATATAGCTTTAAAAGAAGGAATCGATGCATCACCTGGTTATTCGGGAGGTTGGGGAATAGTAGTAATTTACTCAAATCCTTTGATGAAAAGTCGTGCGGTTACACTTTTTGATGGGTATGCTAATATAAATGGACAAGCGAACAGAGGTCAATATGGCCTCATCCCTATTTCAGGATTTACAACTGTTGGTTCAGGGCCTGTTAATATGAAACTGGGGGTAATGGCAAGCGAAGGAGATGTTGCCTTAACTGGTGATTATTTAGCTGTGCAAAAACTTAATGCCGATCCAACGGTTTATCCTGCGAACTATTTGGTATTAAGTCATTCAGGCAATTCAACTACTAACTTCTTTAATTCTTCAATATTCCCGTTCCCTGCTGCTGGAAATAGTATTCCTAATTTAGTAAACAACACAGGGGTTGATTTTAGTATGTACACAATCCCAAATGCAGGTAATTCAATCATTGCTAACAATCAAACTTCTACAACTTTTAGATTTGGATCCAACTCTGATATATATACCATTTTTGGATTCGCCATGTCAGTTGACGCTTATTTACCTGAACCGAAAGGATTAATAAGTGTTAATTCGATTAATAATATTACAAACCCTCCCATACTAAATGCATTGCCTGGTCAAACAATTAATTATTCACTCGATATCACAAATGAAGGTACCGATGCTACAAACAACACTATAATTTCAATTCCAATTCCAGCAACCTCAATTTTTCTTACAGGAACTATTGTATATCACACCTACCATGGTTTTGCACCAAACACTGCCCCCTATTTCGATCCAATATTGAATAAAATTATTTGGGAATTGGGTACATTACCCATAACGCCTGGTCATCCTGAATATATATATGCAGATGTAAGCTTCGACCTTGATGTTACAACTGATTGTGATATAATACTAAATGCAGGTTGTAATCCTGTGGTTTCTTTAGATGCTGGAAACATAACAGGTCAAGGTGCTATTTCAGGAATTACTTTCACAAAGAATTTTTTTCAAGGATATGATACATCTGAATGCAATTTACCTATTGAAGGTGCAATTCAAGTAACCATTGATAAAAGTTTATGCTTGGCAGGTATGGCGGGTCCCGATCAGATATCAGCTTGTGGTGGCGATAATGTTACCTTAGCAGCAAACACAGGAACAACAGGATCTTGGTCAATCATTAGTGGTCCGTCAGGTGGTGGAGAAATATTTTCGGATAGCACAAGTCCAACTTCAGAATTTTACAGCCCAAATATTGGAATTTATACCTTAAGATGGACAACAAGTTGCGACAATACTGACGAAGCTCTTATAACACTTTCGCTTTGTAATGTTGTCAATTTTGATGGAAATGATGACAATGTTAACTTTAAAAATAACTTTAATTTAAATAGTGGAAATTTTAGCATAGAGGCATGGATAAAACCGAACGCTACCAATAGCAATACACAAACAATTCTCTCAAAACATCTCAGCCCAAGTTCAACTGACGGCTATGATTTAAGATTGGTTAACAATTTTGTTTCATTCAATTGGGATAACAATTCCATAATCGCCACACATGCCATAGACACTAATAGATGGTATCATATTGCGGTAACTTTCGACGGTACAAACTATCAATTATTCATCGATGGAATATTGGATAATACCGCTGCTGGCGCAAACCCAACAGGGAATAATGTGGATTTTATTTTGGGTGCAATGAGTCAAAACAAGTCCATTCCTCATAATTATTATAACGGCTATGCAGACGAACTGCGCATTTGGAATACTTGTTTGACAGTAGATCAAATTCGTCAAACGATGAATCAGGAAATCACAGATGATGGGAATGGCAATGTAAAAGGAGTAATTATTCCCAAAAATACAAATGACTTAAGTTGGACTAATTTGTTAGGTTATTATCAAATGAATCGTGCAAGCGACATCAATAATGGCTATTTAGTAGATAAATCTGGAAACTCTAAAAATGGTAAATTGAAAGGCATTTATATTCAAGAACCAGATACAGCACCAATTCCTTATACTTCAGTAGCTGATGGAAATTGGGAAACGGACAATACTTGGACCAATTATCCAGTTTGGGATGTCCCTAATAGTATTGGTATTGATGCCTCAACAAGAATTGATTGGAATATAGTTCAAACCTCACATAATATCTCATCTAATGGTAATAAAACCGTATTGGGATTATTAGTAGACAGTAACACATTAACGGCAGCAAATGATTCAAAAATAGAAATTTCTAGTTATCTAAAATTAGACGGTAAAATAGACTTACAAGGAAAATCACAATTGATTCAAACCATAAATAGTGATTTAGAAGTTACAAGTGCTGGATATATTGAAAGAGACCAACAAGGACAATCAAATAAATTCAACTATAATTATTGGTCATCTCCTGTGGGGTCAATAAAGACTACTAGCAACAATAATTCCTTTACGGTTGCTGGTATTATGAAAGACGGAACATATCCCGAAAATATTCAGGATATCGTTTGGACATCTGGATATGACGGTAGTCCCACAAACCCAATTACATTAAGTACATATTGGATAAATAAATTCCAAAATCTAACTCCTATTTATGCCAATTGGACAAGAGTATCCCAAACAGGAACTTTACTTCCAGCTCAAGGATTTACCTTGAAAGGAAGTGGTGCGGCTACAGAAACTCAAAACTATACTTTTGTAGGAAAACCAAATAATGGGATTATTACTAGTACAATTGCAGCCAACAACATCAATTTGTGCGGAAATCCATACGCATCTGCTTTAGATTCCTATGCTTTTATCAATGCAAATATTGATTCTATAACTGGAACATTATATTTTTGGGAGCATTATAGTACTAATAGCTCTCACGTATTGGCTCAATACCAAGGAGGATATGCAACTCGAAACCTTGTTGGAGGCGCTGCTGCAGTTGCTCCAGCTGGGATTAGTGGTTTAGGTTCAAGCAACAGAGTTCCTGGAAGATACATTCCCGTAGGACAAGGTTTTATTTTATATGGAAGTAGTACAGGTGGAATCATAAATTTTGACAACAGCCAGAGAGCTTTTATAAAAGAATATGATGAAACAAATCCCAATCCCTTGTTCAGAAAATCTGCTTCAACTGTTGTTGAAAATAAATTCAATAATAAAAATGATGTAATTCCGTCAAAAACTGAATTCCCTAAAATTAGATTAGGATTCATAGCTGCAAATAATCTCCACAGGCAATTACTTCTTGGATTCATGGACAAAAACGCAACTAGTGGGATTGATACTGGCTATGATGCAAATATGATTGATGTTCAGCCAAACGATATGTATTTCTTAAATACCAATACAAAACTAGTAATTCAAGGTGATGGCTATTTTAATACTTCAAATGTGTATCCTTTAGGAGTTGTTACCGCAGTGGAAGGAAATGTGAAATTTAATCTTGATAATCTTGAAGAATTTGATTCGAATCAAAACATATATATTTTTGATAATGTTACTAATTTATATCATGACATTCGCAAAGAAGCTTTCGAAATTTATCTTCCTGTAGGAACTGTAAATAATCGTTTTTCTTTACGATTTAAAAATACAGCTGCTATAGAGGAAAATATCTTAGTCTCAAACGAAAACATTATGGTAGCATTTACAAAAAATGACAAAATGATAAATGTAAATAACAACGCAATAGATACAAAAGTAAAATCAGTTATTCTATTCAATATTCTTGGTCAATTTTTAAATGCTTGGGAGGTTAAAAATGAAGATCAAGCAAAAATTAAAATCCCAGTTTATAATATAAGTTCTGGAACATATATTGTAAAAGTACAAACATCAAAAGGTTATATTAATAAAAAGATTATCATTAATTAAAAAATCCCTTGCTCCTATTTGATACCAATTAATTATTTCCTACAGATCAAAAAAATGAAAAATAAAATTTATAAAAACCTTCTGGTATATCCAGAAGTGATTTACAAGCTATAAAAAAATATAAAGCAGCTATTCATGAGGCTCCAATAACTATAGGAGTTGCTCCTGTTTAGATAATCACAGGAAAGATAAACTACTAATCAAAGCCATTATGGCGAAGTGGATTGTTTTTTGTTTTTTTAAGTATTCTATCTAAACGTACTTTACCTTTTTAATTAAATCACTTTTGGTAAAATGTTATTTAGGTAAAGTAAAATAAAAGGTAGTGCCTACGTTTAATTTTGATTCAAACCAAATTTTACCACCCGCAGACTCAATTATATTTTTAACAATTGATAATCCGATACCGCTAGAATCTGTTCTATTATTTAGTTTTTTAAAGACTTGAAAAATGAAATCAAAATGTTCTTCGGCTATACCTATGCCGTTGTCTTCAATAGAAAACAGTATAAATTCATTTTGATTTTCCCAATTAATAGTAACAATACTTTTTTTATTGGCATCTCTATACTTGTAGGCGTTCTCAATTAAATTTTGAAAGACCTGTTTGGTTTTAGTATTGTTTAATTTAATAACTGGTAATGGCTTTAGTATATTGATACTAACACTTTTCATTTTGTTAATATCTATATTCATTATAATGCTTTCAACAACTAGCTGAGTTTCAGATTTGTTGTGTTCTTTTTGAGAGGATCTAAGTTCAGAATATTGTAAAGTACTAGAAATTAACTGATTCATATCAATTATAGATTCATTAATGATAGAAATATACTCTAAGCTATCCTTGCTTAATTTACCCTCATTATCTTCTTTAATCCAATCGACACACGATGCAATACTATGTAAAGGTGTTTTAAGATCGTGGGATACGATATGGGCGTAATTAGAAAGTTCTAAATTACTCTCTGTTAAATCTGAAATTAATTTTTCGTTTTTAAAAATTAAGGTTTTTATTTCTGTAATATCCAAATGAATACCTAACGAGCCGATTATTTCACCATTAATATTGTAATTAGGAGAACCGCTTACTAGCCAATACTTCGTTTCTCCATTTTTAGCTAAAATTTCAATTTCATATACATCATCAATACCCTCTTTTCTAATTCTTATTTTCTTATCTAAGATTTCTAAATATTCGTTTGTAATTAATACATCTTTTGCTCTCTTTCCAATAAGTTCATCAGAATCATAACCACTCATAGTGCAAAAAGCGTTATTTAAAGATAAAATGATATCATTATTATCAACTTCCATTAATCCAAGATTAATATTCTCAATAATATTTTTGTATTTTGTATTTTGAAATTCTAAACTTTTATCATAATTAATTTGAAGTGTAACATCTCTATATCTCCAAACATGACCGTCTAATTTGCCGTTTAGTAATATTGGGGTATAACTTCTAGAAACAAATTTACCGTCTTTCAATTCAAGTATTTCATCATATACCGCCTCTTGATTTTTAATTATTTCTTCAACTCTACTAACAAATTCATTTTCATAAAGAAAAAAACCTTTAAGGTTTTCTCTTGCAATTTCACAAGATAAGCCTATTAATTGATCATGTGCCTCTGTAGGTATGTTAAAAAGATTTAAAAAAGCATTGCTGGCAAATTCTATATGTCCGTCTTTAGATTCTATAACTTTAGAATCCGAATAACTTTCAAAAATAATTTCTAATCTGTTTTTGGTAGCTTCTAGTTCTTGTTGCTTTAAAAATTTTTCTAATTCTGAAGATGAATTTTTTATATGAAGAGAAATTAAAATTGAAATTTTAGATAAAGCAGCTAATTTATCTTTAGTATAGTGATTTTTTTCAGGATGTTCAGAATCAATAATTCCAACTACCTGGTCATCCAACAAAATGGGAACAGTAATTTCGGAAAGCCGAGACAAATCGTCAATAATATAATCTTTATCTTTAGTGGTATCATTAATTATTTCGCCTTTTTTAGTTCTTGCTACTCTTCCAACCACACCTTTATCTATGGGTATTGATAATTTATTTTTTATGATGTGATTCGCGTCTAATTTATTACTTGTTGATGCTAATTGGACTAACTCTCCGTTTATAAAACCATAAAATACGCAATCATCCGTATTTAAAAATTCAGCTATATGATTCACCAAGTCAAAAGCATTGGTAAAAATATCATTACTCTTTAATAAATCTTTTACTATCTGTGATTCAAACTTTTCAAATTGCTGTTGCTTTTGTACTTTTAAGTCAAGCAAATACTTTTCGGTTACGTCCCTTACAATGGCTTGGTGCGCATAGGGGATTTTTTCAGAATCAACTAAAATTTTCGATTTAATAGTAACGTATTTTTTATCTTTTTTTGCATTTATAAATTCATAATAAAAAACTTCATTTTCGCTTTCAAGATTATCTTTGCTTAATAGTTTGTGAATTTCCTTTTTGTGTCTATTAGAAAATTGTGTTAAATTATCTATTTTAAAATCATTATTAAGGCCAAGAAGTTTCATTGCTTCTTTATTAATTTTTAAAATTTCACCCTTAAAATCAACTACAAATAATGCATCTACTAGATTGTCTAAAAGATCGTTCTGAAATTCTTCTTGAGTCAATACTCTATTTGAAAGCTGTATGTTATTAACATAAAGCTCCCTCAAGCGATTTTCTACAAAACCTTCAGCAAGTTCTCTAGCTTTTCGCTCTCTTTCAAGTGCTTTTCTTAATATTTCTATATTATTTGTAAGCAAAATAAATAGGTCTTTTAGTCATTTAAATAAAAAAATAAGGAAAAATGATAATGTATTTATTACAGGTAAAAAACATTAAATTACAGGTATCTAATTTAGTTCAATATCAAATTTTACTCCATTTTTAGCATCAAAAGACTTGTCAATAGTTACAGCTCCACTAACATTAAAATGATTTAAGGTTTCTTTTATTAAACCTATAGCAAAGTAGGTTAACCCTTTTGAAGAATTATAAATTACACTTAATTTTTTGGTTGTTTTTTCAACAACTCTAAAAGTTGGAAGGTCTGCATCATTATAAAGTTTTCTTACTTCAATATGAATATGATTTTCAATACCTGCTATTAAATCTAAAGCATTATCGAAGTGCTCAATGATATAGGAATGCTTACCGATAAGATATGGAAAAACAAAAATCCCAAATTTCTCTAATAAAATTTCCGGATTGACATCTGTCTTTTTAGAGACATAAGTTAAAAGACTAACTAATTCATCAAAGTCATAGTTGCTAAATGAACTATAAATACCTTCAGAGGGTAAATTGCAATTAGTGATCATTTCATCAACCATTTCTAATCCGTGGGTTGTTTCAACAAATTCTATAAAATTGGTAAAAATAAATCCTTTCATGAAGTGTTATTTAGGTAATTGAATTTTTAATGTCTCTTTGATTCTGTCCAATAATTTGCTATGAGTTTGATGTTAGATTTGTATTTTACCATATCTAATTCTTTTACAAAATAGCCGCAAATTCCTAACTCTTCACACTTTTTAACTTCTGAAGAATTAAAAGATGTTGTATGTATAATTACAGGTAAGGTTTTTAAACTTTCATTTTTTTTAATTGCTTTTAGAAATTCAATACCATTCATTATTGGCATATTCAAATCTAGTAAGATGAAATGAGGTAATTCTGATGGGTTTACTGTGAGGAACTCTAAAGCTATCATCCCGTTTTCAGCAGTATTTATTTCTATATTAGGATATTCAGACAATACTTTTTTTATCCCCATTAAAGCAATTTTATTGTCTTCAACTATTAAAACTTTCATAACTAAAATTTAATGTTTTTTCATATTTACCTAAAAATTTAGTTAAAGATTTATTTATATTTTTTCAAACTTTACTAAATTAGCACAAAACCAACAAAAATTTCTAAACTTAATTTAGTTCTATACTATTTCAATTTTTTTATAATCAAGTGTTAAAAAAAAAGCAAAAAATACCTTAAATTCAAATTTAATATAACAAACATATATATATTTAAACGTTTGAACAAAAGAATAATAGGATAATTTAAGTTCAAAACACTTCGTCTACAGCAAAATGAATTTCGTCGAAAAAATGTAAGATAATTCGCATTGTAGATCAGGCTGTTTTTCTTTTATTTATAACTATATTGCAAGCGATTGGTATTAAATCTGTTTTGTTTATGTATTTGTAATCATGGGTTTTGTTTAAAAATAGCAATAACCTGAATTCGATAAATAAAATTTTGATTTTTGATAAGCTTTAAGTCCTGCAAGGTTTCAAAAACCTTGTCTTATAACCAGAAATGATTAATAAGTTAATAGAAGAACTCCTAAAATCATAATCGCTGCTCATTGCTTCTTCACTCAACAATGAAAAAGAGGAATAAAAACTATTCAAATAAAATACATAGCTTTTCTATTTTTAAAAATTCAATTTTTTTTAAAGTTTGAATAGTTTTTCGTTAAAGAAATTTAATGTTATTTTAGCAATTGAATAAGTATTCAAAGTTCTATTCCATCCATTCTTGATTCTTTATGTTTTTTAATTCTCTCCATTTCGCTCTCTTTCTGCCAATCGTTTTTCTATTGTTTTGGTTGGGCTTCTCAAAAACGAAAACAGTTCAAAACGCATTTTTATTATTGGTAAGTTATGTTTTTTACTCGTTTTGGGATTGGCACTTTCTTTTTTTATTACTCTTCTCAACATTTTTAGTGTATTATACAGGAATTAAAATTCAAGATTGTACAACTACAAAAAGTAAATCGTTTTGGTTTTGGGCAAGTATCATTATCAATGTTGGGTTTTTAGGAATTTTTAAATATTATGACTTTTTTGCTGTTTCTTTTTCAAATTTATTACAGAATTTTGGTTTCATGGTTAGCCCATTAACCCTAAAATGGATACTTCCTGTTGGAATCTCTTTTTATACTTTTCACGGATTATCCTACAGCATTGATGTGTATAAATCCCGAATCAAAGCCGAAAATAATTTTACAGATTATGCTTTATTTGTTAGCTATTTTCCGTTATTGGTTGCTGGCCCAATCGAAAGAGCAACTCATTTATTACCCCAAGTAAAAACAAAAAGAGTTTTTAACTTTCAACAAGCTAAAGAAGGAATTTTTATGATTGTTTGGGGCTTGGTAAAAAAAGTAGTCATTGCTGATACTTGCGCCACTTATGCCAATGCCATTTTTGATCATTATGAGTCAATGAACTCTCTTTCATTGGCTTTAGGAGCCGTCTTTTTTGCTTTTCAAATTTATGGCGATTTTTCTGGCTATTCTGATATGGCTATTGGAATTTCTAAATTGTTCGGTATAGAATTGTTACGAAATTTTAATTATCCTTATTTCTCTCGTGATATTGCCGAATTCTGGCGGCGTTGGCACATTTCGTTATCGTCTTGGTTTAGAGATTATGTGTATATTCCACTTGGCGGGAGCAAAGGAACTAAACTAAAACAGGTGCGAAATGTCTTCATAATTTTCCTTCTCAGTGGTTTTTGGCACGGTGCTAATTGGACGTACATTGCATGGGGATTCCTAAATGCATTGTACTTTTTACCGCTTTTACTTCAAAACAAAAACCGATCGAATATTGAAACCATTACTTTAAAATTAAATTTTGATTCTTTTAAAACGGTCTTTCAAATTCTATTTACCTTCATTCTAACTTGCTTTGCCTGGATATTTTTTAGAGCCAATTCTATAACTGCCGCTTTCGACTATATTAAACTACTGTTTACCAATGGTGCTTTTGAATGGCAGTATCTAGCAAATCGTCGTTACAATTACGAAATTATAATGCTAATTATTTTATTTATTGTTGTCGAATGGAATACAAGAACCAAACAAGAACCAATTTCTGGAAAGCAATCCATGCTAAAACTGATTATTTGTATCGCTTCGCTTTTAGCCTTAGGAACCTATTCTGATTATAAAGAATTTATTTATTTTCAATTCTAATGAAAGAGTTTTTAATACTTATTACAAAAACGTTTGTCATTCTGCTTTTAACTGCAGCATGTCTAGATGCGATTTATACTTATGTCTACTTGCGTTCTTCTAACCGCGGCAAAGTAGAAGCTGTTTTTAATAGAAAGCCTACTCAATATGATGTGGTGATTTTAGGAACTTCAAGAGCTAACAATCATTTTGTGCCTGACCTTTTTGAATATAGAGGATTAAAAACGTTCAATTACGGCATGAGTGGTTCTCATTTATTTGAAACAGCAATGTTGTTAGAGCTTATGATGGAACGCAACTATAAAATCAATACCATTATACTTGAAGCCGATTTAAGTTTGAGTAACGAAAAAAGAGACGAAGGCACTACAGCTCGTTATCTTCCTTATATACATCACTCTTCGGTTATTGCAAACCATTTTAAAACCGAAAAAGAGTTTTCGTTGTGGTATTACATTCCTTTTTATAGATACATAAAATACGATTCACAAATTGGGTTTAGAGAAATGTATCAATCCATTATTGGCAAACCAACTAATCATTTAAATAATAACGGCTATTATCCGTTACCTTCAAAAAAAGGAACGAATATGAAAAATGATTACAGACGCTTAAATCCGCTGAAGAACAAATATTACGAACAAATTAAACAAATTTGCAAATCAAACAATATTCAACTAATTACTGTAACGACTCCTGTTTGCGAAAATGTTAAAGGAATGGATTACTTTGAGAAAGTCACAAAATTATATCCTGAAATACATAATTTAGAAAATCTAGTTCAAGGAGATGACTATTTTTCCTCTTGCGGACATTTGAATGATAAAGGAGCACGAATGTTTACTCAAAAAGTGCTTCTCCTATTTTTTAAAGACCAATAAAAAAATTGTTGTTTGCATAAATTAAAAATAACAATAAACTACCTTAACCCCTAAAAAATTTAGGGCAATTCCTGTTTTTTTTGTAAATTATACAAATACACCCCGTAAAAATTAGAGTCTTTAACAAATAGACTGTTGATAAATTCGAAAAAAAAGATTTTTTAAAAAAGAAATTGTCAAAAAACAATTATCAAAAAAAAGAATACGGCATAAATTATCAATTTTATATTAAAATATAAGTTTTTAAAAAAATAATATACTATTTTAGCGTTAAACAGCAATTTATTTAAATATAATGAGCTAAAATTTAATTTTTTAATAAAACTCATACTATGCTAGAATTGTTATCTAAATTAAACCCTAATGGTTGGGATGAAATGTTTTCTAGTAAAGGCGTTAGAAGTTCATATCGTCATGTGCTTCAAACTTTACAAGGTTTAAATCAAGAAAGACTAGAAAACAAGCAAAAGCAAGCTTCCGATTTTTTTATGAATCAAGGAATAACTTTTACTGTTTATGGTGATGACAACCAAGGAATTGAAAGAATATTTCCTTTTGATATTATCCCGAGAATTATTACTCAAAAAGACTGGCTTGAAGTTGAAGAAGGAATTAAGCAAAGATTAAAAGCGTTAAATTTATTTTTAGAAGATATTTACAACGAACAGCACATTGTAAAAGACGGCATAATTCCTGCTTCTCTAATTGCATCTTGCCCTCATTATATTCAAGAAGTTCATGGTGTAAAAATCCCTCATGATATACATGTTCATATTGCCGGAATCGATTTAATTCGAGGTGCTAAAGGAGAATTTTATGTTTTAGAAGACAACTTAAGGTGCCCTAGTGGTGTAAGCTATATGCTTGAAAACAGAGAAATAACCAAGCGTATATTTCCAAAAATGCTTACTTCTAACAACGTAAGCATGGTGGGGAATTACCCAATGATTTTACATAATATTTTAGTGTCTTTGTCTCCTAGAGGAGTTTCAAATCCTAATGTGGTTTTATTGACGCCCGGTATCTACAATTCAGCCTATTATGAGCATACTTTTCTAGCAAGACAAATGGGAATTCCATTAGTTGAAGGAAGAGATTTAGTGGTTAATAATTCCAAAGTCTACATGAAAACAACTTCTGGATTGCAGCAAGTAGATGTGATTTACAGACGTTTAGATGATGAGTATTTAGACCCATTAGTGTTTAAACCTGACAGTGCCCTTGGAGTTCCAGGATTAATAAGCTCCTACAAACAAGGAAATGTAGCTATAGTAAATGCCGTTGGAAACGGTGTTGCTGATGATAAGGCCGTTTACGTTTATGTCCCTGATATGATAAAATACTACCTCAACGAAGAGCCAATTCTTAAAAATGTTCCAACCTATCAAATGGAGAATATTGAAGAACGCGAATTGGTTTTTGCCAACATGGAAAACATGGTTATCAAAGAAACCAATCAAAGTGGTGGTTACGGAATGATTATGGGAAACAAAGCAACCGAACAAGATTTTAAAAAAGCAAAAATCGCTATTCTTGAAAATCCAAGAAACTTTATTGCTCAACCTATTATTCAATTGAGTACTGTTCCGTGTTTAATAGATGGTGAACTAAAACTTAGACATGTCGATTTAAGACCTTACGCTTTATATGGTCCGAACGGAGTAGAAATAGTTCCCGGAGGGCTAACTCGAGTAGCATTAAAAGAAGGATCGCTAGTAGTAAACTCCTCTCAAGGCGGAGGAAGTAAAGACACTTGGATTGTAAAATAGTGATAAAAAAAGACTAATTCTAAACTTAAAAAAAACAAAATGAATGTAAATATGCTCAGTAGGGTGGCAGACGGAATGTTTTGGTTGAGTCGCTACATGGAAAGAACCGATGGAATGTTGCTTACTTTAAACACTTTCTATATCTTATCTTTTGATAAAGAAATGAATGATTCGCAAGGATACAAGCCTTTATTAGAATATTATACCGACTTGACTAAAGAACAAATAAGCAGATCACAATATGACACAAGCTTTGTATTGAAGTACATTATTTGCGACAATCAAAATTACAATTCAGTTAAAAATTTAGTAATCAAAGCGCGGGAAAATGCTAGAGGTTCTCAAGATAAGATAACCAAAGAATTATGGGAACACATCAACTCGTTGTATCATTTTATGAATTCACCAGAGTTACCAAAAAAATTAGAAACTAATGATGCGTTAAATATTATTACCAAACTTAACAAAGATCTTTTACTTTACAATGGTATTCTTCATGTTACGATGCCTCGAGGATTGGGCTGGTGGTTCTCTAGCATAGGCAAGCACATCGAAAGGTGTCTGCAAACCATTTCTTTAACTCAAGCGTATTATAAAACCATCAATTACAATCTAGATGGAGACGAAGATTTACTGTATTGGAGAAGACTACTGTTGTCGTTGTCCGGTTACGAATTGTATTTAAAAAGCTATAGCAACATCCCGCACAATCGTAAAATTGTTCAGCAAGTTATTTTTAATAGAGATTTTGCTCACTCTGTAACGTATACTTTAGAATATATTGATAAATATCTTGAAAGCCTATTTAAAGACAACAATTTGAGCGAAGCAAGAAGATTGCAAAATCAATTTGGGAGACTTAAAAGCTATGTGGAATTTACAGATTACCAGCACCTAACCAATCAGCAACTAGAAGAATTACTCAACAATACGAAAGTACAATTAATTCAATTTTCGACAGATTTTTCTAAATTATTTTTCTCTTATACCTAAACAAAATGGCGGTTTTTAAAATAGTTCACAGCACGAAATACCAATACAATTGGCCTATTAAGGAAAGCATTAATGAAATTCGCTTGTTTCCCTATAATTTTGAGAATCAGGACGTACTTAAATTTGAACTCAACATCACTAACAACCCAAATGTAGATATATCACAAGACCTTTATGGGAATAGAGTTGGCAACTTTAATACTCTAGAAGTACATTCCGAAATGGCTATTGAAACTCGGATGATTGTTAGGGTAAATCATTCGTTAAAAATTCCTGAAATAGATATAACTACTATTCAAGATTTAGCAGTTGAAAAAGAAAAAAGTATTGAGCTTCTAAGATTGAGCTATCCTGAGGATATAGAAAAGCAAAATAAAATTATTGCTATACTCAATAAAATAAAATACCAAGACAAACCCGTTATTGAAATTGCAAGGTTATGCAACCAATATATATACTCTAATTTTTCTTACACAAAAGGCATAACCAATATAGAGACAACTCTTGATGAAGTTTTGCAACACAAAAAAGGAGTTTGTCAAGACTTTGCTCACGTATTATTGCAGCTTCTTCGCACTGCAGGAATCCCATCACGATATGTAAGTGGTTATGTTTGCCCAAATAAAAGTGGTCTAAGAGGAGAAGGCGCTACACATGCTTGGGTAGAAATTTATACGCCTACACAAGGCTGGCTCGGAATAGACCCTACCAATAATATCTGGACTATGGACAACCATATCAAACTTTCAGTAGGAAGAAATTTTAGCGATTGTACTCCCGTTAAAGGAACTTTTAAAGGCTTAGCAAAGCAAAAATTATCAGTTTCTGTTTCTGTTGAATATGAAGATGGAAGACAATTTGAGGAAGTAAACGAAGTACAATTACAAGAAATATCTTTAGAAAAACAAAAAGAGTTGGATTACATTGAACATGTGCATCAACAACAGCAATAAAAAACGAATACTTATAAAATCAAAAAGACTGCCAATTCTGACAGTCTTTTTTTTGTTTTGATATCTTTTAAAAGTATTACCGCAAATTTACTTCTTCAAAATCTGAACCACTGTCCCCAACATAACATTAGCTCCAAGACTCAAATCCTCATTCGAAGAATATTCTAATGGATTGTGACTAATTCCATCTTTACATCTCACGAAAATCATTCCGTAATCGCAAGCATAGGATAGAGCCAAAGCGTCATGAAAAGGCCCGCTCATTAACTCTGGAGCATCCAGTTCTAATGCCTTACATTCATTGTGGATGATTTCTTTAATCCAATCAGCACAATAACGAGGGTCGCTTTTAGTGTCTCCTGAAATGGAATAGGTTAATTGATGCTTTTGAGTAATAGCCTCAATACGGTCACGCAATTGTTTTTCATAACGGTTTCTTCTATCCAAATCAATATCCCGTAAATCGATGGTAAAAACCACTTCTTCTGGTATAATATTTCGCGAAGCAGGAAAAACAGTGATAGTCCCAACAGAACCAACAGTTGGAGCACCTGGAATTTGATTGGCTATTTCGTTTACTGCAACGATAATTTCGGCAGCACCTACTAGAGCATCTTTACGAATAGGCATAGGCACAGAACCCGTATGACCCGCCATTCCTTTTAGTTTAACGGTCCACCAAATAGGTCCAGAAATCCCTGAAACCACTCCAATAGGTTTATGAGCCAAATCCAAAACCGGCCCTTGCTCAATATGCAATTCCAAAAAGCAAAAAATACTTCCTTCTTTGTATTCTGATGCTTTAAATTGGGTAATATCACAACCAAAAGCAGTCAACGCCTGCCCTCTAGTAATTCCATCCTTGTCGGCTCGTTCTAATTCTCCGGCTTCTAGTTTACCTAAAATACCGCGAGAACCAAACAATCCTTTATTAAAACGCCAGCCTTCTTCATCGGCAAAGGAAATCACTTCAATAGGACGTTCAGGAACAATATTATTTTCGGTTAAAGTTGCAACAACTTCAATAGCGCACAATACTCCTGCTACTCCATCAAATCGTCCTCCATACGGTTGAGAATCGAGATGCGAACCCATCATTAAAACGGGTAATTGTGGATTTTTGCCTTCGAGTCTTCCTATTAAATTTCCAAAATTATCAATGTGAGTAGTCATTCCTGCGGCTTTCATCCATGATGCAGCGAGTTCAAAACCTTGTTTTTCTAATTCAGTGTGAGCTGGTCTACAAGTGCCCGTTTCGCCTATTTTACCTATTAGACTCATGGCTTCGAAATGACTTTGAAGACGACTAGAATTTATTTTCATTTATTTTTAATTAAGAACCCTGATAGGGTTTAAAACCCTATCAGGGTTAATTTATTATTTCTAATGATCGTTCAAAGGCAACCCCTGTGCTTGCCAATCTTTCCAGTTTACATATTCCGGTGCAACACGATGTTCTTCCATAGTAATACATTCATCAACAGGACATACTAACTTACACAAATTACAACCCACACATTCCTCTTCTTTAATCGTATAATTGTTGTACGGATTGCCTCTTTCTACATTAATAGATTGATGCGATGTGTCTTCGCAAGCAATATAACACAACCCACAATGAATGCATTTGTCTTGATTGATTTTAGCTATGTGATGGAAATTGATATCCAAATCTTCCCAATGCGTAATTTTTTCAACTGATTTTCCAATAAAGTCAGTTGTTTTTTCATAGCCTTTTTCGTCCATCCAGTTGTTTAATCCTTCGCACATGTCCTCTACAATTCTAAAACCATGGGTCATGGCGGCAGTACATACTTGCACAGAAGTAGCCCCTAATAACATGAACTCAACAGCATCTTTCCAAGTACTTACTCCTCCAATTCCAGAAACCGGAACTCTTGAAGCTACTGGATCTTGAGCAACAGTCGTTAACATTTTTAAGGCTATTGGTTTAACCGCTGGACCGCAATAACCACCAAAAACACTTTTACCAGCAACATAAGGATTCGGAACTAAAGTATCTAAATCGACACCTGTTACACTCTGAATCGTGTTAATTAAACTCAATGCATTCGTGCCACCTTCGACTGCAGCTCTAGCGGTTGGAACAACCGAGTGTACATTGGGTGTTAGTTTTGTAATTACTGGGATGGTCGCTTTTTCCATAACCCATTCCACCACCATTTTAGCGATTTCTGGATCTTGACCTACAGCTGCTCCCATTCCTCTTTCAGTCATTCCGTGCGGACAACCAAAGTTCAGTTCAAATCCCATTGCTCCTGCGTCTTCGCACTTCATAATTAATTCATGCCACGATTTACGGTCGTTATCAGCCATAAGCGAAACAATCATCGCTCTGTCAGGAAACATTTTTACGACTTCTAAAATTTCTTTCAAATTAATGTCTAATGGGCGGTCACTAATTAATTCAATATTATTGAATCCCATCATCCTTTTTCCTCCATAATTCACTGAGGAATAACGAGAGGAAACATTTTTTACTTGCGACCCTAATGTTTTCCATACTACACCGCCCCAACCTGCTTCAAAAGCACGAACAACGTTTATAAATTTGTCTGTTGGTGGTGCACTGGCTAGCCAAAAAGGATTCGGTGATTTTATGCCTAAAAAATCTGTTGATATATCTGCCATAATAGTTTTATTTAGTTCCGAGAATTTCGGAAGTTGACTTTTTAATTGTTGAAAGTTGGTTTTAGTTCGCAATCTAAAATATATTCTGGTCCAAAGAAGTATTTTACAATCGCTGCCGCTCCGTCTTTCCCAGCCTGAACCGCATCAACTACTTCTCTACCTCCGTTTACACAATCGCCACCAGCAAAAACGCCTTCTTGATTGGTTAATGCTTTGTCGGTAACCGTAACTTTTCCTTTGTTGTTTTGGAAAGAATTATCGTTTACTAACGTTTCAAATGGCATTTGTCCAGCTGCTTTAATCACCATATCTACCTCTAATGTAAATGTTTCTCCTGAAACTACTGGGCTTCTTCTTCCACTCTCGTCAGGTTCTCCCAATTTCATTACGTCGCAAACCAATTGTGACACTTTTCCGTTATCGCCTTTAATTTCTTTTGGCGCTGCTAACCAAATGATTTTACAACCATCTAATTTAGCAATATTCAACTCATGCTCCGTACAAGGCATTTCGTCCTGAGTTCTTCTATAAACTAAGGTCACATCAGAAGCGCCTAATCTTTTAGCTTGTGTGGCTGCATCAATAGCCGTCATTCCCATCCCTATTACTGCTACTTTATCACCAACAGCAATTTTAGAATAATCGTTGTTTCGTAATTCGTAAATGAATTTGATAGCATCTTCAACACCTTCTAAATGTTCGCCAGCAATATCTAATTGACGTGCTAAACCAACACCAAATGCTAAATATACAGCATCATAATTCTTCTTTAACTCTTCAATAGTAACATTTTTACCTAATTCTTGATTGTATTTGATGTCAATACCTCCTATCGAAGTAATGTAATTTACCTCATCTTCGCAAAATTCAGGGGTAACTTTATAGGCGGCAATTCCGTAGGTCATTAATCCTCCTCCTTTACTTTCTTTTTCATAAATGGTAACATCAATACCTTCTCTACTCAAAGTGTGGGCACAACTCAATCCAGCGGGACCTGCGCCAATTATAGCAACTCGTTTGCCTGTAGAAGGTTTTCTTTCAAATAACTGCCAATTATTTTCCATCGCTTTTTCGGTAGAATAGCGTTGCAATTTGGCAATATGAATAGGCGTTTCATGCATTAAATTATAAACACAAGCACCTTCGCATAATTTTTCAACGGGACATACTTTACTACATCCTGCCCCCATAATATTAGAAGAGAAAATGGTATGTGCTGAACCTTTAATGTTTTCAGTTGCGATTTGTTTAATAAATTTTGGAACGTTGATAGACGTTGGACACGACTTCATACAAGGCGGATCGTAACAAAACAGACAACGGTTGGCTTCAACCAATGCGGCGTCTGGAGTTTCAAAAGGCGGATGAATATCTGCAAAATTTTCTTCGTATGCTGCGGTGGTTAATCGATTGTTCTTTATGCTCATATTTTTATAATTTATTTTTTGGTAGTATTTTTATTCGTTTTATGGTGCTGTTATCTCACCATACGTCTCTGGTCTTCTATCACGATAAAATTGCCATTTGCTTCTGATTTGTTCAATTAAATCCAAGTCAAATTCAGCTACTAATAATTCATCTTTATCTTCAGAAGCACAAGCGATGATCTCTCCTAATGGATTTACAAAATAGGAGGTTCCGTAAAATCGACCTAAATTCCACGGTTTTTCTATTCCAACTCTATTGATGCATCCCATAAAATAACCATTTGCCACTGCGTGTGCGGGTTGTTCTAGTTTCCATAAGTTTTGCGATTGCCCAACGGTTGTCGCTGACGGATTGTAAACAATTTCAGCTCCGTTTAATCCTAAACACCTTGCGCCATCAGGAAAATGGCGGTCGTAACAAATGTAAACGCCTACTTTAGCATATTTGGTTTGAAAAACAGGATATCCTAAATTACCGGGTTTAAAGAAAAATTTCTCCCAAAAACCTCCTGTTTGCGGAATATGATTTTTTCTGTATTTGCCTAAATACGTTCCATCGGCATCTATAACAGCCGCAGTATTGTATAAAACACCTGCTTGGTCTTTTTCATAAACGGGAACCACAATAACCATGTCATATTTCTTGGCATAGACTTGCATGCGCTCTGTCGTAGGCCCCGGAACCGATTCAGCTGACGCATACCAAGCACTGTCTTGTCCTGGGCAAAAATAAGGCGTATTGAATATCTCCTGAAAACACAGAATTTGAACACCTTGCCTACCTGCTTCTTCAATATAAGGAATGTGCTTTTGCACCATCGCCTCCATGATTTCTGCAATCGTGCCTTCGCCTTCTGTTTTGGCTAAACTTAACTGAATAAGCCCTGATTTTACTATTCTTGCCATACTTTTATTTTTTAAACCATTAAGAAATTAAGGGTATTTAAGCTTTTTAAAAAGTTGCTTTTTTGACATTGATATTGCAATTGAAAATTATATTTTCCCTTGTACTTTTTTTCGTTTTATAAACTGCCCGTATCCTTTAGAAACTTTACATTCATTATTGTCTATAACTACTTTCCCTCTCAACAAAACCGTTTTTACTTTACCAGTAAGCTCCCAACCTTCATAACTGCTATAATCGACATTCATGTGGTGCGTTTTGGCCGAAACGATATGTTTTTCGTTAGGATCTAGAAGTACAATATCGGCATCGCTACCAATTGCAATGGTTCCTTTTTTAGGAAACATTCCAAATATTTTTGCAGCATTAGTACAAGCCACTTCTACATATTTGTTTAAGGTAATTTTTCCTTTGTTTACCCCTTCGCTAAAAAGCAATTCCATACGGTTTTCAATAGCAGGATGCCCGTTTGGAATTTTAGAAAAATCGTCCTTACCCATTAGTTTTTGTTCCCACATAAACGGACAATGATCGGTAGCTACCACTTTTACAGAACCTTGATTTAATCCCGCCCATAGGGTTTCTTGATCTTTCTTCTCCCGAAGCGGTGGACTCATCACCCATTTTGCTCCTTCAAAATTTTGTTCATACAAACTCGCATCTAAAATCAAATATTGAATACACGTTTCTACAAAAACATTTTGGTTTCGTTTGGTAGCATTTCTTACAGCATTTAGCGCCCCTTCGCACGTTAAATGCACAATATATCCTGGGCAACCGGTGTAATTCGCCATATCGGCAAATCGACCGCTGGCTTCTGCCTCGGTAACTTCGGGTTGTGATAGGTAGTGGTATAAAGGTTCAAGCTTGCCTTCTGCTTTGTGCTTCGCTATTAAATAGTCAATCATGTCACCATTGGTTGCATGAACATTTATTAGTCCGCCATACTTTTTAACTTCTTCCATGAGCCCAACCATTTGGCTGTCATTAATCATTAAAGCACCTTTGTAAGCCATAAACGTTTTAAAGGAAGTTATGCCTTCCACTTCTACCATATGCTGTATTTCTTTTCTGGTATTCTCATTAAAATCGGTTACGGCCATGTGAAAACTATAGTCTCCTAAAGTATTGTTATTGCTTCTTCCTTTCCATTCATCCAATGCCGATTGTAAACTTTTACCTTGAGTTTGAAGAACAAAATCGATTACGGTTGTGGTACCTCCAAACAAGGCCGCACGAGTTCCTGTTTCATAGTTATCACTACTATAGGTTCCCATAAATGGCATTTCTAAATGCACATGAGGGTCAATTCCTCCAGGAATAACCAACCTCCCTGAAGCATCAATTATTTCGTCTGCTTGAACATTTAAGTTTTTCCCAATAGCCGAAATAGTCTCGCCTTCAATAAATATATCAGCCTGATAATCATCGGCTGCTGTAATAATTCTTCCGTTTTTAATTAAAATACTCATTTTTTTCTTATATTATTTTTAGAATGTTTAACAATCAAAATCAATTATTTTTTTTCATTAACATCCAATAAACAATGCCACTTATACCAAACCCCACAAACCATGCATAATGATACAAACCTGAAATCCATTCTGGAAACACAGTCGAATCAACTACTTTAATTGTTGTTAAAAATCCAGGTATATTTGGTAAAATACCTATTAATAAGGCATAAATAGCATTTCTATTGAAACCGTTAGTAAATTTATAGATTCCTTTTGTATCATACAAGTCATTTAAAAGTAATGTTTGTTTTCTGATGAAATAATAATCGACAATCATAATTCCTCCGACGGGCCCTAATAAACTAGAATAACCAACCAACCAGGTGAAAATATATCCGGTAGGATCCGCTATCAATTTCCAAGGAAATATCAGAATACCAATAACACCTGTAATATAACCGCCTTTTCTAAAATCGATTTTAGAAGGAGCAAAATGAGCAAAATCATTGGCCGGACTCACAATATTAGCCGCAATATTAGTAGCCAATGTAGATATGGCAACAGCTACCATAGCTACGCTTACTAATAACTTACTATCAAACTTTCCTGCGAGTATCACTGGATCCCAAATCGTGGTTCCAAAAACAATAGTAGTGGCCGAAGTCACTACCACTCCCACAAAAGCAAACAATGTCATCGAAGTTGGCAATCCATAAATTTGCCCTCGTATTTGCGCTTTTTGAGACGTCGCATAGCGGGTAAAATCAGGAATGTTTAACGATAAGGTTGCCCAAAAACCAACCATTCCGGTTAATGCAGGAAAAAAGAAGTGAAAGAAATCAGTGGTATTTGTAAATTTTGATGGTGTTGCTAAAATGGGTCCCAAGCCATGAGCCGCTACTAATGCCCAAGCTAAAAGTGCTAAGGCTGCTATTGGTAAAAAAAAGGCTTTAAAAACCAATAACTTTTTAATACTATCAACACCTAAATACACCACATACATATTAAGAAACCAAAACAAGATAAAGCAAATCGCCGGTCCTGTTTGCAAACCAAAAGAATCTGGGAAAATTTGAGGCAAAGTTTCTAATGCTGGAATCCACAAACGCATCATTTGGTAAATGGCAAATCCGCCTATCCAGGTTTGAATCCCAAACCAACCGCAAGCCACAATGGCTCTAAGCAAAGCTGGTATATTTGCGCCTTTAGTCCCAAAACTCGCTCTAGCAAAAACCGGAAAAGGAATGCCGTATTTCGCTCCGGCGTGACCGTTTAATAACATAGGAATTAATACAATGGTATTGCCTAAAAAAATGGTCAATATGGCTTGCCACCAATTCATACCGCCTTCTATTAAAGAACTCGATAACATATAGGTAGGAATACACAAGCTCATGCTTATCCACAAAGCGGCATAATTCCAAGTGCTCCATGTACGATTGGATTCCGTAATGGGAGCCAAGTCTTTACTATATAGCGAAGAATCCGTTGTGTTTAAATGTGTGTCTGTCATAGGTTAGAAGAATTTAATCCAAAAAAAGCTCTTTTTTAGTGCCAAAAACCGCAACTTGCAAGGCTTCTTCTTGGGTAAAATCAAGTAAATTGAAATCGTGAATTAGTATAAATTTAATTAATTATATAATTATTTTACAAAAATATTTCATAAATGTAATAATAATTTCAATATAAGCAAGTTTTATTGACAAATAGTTCATTGGCTTCACAAAAAAAAGAGTGCTATAAATTAGGTACTTTTAATTATAATCTTTCGTCAGTTCTGTTTTATCCCGAAGCTTCGGGAAGAAAATCGTATCGGGAACAAGAAAAATTTAATTAAAAACGGTTCACAATACAAGTCACTTCAAAAAAAGAATGCTATAAATAGGCAATTTCAAATATACAAATCCTACTTTCTCGCTTTATCTTAAAAATTCTATCTTTGGTAAAAATACAACATGAAAAAGCTTCTTCCGCTGTTTATTATATTTTTTCTGTCTAGTTGCGGAATCCTTGAAAACTATACCACACCCGACAATAAACCAGCACTTTTCAATCTCAATAACATTCCTGAAATAACTTTAGAATTCAACACTAAAGACTGGAATAAACTCCTAACCAACTATGATCTCAATCCTAGTAATGAGAAAAAAGTGGTCTCTAAATTTACTTTTGACGTAAACGGAACAACTATAGCCCTAGACAGTATCGGACTCCGATTGCGAGGCAACACGAGCCGTCGCCGTCCAGAAGGAAATATTGGAGAATTGCACAATCCAACCAATCCCGATTGGCACCATGCGCATTTTGCCCTCGACTTTTCTAAATACAAATTAGACCAACGATTCAAAGGACTCAACAAAATGAACCTAAAATGGTTTAAGGACGATGCTAATTATTGCCGCGAAATATACAGCTATGACCTCTTTACCCGTTACGGTTGCTGGAATGCCCCAAGAGCTTCTTACGGCAGAGTAACCGTTGCCATAAAGGGCGATGCTAAACCTGCTTATTTCGGAGTTTATGCCATGGTAGAAAACGTAGACGAGGATTTTCTAGAAAAACGAAAAGACCAATGGGGTTCAGGAACTGGATTTTTATGGAAAGGCGGTTGGAGCGGTGGCACAAATGCTTCCCTACAGACTTCCTCTACTCAAAGCATAGGGGTTGAAGATGTAAATATAGACCCCGCACTATCGGTTTATTATGCCTACGATTTAAAAACCCGAAAAGACGAACTTCCTGCTGCTCAAGCCGAACTGATACAATTCATCACCGACCTCAACACCAAAACCGGTAGTGCTTTTCAAACTTGGATTGCCCAAAAAATGGACATCCCGCTCTTTCTAAAAACCTATGCTACTAATGTTATGCTGGGCATGTGGGACGACTATTGGGTGAACGGCAACAACTTTTATTTGTATTTTGCTCCTAATGGCAAAGTGTACTTTATTCCTATAGATTATGACAACTCATTAGGCACGTCTCAAATCATGGAAAACGCGGGTACACAAGACCCGCTTAAATGGGGAAGCTCTAGTAAACGCCCCCTAATAAATAAAATCCTTGCCATTACCCAATACCAAAACCTATATAAAAGCTACATAAAAGAACTAGCAAACCCCGCCAACGACCTTTTTACTGCCGAAAAAAGCATGAAGCGCATACAGGTTTGGCAAAACAAAATGGCCCCTTATGTCCCTAACGACACCGGCGAAGACATGAGCATAGAAGACAAACCAGCTTCTTGGGGCAACCAACAAAATTACCGTCTTACCACAGGCAACAACCAAGGTGGAAGCAACGGCCCTGCTAATTATTTCTTGAGCCGAGCAGCGAGTATTACTTGGTAAAACAAAACTTTTTCAACTATAAATGAACCTCTGACCGTTTGTGTTGGAGGTTTTTTGATTAACCAACAGACATTTTAGCAGAAGCTGCCCAAAGATAATTAGGTATTGGCTCGTTTAATTCCCATTTAATATTCATTGGTTTTTCACCTTCATTTTCTTTGAAGTTTCCTTCGCCAATAAAAACATACCCCATCGTGTTTCCTTTTTCATCACTTGCTTTTTCTCTAACAAAAAGTAAAATCTTTTTAGCATTTTCTTGATGCTTAATATATGACAGTCCCTTTCCTATATCTGGCCTTGATGAATTTTGACTTTGCCAATGAAATAGGGTTTCACTAATTGCATAATCATCATACATAGTGGTTGGTGAAAAGTTTTCCTCCGATTTAATAAGATTGATAAAAAGCAATTCTGTGTTTAAATCTATATTTTCCGCTACGCCTTCTCTACTAGGCGATTTCCTTTCGAAAGTACTTAATCCAAAAGCAGCTAAAATTTGGTCTCTAGTATATCGAGCATGAACTTTTAGAGGTTGTTTAAAAGGCAATTGAATTTCAATTTCTTTAAAATCAACCCTGTCTATTAGTATTTCTAAAACTTCAATAATTTCATTAACTAAAATTTTATTCTTACCAATTGTTTTAATACTTTCTTCTAATGATTGAAACAAACCATGATTTTGCCAAACATCATAATGCAACATCAACAACATAGCTTTCTCATTTTCATCAAATTTATTTAGATTGAAATTGAAACCTTGTTTTGCGATTTTAAGAATAAAGTTAAAATAACTTGTTGAATTTGTTGACAACCACTTTTTACTTATTGTAGAGAAAATTTGTTTTTCATTGGTAATTTCAAAATCATTAATAACACCCGCTAATTGACAAAGTCTTGACCATGTCCCTTTTTTATAAATCGTTTCAATTGAAATATGATTCAAATCAATAAAATTATTTAGCGTTAATGGTAAAGTCGTTTGATGCTGAAAATTTCTGATCTTAGTAATCAGTTGATTAATATTTAGGGATGTCGCTTTTTTAATGTTTTCAAGAATTGTTTCTTTTGTTTTTTTCTCTAATACAATGGAACAACCTAATGGCAAATGAGGAAAATCATCTTCTATTTCTTTTTGAACCGATGTTGTTGTTTTTCCAATTAATGCTCGAAACTTACTTTCAAAATCATATTCAGGTCTTGAATTCCCAACAAAATCGAGTACTGTTAAACAATCTTTACCATCAGCTAGACGTAATCCACGTCCTAATTGTTGAAGAAAAACGGTTAAACTTTCTGTAGGTCTTAAAAACAAAACAGTATCAATTTCAGGAATATCAACACCTTCATTAAAAATATCGACAACAAATAAATAATTGAATTCTTTTCTCTTGAATTGCTCTCTAATTCTATCTCGCTCGATTGAGTTTTTAGCAGTTAAAAACTGTGCTTTTAGACCTGCTAAATTAAATTTTTCAGCCATGAAAGTGGCATGCTCAATGGTAACACAAAAACCGATAGCTCGGACTTCATTTAAGTCATTAGTATATTTATCGAGGTTGGTAATTATTTCACCAACACGAACATCATTTTTAGTATATAAGCTTGTCAATTCACTAGCAACATACTTGCCTTTCTCCCATTTTACATTGGTTAAATCGATACTATCAGTAATTCCAAAATATTGAAATGGACTTAATAATTTTTTATTCAAGGCTTCAGGCAACCTAATTTCGGCAGCTATACGATTACAAAAATCCGCCAAAATATCTTCTCCATCCATTCGCTCTGGAGTAGCAGTTAACCCTAAAAGAACAACAGGTTTAAAATAATTTAAAATCGGTCTATAGGTTGATGCAGAAATATGATGTACTTCATCGATAATTATAAAATCGTAATATTCAGGAGAAAGTTTAATTTCTTTAAGCCTATTATTGAGGGTTTGCACCGAAGCAAAAACATATTCAGTAGAGTTCGGTTCTAAACCATCAACCCATAAATCTCCAAAATTATTATCTTTTAAAACGCCTTGAAAAGTTGCTTTTGCTTGTTGCAAAATTTCTTTTCTATGAGCAACAAAAAGTAGTTTTGATGACTTACTGTTACTTCTGAAATTCTTATAATCAAATGCAGAAATAACTGTTTTCCCGGTTCCTGTTGCAGCAACTAAAAGATTTCGATATCTATTATGAACTATTCTTTCAACTTCTAATTTTTCAATTATTTCATTTTGATAATGAAAAGGTTTAATATCAAAATACGATGTGGTAAACGTATATTCCTTTGAAAATTTTCCTTGTTTGAGAGCTTCTATTAATTTTACGGAATGAATATTTTGATTATATAATTCAAACTCTGGATTTTGCCAATATGCTTCAAATGTTTTCTTAAATTTATCAATAATATGACCAACTTCTTTAGTAGTTATTTTCAAATTCCATTCTAAACCATCGGTTAAAGCTGAACGAGAAAAATTAGAAGAACCAATATATCCTGTATGAAATCCAGTATTTCTTTGAAACAAATAGGCTTTTGCGTGTAATCTTTCATTACCTGTATTATAGGAAACTTTGACTTCTGTGTTTTCTAAAGAAGCTAAAAATTCAACTGCTTTTGCATCGGTCGCTCCAATATAAGTAGTTGTAATTACTCTTAATTTTCCACCTCTTTCAGTAAATTCTCTTAATTCACGTTCCAGAATTCGAATTCCTTTCCATTTGATAAAAGAAACTAACAAATCAATTTTATCAGAAGATAAAATCTCTTTTCTCAATTCGCTTTCGAGTGTTGTACCTGAGTTTCCACCTGTAAAAAGTTCGCTATGAATTAATCTTGTGTAAGGAGTAATTTCTTTTAAACGCAAATCCAAATCGGTAAAGTGAGCATCAATTTTGGTGAAAACGGCTTTTAATATTTTGCCTTCCGTTTCAATTAAATCATCTTCAAACTCTTCTTTTTTTAATTCTTCTTTTAAAAATAAAATGATTTTATTAGCTATTTCAATTTGTGTTTCTAAAACATCTTCTCCTTTAATCAAGGTGAATGCATGTCGTATTGTTTTTCCAATATGTTGAGATAATATCTGGGCCGCCTCAGCTTTGTCTATTGGCGTTTTCTTTACTTGAAAAGTATCTTTATTTAATTCGTTTAATTTATAGTTGATTACTTTTGTAACTAATTCCTCATATATTCCTTGGTTCATAATTCAAGTTTTAAAAATTCTTCTACAATTGGAATATCTGCCGCCGCCCAATCTAAATGTAATAATTCTGATTTATCTAATAATTTATATGCTTTATGTTCAGCCAAAACAATTTCACCCGACACATAATTTGCTACAAAAGGAATTAAATTAATTTTAAAAGTTCCATAATCAAAAATGCTGTTTGAAAGTTTATGCAAAACTTCAATCTCTATATTTAATTCTTCTCTAATTTCTCTTTTGATACAATCTATTTCACTTTCATTTTCCTCTAATTTCCCGCCGGGAAACTCCCATTTTAATGGCAATTTCATCTTCTCACTTCGTTGAGTGACTAAAATTTTACTATCAAAAAAAACTAAAGCACAAGTAACGTTAACCATGTTCTGATTTTTTATAAACTTAATTATAATTTTTTGATTGATTAAAAAATTTTTTACTTTTAAAAAAAAGCAACAAAGGGTCACAGTAATAGCTACCCCGATATCGCGGATTTATAATCCGTGATCTACCAATCCTAACCCCGATATCGCGGATTTATAATCCGTGATCTACCAATCCTAACCCCGATATCGCGGATTTATAATCCGTGATCTACCAATCCTAAATCCCCTAATAAACTCCGCTCTTCAAAGTCTCCTGACTTCGGATACACTTTCTAGAAGAAACACTTTTACACGGCAATCACCGCCATTTCTAATGCTTATTAAAAAAAACTCCCCGTTGCACGAACAACGAGGAGAATTTCCAGCTACCATAATAATAATGAGATAGCGTTGTCAATAACGGCTCAAGTAATGTTACACCACATCCAAAATGTTAAGCACATTATAAGCACCGTCTTTCAGCGAGTACTGCGCTCCATTTACTTCCTGAAAAAATTCAATCAAAAGAAAATGAATTTGAGTACCATTCCCCTGAGGAATCCCGCTAGGGGTTAAGGTCACAGTAGCGGTAGCCATAGTTATAGGCAAATTAACAGGAGTACTGTAAGTAACATCCCGAACCCCACTGGCAAAATCCAAAACGACAAAGCTGCTACGCATACTAAAATGGGTCGCTCCCGGCGGATAGTTCAATTGCTCCTTTGGGGTAAAATCAGCAATAACGAAGGCTCCCGTGCTGTTGTCTACACTAAAAGGGGCAAACAAAACACTCAGCAAAGGAGCGCGATTATTAAAATCAAACCCTCGCAACACTTGTTGCCCCTCAGCAGTCAACAAACCTTCAGCCGCATTGCGTTCGCCACGAACCGAAACCGTGTCTAAGTTTTTGATCTTAGACATAACCTGTACAAGCCTACTCGACAACTTCGCGTCTTTCGCTTTAAATACCATAGTCCCCGATGCCATCCGCAGCATCTTCCCTGCGCCGGCACTCCGACCAAATTCTGCCCCATTTTCTCGCGTTCTTACAAACGCGGGGTCATTTAAAATACGGGATTTAGAAACCCCTCCTTTAGTGCGAACAAAATGTCCATCGGCACTTTTGTAAAAAGTAACATTGTCTAATGTTCCTTCTACTTTAAATAGGCTAGTATTTTTCGCCATAATTTAAAATTTTTGAATTAATTGAAGCAACTATTGCTTCCTACTACTATAACGTAAAGACAATAACTCTGTCCTATATTTTTTTTCATGATTGTGCTGAAAAGAGTCAAAGTTTCCTAAAATGGTATAAAGTTTCCCACACACAATAATAGAATAGCCATATAAAAACGAGCTAAAATCAAAAAGTAAGACAAAATATAGTGTCTTGTCCTAAAATAGCTATACACAAAAACAGTGTATATGGAACACCAACAACAAGAGATTTATGCTTCACGTGAGC
>NZ_JBHTIZ010000023.1:0-187661 GCF_042677265.1 Flavobacterium myungsuense | reverse complement strand
TTTCAAGATACTGAATTTCAGTATCTTGAGCAATATCTAATCAATATTTTTTACTTCAAATAATTACACCCAACGGGTTAATAATATATAATTCTTTATTTGTTGGATTTATTTACACAATAAACACAGCGAAAAATTTTTTTAATTTGATATTTAGGCTCTGTATTTCTTTTGTGAATTTCGTTTCAAATTCATAAGTTTATTGAACCGTATTGACATCTAAATTCTTAATTTCTTTAATAAACTGTTCATCTCGAATTTGCAGTTTTTGTTTTATAATTTTCAAATCTGCAGATAAATGAGGGTACTATAAAGCGTCATTTTTTTGTCGCTTTTTATCAAGAATTGCAATTTTTTATCATTTGTATTGCAGTCTAGTGCTATAAGAACTTCATTCATTTTGATAGTTTCCATATTAAAATAAGATCAGATTTATAATAATTAATCTTAATTTATCAAAATTCAGAATATAAAATAGAAGTTGTTTTATATAACTTTCAATAATTGTTATATAATTTACGGATAAATATTTTATTGGGTTCATACTAAACCCACTAATTTCAGTTAGTTTTTTTTATTCATTTTCAGCGTACTATCTAAAGCATATATCTAATGGACCAGAGGCAGGGTAGTCTATGCAATTATGTGTTCAAATATTGCTTTAAATCGCTAAATAAAAAATCATGTATAGTATCAATTCAATGTAGTAAATGACATGTTACTACTATAGGAAGTTCCAACTTCATTAGTGGCAAAAGCTCTAACATTGTAGGTTGTGTTTGAATTAAGTTTAGTAGGAATGGAGATGAATTCTCCTAGTCCTGCTCCTACATTAGATACATTATTTGAAAGGTTAGGATTAATTGTAGTTCCCCAACATGCTCCGGTTCCGGTAACTGTGCCACCACCTTCATCGGCCACTTTTGTTTTAATTTTTGCACTGCTTGAAGTGATGTCAGTAATACTAACGATTGCAACTGTAGGCAGAAATTTATCTTTATCTTTTGTACACGCCATTAGAAAGAGAAGAATTAGTAAAATAAATTTCATTTCAATTATGTATTGCAAGTTATAATCTAAAAATATTTTTTTAAACGTTGTCATTAAATGTTTTTTTGAGTAATAAATTATTTAGTTTTATTTTTTATCAAAAATCATCAATTGGAGTTTCGTAATAATCATTTTCGTTATCAAATGCATCATCTCCAAAATCGCTAATATCTGTGGGGAGTTCAAAATCGCCTTCTAAAATATCGTTATCAAAATTTATGTCCTTCAAATTATTCATTTTACTTGCTTTAATTAATATTTTATCATTAGAACTATTTTCAGAGTCCTTCTGCAACTGATTAGAAATATCTATATTCTGCGGGTGTAAAACTGATTTAGCCTCTTTTTTTTGGGCAATTTTTTTTGGTTTTTTCAGTGCTTTTTTTGAAGCAATATTTAACTTTTTCATTTTGTTCTAATTTATTTATTATCATTTATCTAGGTCTGATATTTTAATTAGTTTATTTAATCACAATACCTAAATTTAAAGTGTTTTTTATCTTCTCCTTGTGTTTTCATTTCTTCCTGTACTACTTGGAGGCGTTGTTCTCGTGTTTGGGACATTTGATTTTGATTGCCGTGTTGACGGAATATTTGTTTTTTGCGAACGTGATGAAGGAACTGTAGTTCTTGTTGATGGGGATACATTTCTATTTATAGGTACTTCATTTTGAGTTCTTGTCCTTGGCGTTTCTGGTTTTCTATACACTCGTCCTTCATAGGTTCCGTTAAAAACGCCGCTAATTCTATTTTGATTTACAGTTTGGGAGGTACTTCTTCTGGAATTTTGATAATAATAATTGTTGTAAAAACTTCTATCAGGCAATCTGCGATAATAATGATTTGTATAATAATGATGGTGATACCCCCAATAATTGTAATAGTATACAGGTGCCCATGGAGCCCAATAAGTAGGATAAAATCCCCAATACCACTGAGAAAAATAGACCGTGTATAATGGTGAAAATAGATGAACGACAATGGGCCAGTCATTTACATAATATACTTCATTTTCAACTTCAATGTATCCTGGATTTGGGGTTCCAATTACTTCTTTGTGAATGGTTGGCACTACTATATAATTTTTACCATATAAATCCTCATCTCCAATTATTTGAATCAGTATTTTATCTTTCATGTCCTTATGGATTTCAATTACGGCAACATCTTGATTTTCTTTGGCGTCAATGGCAACTTGTAGTACAATGGAATGGTTATTTCCTTCTTTATAGTCAATTACTTTTATGTAATCTACCAGCTTATCATTATTTAAATCAAGATTATTAATATTAGTATTTTTATTGTTAATTGACTTTTCAAATTCCTCTAAAGTTGGCGATTTTTGAAATATATCTAATACTGCATAAAGATTTAAATTATCACCCGGTAAACCAAGTGCAACTGGATCTTTTTCATTTTGAGAAAATAGTGCTGAACTAATAAAACTAATTGAAACAAATATGAATGATAAAAAGTGATTTCTCATAATGTTGTTATTTATTGATATTATTTTTAGCTCAATTTGAATAAATGTTAATTGGATTCCTTTATAATATTTCCTAAGATTTGTTCTTTGGTTAGCAATCCAGATTGTCTCCATAGTTGCTTCCCATTTTTGAATAGAATCATTGTTGGGACACCACGGACATTATATTTCGATGCTAACTCGTGATTTTTATCGGTATCAATTTTTAATATGGTTATCCGTTCACCCAAGTTATCCTTAACTTGTTTTAAAACGGGTGAAAGCATCTGACAAGGACCGCACCAATTGGCATAGAAATCAACTAAGACAGGTTTGTCGTCATTTATAAGGGTATAAAACTTATTTTCCATTTGACTCCTATTTATTAATTAATTTTAAAACGGATGTGGCAATATTCTTTATTGGATTATTGCTTGGATTAGATTTTATTTTGTTACTTAAGAAATTAGTAGCCAATCCAATTACAATACTTATTAAATAATTTTTTGGGTTTGTTGTTATTATTTTTTCCAATAGAGAGATTTTTAGCAGATTTATGGGTTGCAAACTTTGCTTTGTATTTTCATATTGCCATTTTATTAATTGCAATTCATAGTCCTTTTTTTCTCTATAAAAAGCAATTTTTTCTAATAAAAGTTTCATTTCACTATTCGATTTCATGGGAGTCATTGTGATTATTATTTAAAGTTATACGAATAATAAAATTAGACACCGGGGTTTTAATTAAAGCATCTTTAAATACTAAAAAAAAGATTGTTATTAGTATATAAAATCCAGCTACAACGAAAAATCCATAATAAATTTTACGAAGATATTCTCCTAAATAGATGGCAATTCCAATATTTAAAAAAAAGAAGAAAAACAGTAATAGAAGAATCAAAACAAATTTTACTGAAAGCGATGAAAGAATGTTTGCAGATTTATAAACAGCAGAATACTTAAACAGTTTAATTGATGTTTTACTATAATTTTCAGCTAGGGTGAAAAGTTTTTCCAAATCATCTATATAATTTTTCATCTTTTTTTATTCTAGATTAAAGGTAATATCTCCTAATCAAAAAACTTAATAAATAGAGTTGGTTTAAAAAATTAGAATCCATTAAACCAAGAGGTTATATCAAATAGAACAATTATAGGATTTAATTTCATTTAATGATACAAAATCCTATAATGATTCATCCCTATTTGGTCACATATTCTTTAGCGTCTTCTAATAAATTTTCATATTTATTAGAAACATCTTCATACAAATCACTAAATTTTTCTTTTAAATTATCAGTATATTCTTTGCCTGTTTCCAATATTTTTCTTCTTGTTTTTGACCCTTTTTCTGGGGCAAACAAAACGCCTAATACTGCTCCTACGGCTATACCGCTTACTACTCCTAGTATAACTTTACCTGATTCCATGATATTTTATTTTAATGATTAATAATATAAATTACACTACAAATTTCATTATGATTCTTTATAATTTATTTATATAATTTTCAATTTTATTTATATCATTTACATATTGTAAGAACATTTTTTTCTTTAGGTAGTGTTTTTTTTTAACAAGCATGGATTTTTTATATAAAATTCCATTTCAACAGATTTGCTTAATAAAAGCAATCGATTAAACCAATTTTGATTTTGTCTAGTAAACATAACAAATATGTGAATTCTATTTTTTCGATATCTGCCTGCAAATGTTTTCTTAGAGGTAAAACCGGATTAAGTTTTCTAATATAAAAAAGCAACACCATCTGATTCATGTTCTGCGATAAGTTTCCTTATTTTGTTTAAATGTACTTCATAGTTATAATGAAATACAGTCACCTATAGCAATTGAATTGCAATAAGCATTTCCTTTTTGAAAAATCAGTAGTAACCAAATATTCTTTTCATTATAGTATTTTTTAGGTTAATTATTACATTTCCGAATCTACTAACAGAAAATTAAATGAAATTTTCCTAATAGATTATATATAGAAAACATTGTCCTTATTTCTTTTGTGTGCTTCGGGCTTTTCATCACCATATCCAATACTAATGGCAAGTTGCACTTTATCTGCAGGGGATACATTTAGTTTGGAATAACTTTTTGTTTTTGCAATAAATTTTCCAAAACCAATAGGACAAGTCTCTAATCCTAAAGATCTGGCAGCGAGCATTATGTTTTGCGAACACATACCAATATCAAGTGCGGCCCATTCGTTTTCTTTTGGTGCCGTTATAAAAATTACTAAGGGAGCTCCATGAAAAACAGGATCTTTAGAAGTCAGAAAATCAATGCCATGAGAGAGGTGAGTTATCCCAGAAATAACAGTTTTTACCGCTTCTTTTAATCCTATTTTTGGAATAGTTTTTAAGCCTACTTTGGCGATTTCCTTAGAAAATAATTCAATATCTTCTTTTGAAGTGACAACATAGAATTTCCAGGGCTGTCTATTCATAGCAGAGGGAGCCATTCTTCCGGCATCCAATAATTGCTCGATGATTTCCTTGCTAACGGCTTTCTCTTTATATTTTCGTACGGCTCTTCTTTCGAATATAGTTTTTAGTGTATCATTCATGATTCTTTGATTTTTAGTTTTGCATTACTTTTTTCTACTAAATACTTGGTTAATGAATTTAGTGTTGTAATTTTTCCATAATCACTTTCTGGGATTTCTATTCCTAGTGTATCATTTATTGCAACTATAAATTGAAGTGTATCAAAGGAATCGATATTGAGGGTTTCTCTAATATTTTCATCAGGTTTCAACTCTGACGGTTCCGTATCAGGAGCAATATGTTTCAATAACTGAAAAAGGATTTGTATGATTTCGTATTCTGTCATAATAATTCTGGATTTTGTAAAAGGTTGTTTAATGCAACTAAAAACCTACTACCTGTTAGACCATCCGTCGCGCGATGATCACCTGCCAATGTTACTGTAACATTTAATTTGATGCCAATCATTCCGTTTTCGGCAATGGGTTGTTCTGTAATGCTTCCAAAGCCAACAATGCCTACTTGTGGTGGATAAATAATTCCAAAAACAGCATCGGCACCATTATCTCCAATATTTGTAAGGGTTATTGTGGAATCGCTTAATTCCGAACTTCTTAATTTTAAGGCTCTCGCTCTCGGAATCAAATCGTTGAGTATTTCCATGATTTCATCGATGCTTTTTAAATTGACCTGATGTATGGCGGGAACAACAATGCCACCTGTTTTAAGGGAGACAACGAGTCCGATATTGATTTCCTTTTTTTGGATAATGCCATTTTCCCAAACGGCATTTAATTCCGGAAACTCAATAAGTGCTTTCGCTGTGGCTTTTATAAATAAAACGATAGGGAGTAAACGGTTTTTGACTGGTTTATGGCTGTTAATTTCTTTTAACCAATTTAAAGCCTTTGTGATATCGATATTTTTTATCAAATAATAATGGGGAATTTCTTTGTTTGATTTTGACATTGCTGCGGCAACAGCCGAACGAATTGAATCTGATGGGGAAATTGCTTTTTCTGTTGAATGTTGATTGGCTATTGCCAATTCCACATCTTCTTTAGAAATAGCGCCTTCGGGTCCAGTTCCTTTTAGGGTAGTAATATCAATTTTGTTTTCTTCGGCAATTCTTCGTGCCAGAGGAGATGCTTTTTGTTTAATTTTCTCTTTTTTTACTATTATTTTTTCTTCGATAGGTTGAATTTCTATAGGTTTACTCTCGGGAGTTTTTTCTTCTTTTATCTCTAAAGTAACTTCGCTCGGATTTATTAATGCCATTACTTTGCCTACTGGGATTTTTGTGCCTTCTTTGATTAATAACTCTTGAATAGTTCCTTCTTCAAAAACTTCAATTTCTATTAAACCCTTTTGGGTTTCTACTTCGGCAATAATATCCCCACGTTTTACTTTGTCTCCTGGTTTTTTTTTCCATTCGACCAAAGTCCCGTCTTCCATATCTGCACCCAAACTAGGCATTTGAAATTCAATCATGTTGCATCATTTTTTTAATGGCATTTACAATATCTTTTTTTTGAGGAACACTCGCTTCTTCCAGATGGGCAGGGTAGGGAATAGGCACTTCAACACCACACAACCGTTGAACTGGTGCATCCAAATCGTAAAATATTTTTTCCATAATTCGGGCACTTATTTCGGAAGATAGGCTTACTGATTTCCAAGCATCTTCTACAATTATCGCACGATGTGTTTTAGACACCGATTTAAGAAAGGTAATCTCGTCCAAAGGACGTAAAACTCTTAAGTCAATAACCTCGGCATCGATTCCCATTGAGGCTAATTCGGAAGCAGCCTCCAAGCTTTTGTATACTCCAGTGCCATAAGTGATAATGGTAATATCCTTTCCTTCTTTGAGTATTTTAGCTTTGGTAATATCTACTGTATTGGGACGTTCTAAAACTTCCTTTTCCATATTGAGCATAGAAGTATATTCAAAAATGATAACGGGATCTGGACTTTTCAATGACGCATTTAACATTCCTCTTGCATCTTCATGGGTACCAACAGACAAGACAGTTAATCCCGGAATGTGTGCATAAAAAGGTTCCCAGCTATGAGAATGTTGTGCCGCTAATTGTCGACCAATACCGCAACCCATTCGAATAACAATAGGAACATTTAATTGTCCGCCAGACATATGGAGTAATGTTGCCGCATTGTTTACAATTTGATCCATGGCAAGTAAACTGAAATTGACGGTCATTACTTCGATTATAGGTTTCATTCCAGCAATTGCAGCGCCAATACCAGCTCCTACAAAACCGGACTCGGAAAGAGGAACATCCATGATACGCTCTTCACCAAATTCCTGTAATAATCCTTTGCTAACGGCAAATGCACCACCATATCGCCCCACATCTTCTCCCATTAGAAATACATTTTCGTCATTTTGTAATGCTTCACGAAGGCCTTTTTTTAAAGCCTCTCTATAGGTAATTGATAGTGTAGGGTTTTGATTTTTCATGATAAAACAATGTGAGTGTTATTAACTTTTCCAGCGTTTTAGTGCCGGTAAAATGTTTATGGCTTTTTGAATTTCGTATTCATGATGTTCTAATTTTTTCATTTGATTTTTTACTTTTTTTTGCATTTCCTTCAAAATCATTTTCGGGTCTGTGAATGCTCCGTTTTCATAGCAATATTTGCAATATTCGTTATTTTTGGAACCGTTTTTTTCCGTTCCTTTTACTTCTTCGGTGTCGAGTGGCATACCGCAACTTTGACACAATGTTTTATTTTCCATGATTAAATAATTTAGGTTACTGTTTCACTGTATACAAATTTTGTTAATTCGGTTGAAGATTCCCAAGTTCCAGCTTCTGCAAAATCGACTGCTTTTTGAATTTTAGTTTCTATTTTTTTTTCAAAGGCATCAATCTCTACTTTTGTAATGATTTTTTCTTGTAATAAATAATCTTGGTACTGAGTAATCGGATCCTTTTTTTTCCATTCTTCAACTTCCTTTTTATCACGATACAATTCGGCATCAAACATCGAATGTGCTCTGAAGCGATAGGTGTTGCAAACCAATAAATAGGGAGCTCCACTGGTTCGTACCTTTTCTACAGCCGTATTAGCGGCTTTTATTGTTTCTAACAAATTCATTCCATTTACGGCAGAAGATTCTACACCATACGAAGCTCCTTTTTTTTCGAGTTCTGTCACCGAATGGGTATATTTTATAGCAGTTCCCATAGCATATAAATTATTTTCACAGACAAATAATACGGGGACTTTCCAAAGTGACGCCAAATTCATTGCTTCGTGAAATTCCCCTTCGGCAGCAGCACCTTCTCCAAAAAAGCAACAGGTAATTTTATTTGTACTCATTTTTTTTGAGGCAAGAGCCATTCCAACCGCTATTGGGAGATGAGAAGCTACAATGGCATTACCGCCATAGAATTTTTTTGACACATCAAATAAATGCATAGAACCACCACGACCACGACTGCAGCCTTCTAGTTTGCCATACATTTCGGCCATGATAACATCGGCATCAATTCCTCTTGCCAATGCTTGACCATGTTCGCGATAGGTACATAAAATAGTGTCATCGTCATTTAAAGCTTGAATTATCCCTACGGCTACAGCTTCTTCACCAATATATAAATGTAGAAAACCTCTAATTTTGGCTTTGGTATATTGTTCGGCAGCTTTCTCTTCAAAGCGTCTTATAAGCATCATTTGGTACAAAAAAAGGAATTCTTTTTTGGTGTCAATTTTATCATGTATGGTGGTAGATTGTTCCATTTTAATTTATTTTCCGAAGGCATAGTAATAATAAGTATTGTCTCCTGCATATTTTCCTTGAAGCATTATACCTCCTTTTTGATCTTCTAAAGCATCCGTAAAATCTTTTATAGAATAAATGGCTTTATTATTTACCGATGTAATTACAAATCCTTCTCTGATATCGGTAAATCTTTTTAGTTTTCCGTCATAAAGTTTTGTGACTTTTACTCCATTTTTTACTTTATATTTTTTTTGATCCTCTTTATCAATTACAACAATTTCTATCCCTAAATCCTTTAATATAGTTTTACTTCCCATTTGTATTAATTTAGAAGTTTCATCTGGTTTTTTGAGTGTGGCTATCAGCTCTTTTTGTTCATTTCCATTTCTGAGGATTACAATTTTGACGTTATCACCAGGCCGTTTTCTCATAATGATTTCCTGTAATTTTGAGGTAGTCAGAGTTTCAATATTATCAATGCTGATTATGATATCTTTCGCTTTTATTCCTGCTTCTTTTGCAGCACTTTTTGTAGTCACACTATCTACATAAACGCCATTAGCGCGGTCACTTTTAATTTTTTTTGCAAGTTCACTATCCATGTCCCGAATAACGATTCCCAAGACACCTCTTTGAACCGACCCAAAATTCATAAGATCATTGGCTACCTTCTTTACAATGTCTACTGGAATGGCAAAAGCATAGCCAGCATAAACTCCTGTAGGTGTTGCAATTGCTGTGTTTATTCCAATTAATTTCCCTTCTAATGTTACCAATGCACCACCGCTATTACCAGGATTTACAGCAGCGTCGGTTTGTATAAAAGATTCTATAGCACCTTGATTGTTCAAAATATTAATGTTACGAGCTTTCGCACTAACAATTCCCACAGTAACTGTAGAAGCTAGATTGAAAGGATTGCCAACGGCAACGACCCATTCTCCCACCTCAATTTTATCGCTATCTCCAAACATGATAAACGAAAGTTGCTTTTGATCAATTTTTAGCAAGGCAAGATCAGTCTGTGGATCATTACCAATAATTTTTGCAGGGTAGGA
This sequence comes from Flavobacterium myungsuense, assembly GCF_042677265.1. Classification (NCBI taxonomy): domain Bacteria; kingdom Pseudomonadati; phylum Bacteroidota; class Flavobacteriia; order Flavobacteriales; family Flavobacteriaceae; genus Flavobacterium; species Flavobacterium myungsuense. Next base: position 177,839 of record NZ_JBHTIZ010000023.1, on the reverse strand, counting down.
GTGACCATCAAATAATGTAATCTCAATTTCATCAGCATTTTTAACGACATGATTGTTTGTAATTATGTAACCGTCAGGTGTTAGAATTACGCCAGAAGCACTACCAATATAGGGTTCAGAATTATATTGCTCAGAATGTGGAATTTGAAATCTAAATTGTCTAAAGAAAGGATCGTCTTTAAAAAATTCCTTTAATGGATCGGGCATATTAAAAAAATCCTTTTGATCGTCTTGATACTCTTTCAAAGGGGTTTTGAAAGTACATTTAATATGTACAACGCCTGGCATTGCAATTTTTGCAGCAAATTTAAAATCTACGTTTCCTGTATAGGAAACTTTTTCGTTAGAGGAAACTGCACTTTTTTGAATACTTTCAATATCCTTTTCATTTTTTTTATCCTGAGCTTGACATCCCTGTACAAGCATCAATAATACTAAAAAATAAATTCGGTGAAGTTTGAAGTTTATTTTGCTTACTATTTTCATGACTTTTTTTATTTAAAAGCATTTAACAATTATTCTAACGTTGATAAATCACCTTCAGGCAATCCAAGCTCTCTTGCTTTTAATAATCGCCGTAAGATTTTCCCACTTCTGGTTTTGGGAATAGTAGCTACAAATTCAATTTCTTTTGGCGCCACTGCTGGTCCCATTTCTCTTCGGGCAAAAGCCATAATATCCATCTTTGTTTCCTCGTTGGGATTAATGTCTGTTTTCAAGACCAAAAAGGCTTTTACCAATTCTCCAATTGTAGGTTCTGGTTTTCCAATTACTGCAACTTCAGAAACGGAAGGATATTTCATTAAAGTGCTTTCCACTTCAAAAGGGCCTACCATATGTCCCGAAGTTTTGATAATATCATCGGCACGACCGACAAACCAAAAATAGCCAGCGGAATCCATTTTAGCCAGATCGCCACTTAAATACCAGTCACCAATAAAACATTTTTTAAACCGCTCTTCATCGTGTAAATACCCTCGAAAAAGAGAGGGAAAACCCTTTTTTAAAACCAAATGACCTTGAGTATTGGGCTCGGTAATTAGTTTTATTTGATTGTCTGTAATCTCAGCAATGGCGACTTCAATTCCAGGCAATGGTTTTCCCATAGATCCGGGTTGTATATTCATAGATGGATAATTGGCAATCATAATACCTCCAGTTTCGGTTTGCCACCAATTGTCAAGTATTGGTATGCCAAAATTTTCCAGACCCCAAATAACTGCTCCCGCATGAAGCGGTTCCCCAACACTAAGAATTAACCTAAGTTTTTCTAGATTGTAAATTTCTTTGGGTTTTATGTTCATTCTCATTAATCGTCTAATGGCAGTGGGGGCTGTGTACCAAATTGTTACTTTTTGTTTCTCCAAATTGGAATACCATCTGGTTGCATCAAACTCTTCTTCATCAATAATAGAAGTAATGCCGTGAACTAATGGCGCAATGATACCGTATGAAGTTCCCGTGACCCATCCTGGATCTGCAGTGCACCAAAAGACATCTTCTTGATGAAAATCGAGTACATATTTTCCCGTAATATAATGAGTATAAACTGCTTTATGAACATGCAAAACACCTTTTGGCATACCAGTGGTTCCACTGGTAAAATGGAGCAGGGCTGGGTCTTCTGGATTGGTTTCTGGAATTTTGAATTCATCTTTGGCTTCTTCCATAAGTTGGGTAAAAGACAATATTTTGTCTGAGGCATGCTTGTTGCTATCAGTGAGAATTATATATCGAAGGTAGGGAAGTCGGTCGATTAGGGGTTTCACTTTTTTTTCAAATAAAGCCGCAGTAGTTACTAAAACCACAGCATCGCCTTTACTGAGCCTTTGAAAAATGGGTTCGGGTCCAAAAACAGAATACAAAGGACAAAATACAGCGGTATATTTTAAAGTCCCTAAGGCGGTAATGTATAATTCGGGAATCCTTCCTGCCAAAGAAAAAATACATTCCCCTTTTTGAATGCCTAAATTTTGAAGTACATTGGCAAATTTTGAGGTCTGTATTTTTAATTCGGAATATGTAAAATCTTGAAAATTAGAATCTTTTCGAATAAATCGGAGAGCTATGCTGTTTTTTTGGTTTGTTAGAGCATGTTTGTCAATTGCTTCATGTGCTATGTTTAGCCCTCTTCCTTCGGGCAGACCACTTAATTCCTTAGCGACATTTTCCCATAAAAAAGATGATTTTACTTTTTCATAATTGGAAAGGTGGTGCTCTATTTTATCTTTAGTTGAAACCATATTTTTTTAATATTAGAAATCAATTAAAACTCTAAATCAGCAATTTCAAATAAAATTTAGTATGAATTGCTTACAGGAATTATGTTCTGCTCTACGATTATTTCTGGTTCTAAACTAATGTTTACTTTCACCGCATTTGAAATCATACATGCTTTTTTACTCATTTCAATAATTCGTTTTGCTCTGTCTGGTTTTTCAGAGTTGGAGATTACTATCTTTGGTTTTAGAATTACTTCAGTTATGAAATAAGTGGTTTCCAAATGGTCAACATTGCAAATTGCTTTACAATTAAAACTTGTAAAATCTAGTTTGGAATTTCCTGCAATCGTTAAAAAAGTGGTCATCAAACAACTGTTTAAAGAGGCTACAAAAAGGTGTTCTGGCGACCATACTCCTTTTATTCCTCCTGGAAATTCAGGAGGTATGGCTACTTCAATACTATTTTGCAAATCAGGTGAACTTAATAATCCTTTTGATTTGCTTGTCCATTTTAAATCTACTTCATACGTGTACATAAGATTAGGTTTTAAGGATTTAGTTTATTATTTATTTAGCAACAAAACCACCATCAACAGCCATAGCATGACCAGTTACAAAAGAAGCTTCATCAGAACACATCCATACCACAGTATTTGCAATCTCTTCAGGTAAACCAAACCTTCCAATGGGTTCAAGACCTTGAAATTGTTCTATATTTTCTTTCTTTTTGTGTGTTAAGCGGTCTATCATAGGCGTTTGTATTACACCAGGGCAAACTACATTAACTCGAATTCCAAGTTTGGCACATTCCAATGCCGTTGTTTTGGTTAAACCAACCACGCCATGCTTGGAGGCTACATAGGCTGGCAAGCCCTCAAATCCAACGAGTCCGGCTACTGAAGCACAATTTATGATAACTCCTTTGCCTTGTTTAAGCATTTCAGGTATTTCATATTTCATACAAAGCCAAGTTCCTTTTAAGTCCACATTAATGGTTTTATCNTGAATGCATAATCTAGTTGGCCAAATTCTGTTATTGCTTTTTCTATCATCATTTTTACATCTGCCATTTTGGATACATCACATTTGATGAAAATAGCTTCGCTTCCTAATTCCCTAATCAGGTTTACCGTTTCATTATTTTCAATCCAATCTACTACAACTACTTTGGCTCCCTTTCTTGCAAAAGCAATAGCTGTTGCTCTTCCAATACCAGATGAAGCTCCAGTTACAAGCGCTACTTTATTTTTGAAGGATACTTCCATAACTTAAAAGATTTAAGGTATTAATATGCTTTTCTTTTTTTAAATTTTCTGCTTTCAAAATATTTTCAATTCCTCTAATTAATGCATCGGGATTAAAAGAGATGCTGTTGATTCCTTCTTTTACCAAAAATTGGGCAAATTCAGGAATATCACTTGGAGCTTGTCCGCACAGACCCACTTTAATTTTATTGCGTTTGGCTGCCGTAATAGTTTTGCTTATTAATTGCATCACAGCAGGATTTTGCTCCGTAAATAAATAGCTGACTAAATTTGAATCTCTATCAAGACCTAATGTTAATTGCGTTAAATCATTGGAACCTATTGAAAAACCATCAAAAAGTTTGGCAAATTCATCGGCTAATAATACATTGCTTGGAATCTCAACCATAACATATATTTCTAAGTCATTCTCTTTTTGAATTAATCCGTTAAGGGCCATTTCTGCAATTACTTTTTCACCTTCTTCTACGGTTCTGCAAAAAGGAATCATTAATTTTACATTGGTCATTCCCATTTCATTTCTCACTTTTTTCATGGCTTCGCATTCTAATGCAAAACCTTTTCGGTAAAAATCGCTGTAATATCGGGAAGCTCCTCGAAAGCCAATCATTGGATTCTCTTCGCTGGGTTCAAAATATTTTCCACCAATGAGGTTAGCATATTCATTACTTTTAAAATCACTCATTCTCACTATTACATCCTTTGGATAAAAAGCTGCCGCAACCATAGATACTGCTTCTGCCAATTTATCTACAAAATATTTTTTGCCATCATGATATCCTTTGGTTAATGATTCTATTTCATAAAATAGATCTCTATCAGTCACTTTTTCAGGTTCAATTAAGGCGAGAGGATGAATTTTGATGGTATTTGATATAGCAAATTCTATTCGCATTAAACCCACACCTTGATTTGGATATTGGCTAAGTTCAAAGGCTCTTTCTGGGTCTGCTAAAATGAGCATAGGATTTGTATTTGGCATTTGTAACTGACTAAAATCCTGTTCTTTAATTTCCCATTTCAATAATCCTTCATAAACATTACCTTCTTTGCCTTGAGCACAAGAAACAGTTATTTCCTGACCTGTTTTTATTGTTTCGGTAGCGTTGCCACTTCCTACAATAGCAATAACACCTAGTTCACGAGCTACAATGGCAGCATGACTTGTTCGTCCTCCTTTATTGGTAATGATTGCCGATGCTTTTTTCATTATGGGATCCCAATCAGGATTAGTAACATCCGTAACGAGAATTTCTCCTTGTTGCAATTGATAACCATCTTTGGGATGATTAATTATTCGGGCTTTTCCAGAAGTAATTTGATCGCCTAGTGCGATTCCTTTGGCAAGCAATTTCCCTTTTTCTTTAAGTGTAAAAATCTTTCTTACTTGTTTTTTTACTTTTCCATGAACGGTTTCTGGTCTGGCTTGAACAATGTATAATTGATTATTCAATCCATCTTTTGCCCATTCAATATCCATAGCTTTTTTATAATGCTGTTCAATTTTGTAACAACATTGTGCGAGATGAATAACTTCGTCGTTGGTTAAAGAAAATTCATTTTGTTTTTTATGATAGGTTACAATATTTGTGGTTGTTTTTTTAGCTGATGCACCTCTGGAATTTTCAACATACAGCATTGTATATTCTTTTCTTCCGCAATGTTTTTTTAAAATTGGATTTATATTAGTATCGAATAAAGTAGGTTTGAATACAATCCATTCATCTGGCGTAACAGTACCTTTTACAATATTTTCACCCAATCCCCAACAACTGTTTATTACGATAGCATTATTAAAACCCGTGTCAGGATCAATCGTAAAAACAATTCCAGAGGATGCTTTATCACTTCGTACCATTTGCTGAATACCAACGGAAATTGCAATATCTTTATTTTCAAAGCCCATGTCGTATCGATATTTTATGGCTCGGTTTGTAAATAAAGAAGCGTAACATCTTTTTATCGCCTCAAACAATTGTTTTTTCCCATTTATGTTTAAAAAGGATTCCATTTGACCCGCGAAACTTGCTGATGGTAAGTCCTCTGATGTAGCACTACTTCTGACGGCCACATTTATATTATCAACCCCACTATCTTTAGAAAGTTGCTCGTATGCCTGACTAATTTCTTCAATGATTTCTTGTGGAAAAACACCTTTCATTATTAAGAATCTAGCGGCTTTACCAACTTCTGCTAGGTTATGATAATTAGTTTTATCTAACGATGCTAATGCTTCATTAAGTGGTTTTTCAATATTATTCGTGAGTCGAAATAAACGATAGGAGTCAGCAGTTAGAGCAAAACCATTCGGAATGTTTATTCCTTGTGGATTAAACTGGTTGTACATTTCTCCAAGTGAGGCATTTTTACCACCCACTTTTGAAATATCGTTTATACTAATTTGGTTAAAGAATAGAATGTGGTTTAAATTTTTCATTTCTCATTTATTTTTTTTAAAAATTAATAGTAATTTATTAGTTCCTTAAACAAGATTTAAAGGAATAGCCTATATTTTCTATAACATCGGTGATGAGCATGCTTTCCATACTTTGATTTTCTAGGGTATAATCAGCGGCAAGTCCATGAAGATAAACGCCCAATTTTGCACTTTCAAAAGGAGTATATTTTGAAGCCAAAAAAGCGGTAATCATTCCCGTTAAGGCATCTCCAGAGCCGCCCTTTGCTAATCCGGAATTTCCCGTAGAATTTTGAAAAGATTCAGTTCCGTTAGTAATTACTGTTTTATGGCCTTTTAAAACAATTATGCAATTCATTTCCTTAGCTTTTTTTACCGCTGATTTTATCCGTTCTTCTTTAGAAATATGATCACCAAAAAGCCTATCAAATTCTTTTGTATGCGGTGTAAGTATTGTTCCCTTCGGAATTTTATTCAATAAATTTTTATTTAAAGAAATTATATTAAGAGCGTCGGCATCTATGACTAAGGGTTGCTCATATTCTTCTAATAATTGAATTAATACATCCTGTGTTTTTTTGGTTATTCCTAATCCTGAACCAATCCCTATGGCTGAAAAAAAGGGATAATCAATTTCTTTATTTTTTCTGTCAATTGTCATAGCTTCTGGAATTGAAATTTGAAGTATTGTTCGTTCTTTTGAAGGCACACTTAAAGTTAACAACCCTACTCCTGAACGGAGGCAGGCTCGAGCAGAAACTACAGCCGCTCCCATTTTTCCTTTACACCCTACTATTAATAAAGCGTGTCCATATGTTCCTTTGTTAGTGTCAGGTTTTCGTATCTTTAAAATCGATTTTATAATTGATAGACTGAGTTTTAGCATTATTTTTCAATTAATATTTTTTATAACATGGGTCTATTGTTTGTTTTGAGTTATAAAATTCTTTTACTTTGGCTACAACTTGATTTGGTGTTAAAGCTGCAGACGTTTTTGTTAATTTTAATTTTGGAGCAAGCTGTTTATCTTTCTCAATGGACTGTTTTAGTTTTGTTTTTATAAATGCTGGACCAAAAACAAATATTTCATCATCGTTTTTGATTTTTTCTATGACATTATTCAAAAAAAATGTCGTCTGATGTTTTTTTTTATTATCAAACTTACTTTCATTTTGATTAAGGCGAGTTCCTGAAAATGTGCCAGTATTTCCAATATTCTTGTGATGCACCCGATTTTCTATATCCGATTTAATTTCAACGATATATTCTTGCTTATTTTCTAATTTTACAATTATTGCTTTGGAAGTATCTATCCAAACTCCTGTTTGTTTTTTCATGGCTATTTAATGTTTATTTTATATAAAAATGGGAGCTGTTGATTTATAATTATCGGGGATTACAAAAAGGGGAACCTGTGTATTAAAAGCCAATTTCTTGCTGATGCTTTTGTGGAATAAATTTTCGATCATACTGCGTTTGTGAGGAATGATAGCAACCATATCTGCCCTTTGATCTGTTACCAATTCATTAATTTCTTCTACAATATTTTCGTTAGTGTGAAAAAAATATTCATGTTCAAGACCCATTAGTGATTTTTCCAATTTTTTACCTGCACGCATTTCTTCTACCGTTTCTAATTGCTTACTCTCCGTTACACTTAAAACAGCTATTTTAGCATCAATTTTTTCAGCAAACTCTTTTAAAGTATCATATGCATTCGTGTTTTTTTGATACTCAAAATCGCATGCGAAAACAATTTTTATAGGTTTTTTATATTTTGATTTTTCTGGGATAACGAATACAGGAATTTTAGATTCTCGCAAAACCGAGGTGGTAATGCTTCCCATCAGAACATCACTTAAATGGGTTGCTCCTTGCATTCCCATAACAATAAGATCAGCTTTTTCATCTAGTATGCCGTCTACAGCAAAACTCATTTTTGCTAAATAATTTACAGTAATTTTATGGTTATTCTTAATAGCTGTTGCTTTCCTTTTTAGAGCATCTTCTTTCTCTTTTTGAATATCTTCAATAGTATTAATATTAACCGGAATATCTAATGGTGGGACTATAGGTACATGAAAGATATGTAATAAAAGTAAATTCATATTAAACTCTTCAGCAAGTTTTACCGCATAATCTGTTGCATTGTTTGCTGATTTCGAGAAATCTGTTGGTACAAGAATTGTTTTCATTGTATTAAAAGATTAAAGTTTTAACATCCTATTTCCATCTGTTTATATTCTGTTTCAATTACATATTATTCTTTTTGAAATTATAGTAAGAATTAAAGATTGTCTATTTTACCAATCAAGCAACTGGCATAACTTTTTAATTTTAGTAGTAACCCATTCTCCTCTGTTGCTTCAGGATAACCAAGAGAATGTAGTTTATTTATAATTTTCACTCTATCAAGATTGTCATCATAAGTAACAGTAACAGTGTCTTTGTCATTGTCAATTTTGACACTTGACACACCATCAATTTTCAGCAATCCTTTTTTAATTGTTGTTTCGCAACCTTCACACTTTAAATTAGCAATCTTAATTTTTTCTATTTTCATTGTAATAAAATTTAATATTTAAAACTTTTTAAAAAATATTTATATTAATCCTCATTTTTTCTGGTGGAAATCCCAAATATTCTATAAAATGGACAATAACTAATATAGCTTGTAATAAAAAAAATAGCCGAAATAACCAATAAAACTATAGCTGTAATTCCTGAAATTTCTTTATTATAATAAGCTCCTACAATTAGCATTGTGCAAAAAATTCTTATTCCTCTATCAATAATTCCCATATTAGCTTTCATAATAAAACATTAATTTCTCACAGTAAAATTTGTTTATTTTGCTTATATTATTGTTACATAAAATCCCTGAAAACTTATATAATTTACACATTAATAGGCATTTATTTCAAATATGAAGACTTGCCAGTTCCCACAACCAAAGCGCTTTTTTTGGTCTAATAATGGGAACTGCATCATTAAAAGATTAAATCCTTTTTGGCTCATTATCCATTCCGTGTAATATGCATGTTTGGCATCATCATATATATAAATTTTTTTGAAATGAAGTTTGCTTTCTCTGCCTAGAAATGAAATATTTGGAAATATTTTTTTAAAGCGCTGTGGCTTTCTTCTTCAGAAATGTTTTCTATAATGGCTAAATGTCTTACTGAAAATTTAAGTTTAGAATAGTAATAAGCCTTTTTAAAGGCTGTTAGAATAGTTATGTAATCGTAGCTTTGGTTCTATTGGATATATTTTCATAATTAGTTAGGCTCTCACTTTTAATGCTTCGATTTTTTTTAATTTCTATCGAGGTAGTTGGTATTCAATCATTCAAAAAATCACCATTCCAATCTGTACGTTTTAGGGTGTCCTATATTTTGGTTTAAATTTATATTTGAGCAATTGTTGAAACCTTAATTAATTTCTTAATTTTAGCTATGTAGTATCAAATTTTTTTGACACATTTAATTTTTTGTGGTGAATAAAAAAATAAAAACCCATTTTTTAGAATGGGTTTTTATAAAATAAATTAAGCGACTTTAATTTCTTTTTTGTGAAGTAATTTGGCTTCTTCTTTTTTTGGAATACTTAATTTGAGAATTCCATCATTATACTTAGCATCAATTTTTTCCGAATTAACTGATTTCGGCAAAGTAAATGATCTTGAGAAAGAATTATATGAAAATTCTTTTTTGGTAAATGTATCCGTTTCTTCTCTTTTTTCATTCTCTTTTTCAGCACTAACAGTTAGTATATTATCTTCTAAGTCAATTTTAAAATCTTTTTTTGAAAATCCTGGTGAGGCTAATTCAAGATTAAAATCGTTTTTTGTTTCTTTAATGTTGACAGCTGGAAGTGTTTGTCTTATTTCTCGGTCCAACCAATTGTTTCCGAAAAAAACATCATTACCAAAAAAATCATCCATCACGAAGGGCATTAAATTCCCGTTTGTTTTAATAAGTGTCATAATTTTATTTTTTAAGTGTTAAACATTTATAAATTATTAATATGTAAATTTCTAATCTTTTCTAAATTTCTGTTTTACAAAATTTTAGGTTAGAATTATATAATTTACAGTAATATTGATTATATAAATAAGTTGTAATGTATTCTTTACTAATTGACTAGTATTTTTATTATTTCTCTATTAAAAGAGAATTTGAAGTAACACCTAAATCAATTAAGTAGCCAGATAAACTTTTTACAAAATCGGAGGTACCACTTACATAAAAATGCTGGCCAAAATCCATAATATTTCAATTAGAAAATTTCGGTCTATTCTCTTACCAATATATCCAATCACGTTTTCACGAGTAAATAGTGGAATTAAATCATTTTTAAGCATTTTTCTTAATTCATTACCCATAATCACATCTTTAGATGTTTTGTTACTGTATAGTAATTTGTTTCCCTAAAGTTCTTTCTTATTATTTAAATCTCTAAATATTGAAATAAATGGAGTAATTACAAAACCTCCCGCAATTAAAACCTCCGGTCCATTATACAGAATGGCACCAAAAACGTCATGAATAATTAGTTCGGCTCCTGCATTGGTTTTTCCCAACATATTTGTAATATCAATAACATTTGTAAAATAGTCCAATAGTTTATGGTGCAATGCCGATATAGTATGAAAATAGTCGATCTATTATGGACTATATTGAATACATAATCGGTATAAAACCATTGTGGTCTCGATAAATTTTAATCATAAATTCGAGATACTTTTTGTCCCTTAAGCAAGTAAAAGTAAATGGGCGTAATTGATTTTTCCATTCGGGCAAATTGATAGCATCTTCAGTGCCTTGTCCGGGAATAAAAGCATGACCAACAGGTTTTTCAACCATAAAACATTTTACATCATGCGTAATATAAAATGATTCAATAATTTTTAGAATATGTGCATTCATTTGTTTTTACAACACAAACATTTGTAAAAAAATGGAACTTCATACATAATTTCCTGTAAAACTTATAAAATTCATTCGTTTTTATTAAATAGTATCTGCAAACTGAGGTTTAATTTTGACTATACACACTGCAGTAAATTATATAAGTCTTTTTAAAAATTTTATAAAACAAAAGTTTTGAAAACAAAAGAAATTTACATAAAAATAAGTTAGTGAATTGCCTATTTTAAAATGTGCTAGTCAATCAAAGACTTTATTATTATTAATCATAAATAATTTAGATATGGCAATTATTAAAATTATTGAATTAATCTCAGAATTGGACAATAGTTGGATAGATGTGGTTGAAAAAGCAGTCAAAATTGCGTCTAAAACCTACGAAATATTCAATCAGTATGGTTTAGAAATTCAAATGCAAAGGTTATAAATAAAAGGATTGTTTCTTGATAGTTAAATTGTAAATTTAGTTTTGAAAAAGATGAAAACCATTGAAATTAGTATTCCTGTTTATGGGAATACACTCGTCGGAAACCTAAATATTCCTCATGATTCTGAGTCATTCATAATATTTTCACATGGTAGTGGAAGCAGTCGTTTTAGCAAAAGAAACATGCATGTTGCAAATTTGTTGAACCAAACAAAAATGGCAACGTTGTTAATCGATTTACTTACAGCTAAGGAAGATGAAGAATATGAAAATCGGTTTGATATTGATTTGCTTTCACAACGACTTATTTCCGTTACAGATTATGTTACAAAATTGCCTGATTTAAAGAATCTTCCCGTTGGATATTTTGGAGCAAGTACAGGAGCTGCATCTGCAATAAAAGCCGCAGCATATTTACACAGAGGTATTTTTGCAGTTGTTTCTAGGGGTGGTCGTCCTGATTTGGCTGATACTGATTTAAAGTTTATACAAGCACCTACTTTATTGATTGTAGGGAGTTTGGACGGCGTAGTCATTGAGTTAAATAAGCAAGCCTATAAGTTTCTTAAATGTGATAAGAAATTGGAGATTATTGATGGGGCAACTCATTTATTCGAAGAACCTGGAATGCTTGATAAAGTTGCTGATTTAGCAAAGTCATGGTTTCAAGAACACAATCTTAATCCTAAGACTAATAAACATGTTTTACATAAATAGACACGATGCTGCGTTAAAATTAATTCCACTATTAAGTAAATATAAAGAAAGTGACTGTGTTGTTTTAGCAATTCCTAGGGGTGGAGTACCCATTGGCTATTATATAGCAAAAGAGTTACATTTTCAAATGGATTTGTTACTTACAAAAAAAATTGGACATCCTTTAAATAGTGAATTGGCCATAGGTGCGGTGAGCTTAGAAGATGAAATAGTAGAAAATTACCCTTATATTCCTCGGCAATATATAGATGAAAAAATAATTGAAATACGTTCTGAATTAAAGAATCGTTTTAAAAAATTTATGGGCAATCGAAAACCAATTGCTTTAAAAAATAAAACGGTTATTATTGTTGATGACGGAATTGCGACCGGAAATACTCTTTTTGCTGCAATACCCATGATACAAAATAAATCTCCAAAAAAAATTGTAGTTGCTGTTCCTGTAGCTCCTTCTGATACTGCCGAAAAAATAAGAAAGAAAGTAGATGAATTCATTTGCCCTTATATTCCTGACAATTTTAGTGGAGTTGGAAGTTTTTATCGAATTTTTCCACAGGTAAGTGATGATGAAGTTATAAAGTTAATGGATGAATTTGATATTGTTGATAATAAAACTAGTAAAACGCAATGAAAACTTTTTATATAAAAAATGACCCCAACCTTAATGGTGAAATAATTGATCTAAACAAATTAATTAGAGAAAATTCCATAGAATTAGAAAATGAAAATTCATTAAATGAATTGATTGATAAAATAGGTGATGCCAAGTATGTATTGCTAGGAGAAGCTTCGCATGGCACTTATGAGTATTACAAATGGCGTACTCAAATTAGTAAAATGCTGATTGAGAGAAAAGGTTTCTCGTTTATCGCTGTTGAAGGTGATTGGCCCGATTGTTATCGATTAAATCGTTATATCAAAAATTATCCCAATTCAGGAAGTTCAGCTTTTGATGTGCTTCATGCCTTCAATAGATGGCCAACTTGGATGTGGGCTAATTGGGAAACGGTCGCTTTGGCAGAATGGTTACGTGAATACAATGATAAACAAAGGGAAACGCACAAAATAGGGTTTTATGGTTTGGATGTCTACAGTCTTTGGGAGTCCTTTGAATCCATTATCGAATATCTTGATAAAAAAGATCCAATAGCTAAACAAAGCGCCCTTAAAGCATTTAAATGTTTTGAACCTTATAATGATCGTGAAGGTCAGACCTATGCAAAAGCATCTACAATGGTTCCTACGCTTTGTGAAAATGAAGTAATTGAATTACTATCTAAAATAAGATTAAATGCACCTAGTTATAATAATGATCCTGAAGAGGTTATGAATCTTGAGCAAAATGCACAAATTATAGTCAATGCAGAAAGGTATTATCGTGCTATGATAAAAGCGAGTTCAGAATCTTGGAATATCCGTGATAGGCATATGGTATATACCTTAAACAGTTTAATGGATTTTCATGGTGCCAATTCAAAAGGAATTATTTGGGAGCACAACACCCATATTGGAGATGCACGCGCTACTGATATGGTTGCAGAAGGAATGGTAAATGTAGGGCAGATAATTAATCAGCAGCATAAAGACGAGGGTGTCTACTCTATCGGATTTGGGTCTTATCAAGGAACAGTCATTGCAGGTCGGGAATGGGGAGACGTAATGCAGATTATGAAAGTCCCTGAAGCTGTTAAATACAGTTGGGAATATGAATTACATCGTTTGGATGCGAAAGACAGAATTGTTTTTATGACAAATGACATGAAACAAAATTTAGGTAATAAAAAGTTTGGACATCGAGCTATTGGTGTAGTATATCGACCTAAATATGAAATTTTTGGTAATTATGTACCTAGTAATATAGTGCATCGCTATAATGCCTTCATTTATCTTGATGAAACCTCGGCTTTGCATCCATTACATATAAAACCTGACGGGAATGAGTTACCTGAAACATATCCTTTTGGAGTATAAATAAATTTAGTATCAATTTTAATTTTATTATTATGGAAAAACAAATAATGATTGACACGTTATATTTTTGCGCAGCACAATGTACTCACTGTTACGATGCTTGTCATTTAGAAAATAATGACAATATGAAGCTCTGTATGATAAATGACCAAGATTGTTCTGATATTTGTCGTTTAACAGGACAATTAGTGGAAAGAAATTCACCAAATACAGATATTTTCTTAAAACTATGTCAGCAAATGAGTGAAAGATGTGCTAATGAGTGTGATCATCATAAAAACATTGCGCATTGCGATAAATGTGCTGATGCTTGTCGTAAATGTGTTGATATGTGTAGAGAATATGAAATGGCTCATTAGTATAAACACTATATAAATAAAAACCCAATGGGTGTAATTCATTTTTTACTTTTTTTTAAATGAATAGAAACGAAGTTCTTGTTCAATTATAAAAGCGTTTCACTTTTTTTAGGATTGCATAGTTATGTTATCCCAAGTACCCGAGCGATAGCGAAAAGGCGAAGCAATTGGGTTATAAAACTCTTTTTTCTATGATCCTATGTGTTTCATTTATCTATAACTTAAAATTCAAAACATTCATCCAAAAGATTTTGGAAATAAGTTAAAAACAGCTATTAAATAAAATAGACTTGTAATTGTAATAACTTTTATTGTATTTTTATAGTCTAGAGTATTTTTAATAAAATTATCTTCAATGACTTTATACGATCAATTTAATAAAGACGGGTATCTTATTCTTAAAGATTTTTATACTACAGAGCAGTGTGATGCAGTTATGGATAGAGGACTAGAACTTTCAAATAGTTTTAATTTTGATGGTCATCCATCTGTTTTTCAAACCAATGAACAAACGAGAACTTCCGATGATTATTTTCTAAATTCAGGAGATACCATTTCTTACTTTTTTGAGAAAGATGCCTTTGATGAAAAGGGTAAACTTAAAAATGATCTTTTTCATTCTTTAAATAAAATAGGGCATGCCTTGCATGATTTAGATCCTGTTTTCGAAAAATTTTCTCGCTCTCCTCAGCTTAAAGCATTAGCTACTGAGTTACGACTCGATAATTATGTCATCATACAAAGTATGCTCATACTAAAGCACGCCAAAATTGGTGGAGTGGTCGATGTACATCAGGATTCTACCTTTTTGTATACCGAACCCGATTCCTGTATTGGATTTTGGTTTGCCCTAGAAGATGCAACTATAGATAATGGATGTTTGTGGGCAAAACCAGGAGGTCACAACACTACCTTGCGTACTTGGTTTAAGAGAAAACCTTCAGGCGGCACAGAGATGCATATTTTTGATAAAGAGCCACTTTCAATAGAAGGTATGATTCCTCTCGAAGTAAAGAAAGGAACTTGTATCGTTTTGCACGGATTTTTGCCACATTACAGTTTACCCAATACCAGCGGAAAATCACGTCAGGCCTATTCGATTCACACCATAGATAGTCAGGCAAAATATCCTGAAACGAACTGGTTGCATAGAGACTTTACGGAATTAAAAGGATTTAATTAATTTTTCTATGCAAATTAAATATTCCTTTTCGTACTGGGGTAACGATCATTTGTCTCCCGCACAGTTTATAAACGCTATTGCTGATGCTGGTTTTGATGGTGCCGAATTATTTCTTAATCCTTCAGACAGGATTACAAATGAATTTCTTACAGCTATAGATACTATAAGAAATCAAAATCCTGATTTTTATTTTATTGCCCTTCAACTACCTTTTCCTAAGAATGATTCAGTGCAAGCGCACATTCAAATTATGGAAGAAAATTTCAGTAAGCTTGCTGCTCTGAATCCTTTATTTATAAATTCACACACTGGAAAAGACTATTTTTCCTTTGATGATAACTGTAAAATTATTGATGCTGCTTTGAATTTTTCTGCAAAAAATGGTATAAGAATACTCCACGAAACGCATAGAGGCCGATTTTCTTTTCATGCTGCTTCCCTAATTCCCTATCTAGAGCGATTCCCTGAAATGGAATTAGTGGGCGACTTCTCTCATTTCTGCACCGTTTCAGAAAGCATGTTAGACGACCAACAGGAAATAATTACTCGCATTATACCTCATGTTTCCCATATACACGCCCGTATTGGTCATGAACAAGGTCCACAAGTCAATGATCCCCAAGCTCCAGAATGGCAAGGACATTTAGAGAAATTCTTATACTGGTGGCAACAAATAATAAACACTAGAAAGAGTGCAGGGCAGTCGCTTTTTACCATTAGCCCTGAGTTTGGTCCCGTGCCGTATATGCCCACCTCACCTTATACTCAACAACCACTGAGCAACCAGTGGGATAATAATGTATTTATGAAGGAGTATTTAAAAGCGACTTTAAAATAGTATCGACCCGAGTCAAAGCCAAACGGAGCGAAGCTAGAAGTCAAAACAACAAAATCTCCCATACGCTGCTCCATAAAATACCTTAATTTTGCAACGCAATACCTAACTTGCTTCCTTATAATTAGCCGAAAAAATTTTTAAGAGTCACCAAATAGCAATGGTGTCGACATTTTCAGAACTGGTACAGACCGATTTCAAGGGAGAAATAAATGCCCTATGCTGGTTCCGAAATTTGGAAGGTGATTTTGCAGCCATAGTAAACCAACTGCAACTCAAAGAAAATATAACAGAAGTAGAGCCTAAAGATCTATTGGCGCTTCAACTAACCCAAAAGGGGAGTATAGCAAGGAAAATCATTTTAAATGATTTGCAATTATTAACCAATTTCGGTGCTTCTCCTTCTCTTAATTTAATTAAATGTTATGAACGTGATGATGCCTTTGATAACATACCCACCGATGTGTATTCATATCATGTAGATCGTTCGCCCATAACAACGGATACTTTTTTATGTACCTATCTCGGTGTCTCAAGTGAAATGCTTCCTAATGTGCAAGCGGAGCAAAAAGTACTTATTCCTGAAATACGAAAAAAATTGAAAACGCTTCATAATGGTCCCTCAGAGGAATTTGAAAACTTCTTGGAGGAAAATTATTTCGATTTGCATTATCAGACTAAACTTCATGCAGCACCAATTTCTTTAGGAGCAGGACATCTTTGGCGCTTGGCGGTCGATCATCCTAAACAACAAGTGCCACCATGTATTCACAGAGCACCTATAGAAAAGGAAGGGGAATACCGTTTGTTGTTAATTTGTTAAAAAATGCGAGTTTCACAATTGATAAATAGCGCTGTTAGTAGTATAATAATTTCCAACTTCCCTCAAAATCCTGTTGCTAATTTCTATCGTAGCAAATAGTTTTCGGAAATCCTCGAGCACTAAATTGTAATCAATCCAATATCCATTATTATTCTTGAAAGGCATTTTAGAATAACTAAATTAGCCAACAATCTCTGATTTGACTGCTTTTAATTGTTTTCGCTAGTGTTTTCAGTATTTGCTCTGTTCGGGGTTCAGCCTCGTGTGCCACTATTCACGAAAGTCAATCCTCAGCAACGGTTATTTTTGCTAAGGTCACGTTTAAAAAGGACCTTATTATTATGCGCAATGTAGTCGCCCGATAGAATCAAATAGGGATGATTTGGCGAATACCCTGCGCTACGACTTCTCACAATTATTTTGTCGTTAACTTTCAGGCTATTGAACTGCTCAAAACCTTTAGGACTAAATTGCATCATGTATTCTTCGCCTTTAATTCTAACTATAAGCCATTTTGGTCCTGATGAGGTTGCGTTTTTGCGCTGAAAAGTAAGAGAGGTTACTACAGCTTCCATATCGGTGAAATTCTTTATGTCCTTCTTTATTTTATCATAACTGGCATGCACTTTTTTACCTTCAGGAGAAACCTCCCATTCTTTGTACTTTATACCGTCAGGAGAAGCCTCCCATTTTTTTCTTTCATCCAGATTAGCTTTTTTGCCGGCAATAGACAACGGTTTTGGAGTTGGCTTACTTTCATTATTAATTTCATGATTAGTCCCCGATCCGAAGGCGAACGGAGCAAAGCTAAATACTAGTCCGCTTACCACCACCAGCAGTAAAATCAGAAAATAGATGGTTTTTTTCATAGGTTTCATATCCTTTTAAATTGATTCAGCAAATCTAGTTTGATGTTTTCAAAACGGAGTGATTTGGATTGTAAATAAAAATGTAAATTTTGTAAATATATTGTAAATTGTATCTTCTGAAACAATACTTGTATATTAAATACCCAGAAAGTGGGATATGTAAACTTGGCTTCACAAGTCTACTGATAAACATTAACTCCATTTCGTTTTAATTTTACTTTATAATTATCGCATTTATCGCATCGTCTACTGGATTGCCAAGTCAACGATAATTCATGAACTCCTTGTGAATTACCAAATTTGGTAGTGTTAGCATCATATGAATAACCAAAAGTAAATTCATTCAATTTTAGTGAAAAAACAGGACTTACTGAGGTCAGAATTGAACTATTAGAACTTTTTCCTTCAGGATTTGTTGCCGCAATGACGCCAAAAGAAAACCGATTGAATTCTAAAACACCACCTAGGTCCAGTCTGTTATATTGGGATTGCCTCATATAATTAGCTGTTAATAGTAATGTTGGATCGCCTAGCGAATAAAGTAAAGGAGAACCTTCAAATGCAATATAATAGCCTCCATGAACAGTTAAAAAAAGGTCTAAAGGAACATTTGCATATTCGGTGAATGAAATGTCTGGTCGGTTTAAATGTTTTAATGCTGTGCCAAACCACGCATTTTCACTGACTACTAAAAATCCTGCAGACACATCAAAAAAATCAATGGTATCACTATAATTGAGTACCCCTGGATCAACACTTCCACTACTGATGGTTTCATCATTAAAATTAATTTGATCTTCTAGTAATAGATTTTTAAAGTTGTAATTTTTTCGCCCATAACCTGCTTCCAAGCCAAATCGAATCTGCCAATCATTATCGAGCTCTAAAGCATACGAGAAGGCCCCATTGAATTGGGAGTAATTATAATTTGTAAATTCTTCATGATGGTTTAAAAAAGTAGCACCTAAACCAATTTCATCATTGACCATATTGTTGGCAAATCCATATTGGGTATCTATTTTTCGGGTACCGTCTGGCCATTGTCTTCTGTGAATAAGACCAGCATTCCAAGTATTGGCCAAACCAGTCACTGCGGGATTGAGGGTCTCAGGAACCAAAAAAAACTGGGTAAATATAGGGTCTTGTGCCCTAACTTCCGTTGAAAGTAAGGGTAGTAATAGAAATAATATATAGTGTAATTTCATCTGATTTGGGGCTTATTTTAGTAATACAAACGTGCGCGCTTCATTGATAATAGTACCGTAAAAAGTTTCGGCACTGACCTTGCAATTGTAATTACCATTCTCAGCACTTTTACCTTTAATGGTAGCATCCCAACCTCGTAATACATCACCAGTCTCGGAATAAATTAAGGAACCCCAGGTATCGTAAACATCGAGACGAACATTTTTTAATCTCTTAGTAACAGGTCTAAAAGTATCATTGATACGGTCGTTATTGGGTGTAAAAGCTGTTGGAACTATCAATAAATACCCTTTTTCAATAGTCAAAGTAATTTTTTGTTCATACACACAGCCAAAGGGATAGGTCACTGTTTGAGTTACCACATAATCTTTAGGATTTATAAACGTATGAATTGGATTAAGTGCAGTAGAAAAAGTGCCATCACCAAAATCCCAAATAACACTTTCGTAATCACCCGTTGCAGTAGTGGTAAATTGAATAGGATCATTTACAGAATAAATTCCATAATTGGAATAACTTTGGGATTCAATAATGAAATTGGCAGTACCTAATTCGGGTGTATCGATTGTGAAAGTATAATTAGCTTTACATTTATAGCTATCCGTAACTGTAAGTTGCACCAATCCATTTGTAGTTGTTTGCATAATCTCATTATTAGAACCGCTAACTGTACCACTTGACCAGACCAATTGATAAGGGGCAATGCCTCCCGACACCTTAGCAACAAAACTTTGAGTAATCTCTTTTGCATCACAATCAACATCGGTTTTTGTATTCACAGTGATTACAATTGGAGGTTGCCTAGAAATAGCATATTGACCTTTTTCAGAACAGCCATTAGTATCTGTAACTGTAACTAAATAATTACCTGCTGATATATCGTTTAAGTCTTCAACAATTACTCCATTTGACCACGAATAAGTAAAAGGAGCAGAGCCACCTGCTACAAGAAGATTTATTTGGCCACTATTAGCATTGTCACAATCAAATGCATTAATAGTATTAGCACTAACAATTAATTTTTGTGGTTCTAAAATGGTAAATATTTTAGTAATTGTACAAGGTTTTCCATCATTTATCGTAACAGTATAGGTTCCTGGACCTAAATTATTTCTGTCGGTACCTGCTAAAGGATTATCTGACCAAGCAAAGGATATCGGAGCCAATCCACCAACAAAATTCAGTTGTATACTTCCATCTTTTGCCCCAAAACAGCTAATATTTTTAACCACCGGATTTATAGCAAAGACTATAGGTGCAGCAATGGTGATAGTACGTTTTTGAATACAACCAAATCCATCTTTAACAGTGATAGTATAATCTCCAGGAGACAAATTATCTAAAAATAATCCTTCAGCAAAATTACTCCAACTCACCTCATACGGAGGATTACCTCCCGATAAAGCAATTTTTATGGAAGCATTATTATCCCCGTAACATTTTATTTCAGTAGTTGTGGCGTCGATTATAATTTCAGAGGATTGTGTTAATGTAACAGAAAGACTTTTTTCACAACCCAAATCATCAGTTACCTTTAAATCGTAGGTGCCAGCTACAATTCCACTCAAATTCTGATTGGAGCTTATAAAACCATTGGGTCCCGTCCATGAATACTTATAATCGAAAACGCCACTAGAGATTGCTATTGGTGTTCCACCGGTTGTATTGATATTTATAATTCCTGTACTATCTCCAAAACACAAAATATCTGTTTTATTGGTTAAACTTACCACTAGAATAGGAGGTTCTGTTATCGTAAAGGATAAGATTTTCGGACCGCAAGTATTAGCGTCAGAAACAGTAACTTCATATTGTGCAGGGCTTAGATTAGCAATATCCTCATCAGCAGAAAAGAGATTTCCATCTTTTGTCCAACTATAGGTATAACTTGGAGTCCCGCCAGTAACTGTAATGTCAATTGCTCCATTGGCAGCAGTAAAGCAAGTGATATCTTTTTCTAAAACGGTGGTAACAGTAATCTCCTCAGGTTCAGTAATAGTATAAACATTAGAGAACGGACAACCTCCTTCGTCGGTAACCTCGAGAGTATAGTCTCCTGGTGCTAAATTAGAAATAGTTGAATCTGTTGCAGTATATCCATTAGGCCCTGTCCAAGAAACTTGATAAGCACTACCAGAACTAAAGGGAATACCACCGGTGATATTCGTTTGAATAGAACCATTGCTTTTTCTAAAACAACTACTTTCTTTAAGGGTAACAGTATTGCTTATTGCAGGGTTTATAGTAACGGTGATAGTAAAAGGAACTCCACTACAAACACCAACTATTGGAGTTACAGTATAAGTAACAGTGGCAGGAGTAGTTGTGGAATTGAACAGTGTTTGACTAATTTCAGTTTGCGCAATAGTCTCTGAAGAGGCTCCTGTAATGGAGTTAGTAGGATTAATGATAGGATTAGACCAAGTATATGTAGTTCCAACAGGTACAATTGAAGAACCTGAATTTAGAGGTAAAATTTTAAAGGTGTTTCCACTGCAAATGATATCCGTTGTGTTTGCTATCACTGGGTTTTGATTGATAGTAACCTCAGCAAAATCAGAATTCAATTCAGAACATCCTCCACTTGGTAGCGTAATTTTACAATAATAAAAAACAGACCCAACAGTTGATTTAGGCGCTGCAAAAGTAGCATTTGTAGCACCAGAAATAGCGATACTTCCTACTATACTACTTGTTGAATTGGAATACCATTGGTATTGCGGACTACCTACACCATTAATAAAAGCTACTTCCAAAAGGGTTGGATTCTCTCCTAAACAAAGGATACTCGATTGGGGTTGTTGCGTGATAGTAGCCGCAAGATTGATGGTTACGCTTACAGGATTACTTGTAGTTTCACACCCTAATCCATTTTGAGAAACGACACAATAATAATATAGTGTTCCTGTATTAGTATTTGGTGGCGTAAAGGTGGCAGTTGTTTCGCCAAATAGTAAAGTTCCACCTGAATTAGAACCTGAAGTATTCGAATACCATTGGTAAGATAAAGCACCTAAAGAGGCAGCTCCTGTTGCCGTAACAGTCAAATTTATTGGAGCAGCACCCGAACATAAAGATTGTGTTGCAGGTAAGATGGAATTAATTGCGGGATCATCAAATACTTTTATTTCAGCAGTATCAGATGATATCGGTCCACAACCACTCCCTGAAAAAGTAATAGTGACATAGTAATAGGCTAATTCAGGGGTATTAAATACTGGTGGAGTATAACTGGAACTTGTTGCTCCATTAATCAAAACACCACCAGTGGAACTATTGGTTGTATTTTTAAACCATTGATAGCTTGCAGTACCAGTTCCATTACTATAATCTGAAAATAGAGGAGTTAAAAGGGATGAACCTACACAGATACTTTGACTTTGAAGGGGTTGCGGATTTATTGTAGCACCAGGATTTACAGTTACAGGCACAGCATTTGATACTAGATTCGGACAACTTCCTGAGGCAGTAAAAGTAACTTCACAAAAATAATATAAAGTACCAAGTGTAGAGGGTGGGGTATAAGTCCCATCTGTTGTTGAGGTATTAACCAATTTTGAAGTGCTTACCGTGGTACTACCATCAGTATTGGAGTACCATTTGTAAGTAGCTGTTCCTGCAGTGGGAGTAGGCGTAACCACCACAGAAAGAGGCGATAGTGTACCTCCAGAGCAAATAGTGCTTCCAGTGGGTTCTGTGAGTGTAGGCCCTGGATTTACAACTATGTCATAGGCATTTGTAGAAGGGCAACCATTTAATGTTGAAACAATGGTTAAAGTAACCGTTTTAGAACTAGTAGTAGAATTGCTAATGGTTAAGGCAGGAATTGAATTTGCATTTCCTGACAAAGGATTCACTGTTACGCCATTTGGAATTGTTGTTGCATCCCATGAAAAAGTAGTACCAGTTTGAGCAGTTAGAGGCAAAGCAACTGTTGCTGAACCCGAGCAAATAGTTTGTGTTGCTGGAGTTAAAGTACCTAATGTTGGTGCTGTTCCAATACCAAAAGTTTCAGTACTTGTAACCGAATTGGCACAACCACCTACCACCGAAACAAATAATGAAACTGTTTTTGAACCACCCGTAGTATACGTAACTTGTGGTGCAACCGCGTTAGAAGTTGCCGGTGTTCCTCCAGAAAAACTCCAATTGTAAACCAACTCGGCATTGGCGAAACCACAGTTTTGAATAGTTGCTGTTGGATTAATACTTGTTGTTCCTGTGCTACCCCCACATAAATTGGCAATTGGAGCAACTGTCACTTTTGGCGGTTTCTTGACTGTTATTTTTTGAATGGAAGACTGAACTTCGCCACAGGAATTCGTTAATTTTAAACGTATTTCATATTCGCCTGGTGTAGTAAAGTTAAATTCGGGGCTTTGTGATGCCGATGTGGTACTGTTTAAATACGTAGGGTCGGAAGCTAAAACATCACAGTCTAAACTGGTGTGGGTTACGGTCCATAAATAGGTAGGCGTAGAACATGACTTAGAGGTATCTGTAGTATTATTTGTTGTAACGGTTAGTGGAACACAGCCAAAATTGGTACTTAAAGTAAAAAGAGGGACTAAAGCGGGCTCTATACAAATTTCTTGAGTCTTACTAGATTTACCACAAAAATTTTGTGTAGTTAAAGTAACTTGATAAGTGCCTATTTTAGAATAAGTGTGATTTATATTTTGTGGAGGCGAAAGCGGAGTTGTAATTATTGGAGACCCATCTCCAAAATCCCAAGTATAAATAGAATTTTGCGCACAATTTTGACTAAAACCAGAAGCTGTTGTGTTTGTAAAAAGGACACTAGTATTTACACATGCCTCTGGTGGATAAGTGAAATCAGGTTTGGGTTTTGTAAGTATACTAATATTTGATGTAGTAAAAGGAGTTGAGCTACAGGCATTTGTAACAGTAAGTGTTGCTGTAAATGATCCTGTTGGACAACTTGTTGTAGTGTAAATGTGAGGTATTGGATAACTTAATGAAATAGACGGATTTGAAGAATTATAAAAGGTTGAACTCACCAACTGATTTTGTGTTAGCGTTATAACGGGAGAACCGTCACCGTAATCAATAGCATAAGTGGTATCTAATGAATTGGTTCCCCAATTTGAAATTGCAAATTGCAAATCAGAAGTTGGCGCACATAAATTTTGAGTGCTTCCCGGACTGGTAAGTCCACCTGAGGGATTAGATACATTTTTAATAATATAATTTTTTGTAGCACTACAACCATTATTTCCTAAAGCTGTAATAACCATATTATAGGCACCAATTGAAGTATAAGTATGTGTTAAAGGAAATGTGACATTAGATGCTACAGCAGAACCATCTCCCCAATTAATAGAATAAGAAGTAATGCAACTGGATGCTGAGCTATTTCCGACCGTTATTTTATAAACTGGATCTGATGTTGCGTTAGAACAATTGTTAAATGGGTCGAAAGGATTAGTTACATCATCAAAATTGATATCCGGTTTTTGTTTTACAGAAATGGTTTTTGTTCTTGATATCGTACATCCATTTCCAGACACTGTTAATTTGACTGAAAAACTACTCGTGCCACATCCTGTTGCCACAAATGTATGACTAGGATTTTGTTGTGTTGAGGTTTCAGAATCTCCAAAATCCCATGAATAGGTATAAGGTCCAGTACCAGTTACAGCTGTTGTAAACAGCATTGGTGTGCCCGAACAAGCATTGTTATTTGTGAATGTAAAGTCTACTACAGGAGGAGCACTAATGGTAATTGTAGCAGTGCCACTTACTGTTTGTGTTGTATTTGTTTTATCTTTTACACTTACCAATGTGTATTTAAAAACTCCTGCGGCATTAGTAACTTGCTCTACAGTAACGGTATTACCAGTAGTTGTTGAAACAATAACATCAGCTCCTCCATTAATTTTATAGGTAAAAGTATATGGGGCAGTACCTCCACTACCGGTAAAAGTTATTTCAGGATTGGTTGCATTTTGGCAGACAGTAGTTGTACCCTTTATTGTTGCGGTAGGCGCTACTATTTTATTAAAATCTATTGTAGTATCATTAGTTTTACAATCTTTCAATGGATAAGATAGACACCCAGCAGTTACAGCCGTATTGATAAAGAGTACTATAATAAGAAATATCGAGGTGTATAGTTGCTTCATAGATAGTGTTTAGTTGCTTTTAAAAGTCGAATGTAATGAGGCAGAGCTCATATATTAATCTCATTTTTTTTTAGATTAAGTTTCGCTTTCAAATATAATGGTTATAAAACAATTTTGTATCACCAAAAATAGTGATATTGAATAAATTACACCAGTTATATTATTTTTATAATTCAAGCATATCTAAAGTGCTATATTGATACTTTTAATGATTAATGATCCCATTTCTCTTGATAATAGGGATAAACCTAAAATAATATAATTAAGGATTAGGTCTGGTACTTATTGCTTCAGAAGTATATTCATAGCAGTGTGAGTAATAAGCTTGATAGTTGGAAGTTTTGGAATCAAAAAAGAATATTTTCCCGAAAAAGAATGTTTGCAATGGAATAAAGACCATTATGAAGAAGTAGTTTATGATGGAAGTAAAATAGGATTTGCAGACGTAAATCCTATCATAGAAAGACAAGAATCCTTATTTGCAAAAAGCTAATGACTATAAAAAATAAGTTTTATGTTTTTAAACCTCAATCGGTTTTTCAGCATTAAAGATAAAATACAAACCAACCAATATAAAAGGAATACTCAACCATTGTCCAGTTGAGAACAAGCCTAAAGCATCTTCAAAACCACCTTGACTTTCTTTTACATATTCTACCACGAAACGCACTGACCACAACAACACTAAGAATAGTCCAAATAGAAATCCTGATTTTTCTTTAACAGTGGTTTTCCAATACAAGAAAAATAAGATGGCAAATACAAAAATATAGCAAAACGATTCATACAACTGTGCAGGATGTTTGGCGGGCACTTGTTGCAAAAGTTCTGAAAATTGAGGATTAGTGGCTATTGCATGATAGGCTTCTTTTGGACTTGTCATTTGCGTTGTTGCCATAGCATCCCTAGCACTAAAATGATCTCTTATAAATTGAACTCCAAAAGAGGATGTAGTTTCTTTACCCACAATTTCAGAATTAAAGAAATTACCTATTCTAACAAAAATGGCACCACTAGCAACGGGAATTACAACTCGGTCTAAAACCCATAGTAAAGGTCTATTCATGACTTTTTTACTAAAATAATACATCGCAATAATAATGGCAATGGCAGCTCCATGACTTGCCAATCCTTGAAAACCAGTAAACTCAAAAACAGGGTCAAAACGAAATGGTAAAAGAATTTCTGACAAATGATTGCTATAATATTCCCAATCGTAGAAAAATACATGACCTAGTCGTGCACCAAGTAGGGTGGCTAGAACCGTCCAGATAAATAAAGAGTCTAATTTTTCTAAAGATTCGTTTTCGTTTTCAAATATTTTTTTCATGATGTACCAGCCTAATCCAAAGGCAATTACAAACATGAGGCTGTAATATCTAATTACGAAAAAACCTAAATCTATTCCCTCCGAAGGATTCCAAACGATGCTTAATGTTGGTATCATTGTATTTTTGTCTTAATTAGTTGATGTAAAAATAAAGATTTAAAATATATTAAACCTAAATTTATTTATTCTTTATGATTGCAGTTCATTTTTAATTCTTTCTCCTTTTGTGAGGTTGGCACTGGATCATAGCCACTTTTTCCCCAAGGATGACAACTTAAAATTCTTTTTGCAGCCAGAAAGCTACCATAAAATAATCCGTGAATCTTGAGTGATTCAATAGCATAGTGGGAGCAGGTGGGTTCAAATCGGCAGGTGGCAGGAGTAAAAGGGGAGATAGCGACTTGATAGAATCGAACTATAAAAAGAAAGGGCAATATGAGTACTCTTTTAACAGTCAATTTATAAAGTAAAAGTAGTTCCGTCTTTGCCATCTTTCAATTGAATCCCTAGTGCAATTAATTGATCCCGAATATGATCGGACATCGCAAAATCTTTATTGGCTCTAGCATCATTCCTCATGGCAATTAACATTTCAATTACACCTTCTAATTTTGCATTAGAATCATTTGAAGTTTTAGTGTCTTCTAAACCTAAAACATCAAACACAAAGGCTTGCATTATTTTTGTAAAATCGTCCAAATCATCAGCAGTTAATGAAGCAGAATTGTCTTTTAATAGATTTACAAATCGCACCCCCTCAAATAGTTGAGCAATTAGAATTGGAGTGTTAAAATCATCGTTCATAGCAGCATAACACTCTTTTTTCCAAGTAGGAATGTCTATTGTAGAACTATTTTTTGGCGCAATTTCTTTTAGGTTTTGCATGGCTTCCATCAATCGATTGTACCCTTTTTCAGCTGCAACAATGGCGTCATCAGAAAAATCAAGAATACTTCTGTAATGGGCTTGCATCATAAAAAAACGGGCAACACTGGGCGAAAAAGCTTTGCTAAGAAATTCGCTACCGCCAGTAATAATTTCTCTTGGTAAGATATTATTTCCGGTAGATTTTGCCATTTTTTTTCCATTTAGCGTGAGCATATTAGCATGCATCCAATAGTTTACTGGAGTTTGACCCGTACACGCTTCATTTTGTGCAATTTCGCATTCGTGATGAGGAAATTTCAAATCCATTCCACCTCCGTGTATATCAAAATGATTTCCTAAATATTTGGTGCTCATAGCAGTACATTCTAGATGCCAACCCGGAAATCCATCACTCCATGGCGAAGGCCAACGCATGATATGTTGGGGTTCTGCTTTTTTCCAAAGTGCAAAATCTTGTGGATTTCTTTTGTCGGATTGTCCGTCAAGATCACGGGTATTGGCTAACATGTCTTCAATGTTTCTGCCGCTAAGCTTCCCGTAATGATTGGTTTCATTAAATTTTACCACATCAAAATAAACGGAGCCGTTGGCTTCATATCCAATTCCGGTAGCTATAATTTTTTTGACAATTTCTATTTGCTCAATAATATGACCGGTCGCAGTAGGCTCTATACTGGGTGGCAGAAAATTAAATTCACTTAAAATTTCATGAAAATCGACTGTATAACGTTGAACCACTTCCATAGGTTCGAGCTGCTCTAAACGTGCTTTTTTAGCAATTTTATCTTCGCCTTCATCTACATCGTCTACAATATGACCCACATCAGTAATATTTCGAACATAACGTACTTTGTAGCCTAAATGCAATAAATACCTGAAAATCATATCAAAAGACATAAAAGTCCTTACGTTTCCTAAATGTACATTGCTGTAAACAGTTGGGCCACAAACATACATTCCGATATTTCCTTCATGGATAGGAACAAAGGTTTCTTTTTCTCCAGAAAGAGAATTATATATTTTGAGTGAATTGGTTTTGTATAAAGGCATTTTTTTAGGAGTTTTCAACTCCCTCTCCTTTGGATAGGGTCGGGGTGAGGATTAAAACTTGGTTTCCAATTTAATATAATCTAAAAATTCTCTACGGGTTTGTTCTTCTTTAAACTTTCCACCAAATTCAGAGGTAACGGTACTGCTTTCAATATCACAAATTCCTCTAGAATTGACACATAAATGTTTGGCATCGATTACACACGCTACATCTTGAGTATTCAGTGCTTTTTGTAATTCCTGAACAATTTGCATGGTTAGACGCTCCTGAACTTGTGGTCTTTTAGAAAAATATTCAACAATACGATTCATTTTAGAAAGTCCAATAACTCTGCCACTAGAGATATAAGCTACGTGGGCTCTTCCTACAATTGGTAATAGATGATGCTCGCAGGTAGAATAAAGCGTAATGTTCTTTTCTACCAACATCTCTCCATATTTGTAGTTATTATCAAATGTAGAAGAGTTGGGTTTTTTAGACGGATTAAGACCTCCAAATATTTCTTTAACAAACATTTTAGCAACACGATTTGGAGTCCCTTTTAAACTATCATCTGTCAAATCCATCCCTAATGTTTTTAGAATGTTTTCGACGTCTTTTTTTATAGATTCTATTTTTTGATCATCAGGCATATCAAAAGCATCATTTCTGATGGGATTGGTTGCCGATGTTGCTATGTGGTTGTTTCCAATTTCGTCTTGAAAATCTTCGTTATTAGTCATTAATAGATATTATTTTTTGTAGTAATTTATTTGAAAAGCCAAAGATAATTAATTAAAATTAAAGTATTTCTATAGACGTTTAATTTTGATATTTTTAACTACTTCACAAGTATTAATTTTAAAAAAAAGAGGTTTCTCCTTATGAAAAACCTCTTTTTTATAGAAATAAATAGGTAACTATTTAGAATTATAAACGGTAATCGCTTCTTTCAAAATTTGTACAGAACGAATCAAGTCTTCTTTATTCAAAACATAGGCAATTCGAACTTGATTCAAGCCAACGCCAGGAGTAGAGTAAAATCCTCCAGCTGGAGCTACCATTACGGTTTCATTGTTTGAATTATAACTTTCAAGTAGCCATTGTGCAAAATCATCAGTGTTATCAACGGGTAATTGAGCAATACAATAAAAAGCAGCTTTTGGAGTAGTCACTACAACGCCGTCTATTTTATTTAATTCTGATATTAAAGTATCTCTACGTTCTTTATATTCTGAAATGACTTCGTCAAAATAGCTTTGAGGAGTGTCTATTGCAGCTTCGCAAGCAATTTGTTCGATTGTTGGCGGACATAAACGCGCTTGCGCAAATTTCATTGCAGCAGCAATAACTTCTCTGTTTTTAGTTACCATACAGCCAATACGAGCGCCACACATACTGTATCTTTTAGAAACCGAATCAATCATTATAACGTTTTGTTCGATTCCTTTTAAGTTCATCACTGAAAAGTGTTGGTCTCGCTCGTCATAAATAAATTCACGATATACTTCGTCAGCAATTAAAAATAAGTCGTGTTTTTTTACCAATTCTCCCAATTGATTTATTTCTGATTCAGAGTATAAATAGCCTGTTGGATTATTGGGATTACAAATTAAAATGGCTTTGGTTTTTGGCGTAATGGCTTTTTCAAATTCTGCAATGGTTGGAAGTGTAAATCCACTTTCGATGTTCGAAATTACAGGAACAACTTTTGCACTTGATTCTTCCGAAAAAGCACTGTAATTCGCATAAAAAGGTTCAGGGATAATAACCTCATCTCCCGGATCCATAATGCTTCCGAGGGCAAATAGTAGCGCTTCAGAACCTCCTGTAGTAATCATGATGTCTTCAAAAGCAACTTTTACATCTTGATTGGTATAAAATTGAGCTAGCTTTCTTCGATAACTTTCGTAACCGGCTGAAGGACCGTATTCAATAATATCTAAGTCGATGTTTTTTATCGCTTTTATAGCAATTTCTGGGCTTTTTATATCAGGTTGTCCAATGTTTAAATGATAAACTTTTAGCCCCTTTTTTTTAGCCATTTCTGCATAAGGAGCCAACTTCCGAATGGGTGATTCTGGCATTCTTCGTCCTCTAATTGAAATTTCAGGCATTTTTGTAAAATTTGATGCAAATTTGCGATTTTTTTTCGAATTTCATGAAGTAATTCTTCTTAATTTGTCATCAACAGGTGATTATTAGCTACTATTTTGCTAACTTTATACAAACAATTCTTATGAGAAAAGCAATCGTTTTGTATTTCATATTAGTTTATATATTGCCAGCTTTTAGCCAAGAAGGGTTTCATTTAGATGCTGATAAAAAGAATGTGACAATTCCTTTTAGACTGATTAATAATTTAATTTTCATTCCAATATATATCAATGGAATTGAGTTGAACTTTTTATTAGATACAGGTGTCGAAGAAACTATTTTATTAAGTCTGGAAGATAAAAACGAACTCAACTTAAATAATGTTGAAAAGGTTAAGCTAAGAGGTTTAGGCAATGAAGAATCAATAGAAGGTTTAAAGTCAAAAAACAATATATTATCAGTAAATGGTTATACAGACAACAGTCATAGCTTGTATATTGTTTTAGACCAAAGTTTTAATTTTTCTACTCATATAGGAATTCCTGTTAATGGTATTATAGGTTATTCTTTTTTCAAAAATAATTTGGTTAAATTAAATTACGATAAACATAAAATCACAATTATAAAGAAAGTACTTCTATTCGAAAAAAAATCGAAAAAAGATTTACTTCAATTCCCATTTCAATTGAGCGAAGCAAGCCTTATGTTCAAGCGCATGTCACCATGAATGATAAAGAAATTCCTGCCAAATTACTTTTAGATATAGGCAATAGTGATGCCGTTTGGCTATTTCAAGACATTAGTAAATCATTTCAAGTACCGGCTAATAACTTTGAAGATTTTTTAGGAAAAGGGTTTAGTGGCGATGTTATGGGTAAAAGAACTCGAATTCCAAAATTTCGTATAGATACCTTTGAATTTTTAAATCCTATTATTGCCATGCCTGATTTAAATTCAATTAAAAATGTAACGATGGTCGAAAATAGAGTAGGGTCTATAGGTGGAGATATTTTCAAAAGATTTACGGTTGTTTTTGATTATAAAAACAATCAACTATTTTTAAGTAAAAGCAGTCATTTTGCAACGCCATTTCAATACAATAGGAGCGGTGTAGAATTACAGAACGAAGGAATGCAATGGGTTCAAGAAACGGTTCAATTGCAAACGGTTAACATCAATGCTATAGAATTTGATAAAAATGGAGACCGAGTAAATTCTAATTTTAAGTATAAATTTTCATTAAAACCAATTTATTCAATTGCTAGTATCAGAAAAAATTCACCGGCGGAAAGCTGCGGTTTAAAAAAAGGAGATGTTATTATTTCTATTAATAAAGTTCAAGGTTATAAATATTCATTGCAAAAAATTAATGAAATTTTAAAATCAGAAGAGGGGAAATGGTTGTATTTTGAAATAGAAAGAGAAAGCCAAATCCTAAAATTTAAGTTTCAACTTAAAAGTATTTTATAAAATATAATATCGGTTTTTATTACACAGATTTCACAAATTAACACAGATGTTTTTGTGTAAATTTGTGAAATTAGTGTTATTTTTTAATACTTCTTATGCTCTGCTTAGAGGAAGTTTAATTTTCAAAAAGTGGTAAAGCTTTCTTTTTCTCCATGTAGTTTATAATTTCTTTCTCATAAACTTCACCTTTAATTTTTAGAGCAATTCTTCCTTCTTCATAATTAGTAGCATTCGATTCAACAGTAATTGTTTTTCTAATAGGACCAATGCTCATATTGTATTTTACTTCAATCTTTCCAGTTTTACCGGGCATTATTGGTTCTTTTGGGAAAGCAGGAACCGTGCAACCACAAGACGATTCTGCATTGGTAATAATTAATGGTTCATCTCCAGTATTTGTAAATTCAAAGGCACGAACACCATCATCGCTATTTTTTTCAACCCTACCGTAATCAATAGTATTATCTTCAGCTTTAAATTCAATTTTTGCACCTTGAGCAAAAGCAGAAAGATTAAACGCTACGATAAGTAATAAAACGATTAGCTTTTTCATTGTATTTGAAATTTGATTTTAATTATTGTAAAATTACTTTCTTTTACTTAAAGTGCAAATAATTTATTCTTAATTTTTTATACTGCACTATTTCTTTACTTTTGCAAGGATTACAAAAATATACCAAAAGTAAAGGCTATTTTTTTAATCGGTTATTCAGTTAATCGATTAAACAAATAACCGATTAACCGAATAAACAATACAATGACAATTCCTGCACAATTTGACGCCAAAAAAATAGAAGACAAATGGTATGATTACTGGATGAAAAACAATTATTTTCATTCCACTCCCGATCATAGAACACCATATACTATAGTAATTCCACCACCAAACGTGACAGGAGTCTTGCACATGGGGCATATGCTCAACAATACCATTCAGGATGTTTTAATTCGTCGTGCTCGATTAAAAGGATTCAACGCTTGCTGGGTTCCAGGAACCGATCATGCATCAATAGCTACTGAGGCAAAAGTAGTCGCAAAGTTAAAAGCGGAAGGAATCAATAAAAATGATTTATCTCGTGAAGAATTTTTAGCTCACGCTTGGGAATGGACGGATAAATACGGTGGAGTAATTCTAGACCAACTTAAAAAACTTGGAGCTTCTTGCGATTGGGAACGAACAAAGTTTACCATGGATCCTGACATGTCAGCATCGGTAATTCGTTCTTTTGTCGATTTATACAATAAAGGTTTCATTTACAGGGGATATCGTATGGTAAACTGGGATCCAGAAGCTAAAACGACACTATCTGACGAAGAAGTAATTTATGAGGAGCAACAAGGAAAATTGTATTTTCTTACTTATAAAATTCAAGGAAGCGAGGATGTACTTACAGTAGCTACAACACGTCCTGAAACTATTTTTGGCGATACAGCCATTTGTATCAATCCAAACGATGATCGTTTTGCTCATTTAAAAGGAAAGCATGCAATTGTTCCTATTTGCGGAAGGATTATACCAGTTATAGAAGATGATTATGTAGATGTTGCCTTTGGTACAGGTTGCCTAAAAGTAACTCCAGCTCATGATATGAATGACAAAACACTAGGGGAGAAGCATAATCTAGAAATTATTGATATTTTTAATGAGGATGCAACGCTAAATAGTTTTGGCTTGCATTATCAGGGTAAAGACCGATTTGTAGTTCGAGAAGCCATTGCTAAAGAATTAGAAGCCATTGGTGCATTAACTAAAACAGAAATTCATTTAAATAAAGTAGGAACATCCGAAAGAACAAAAGCGGTAATAGAACCTCGTTTGTCTGATCAGTGGTTTCTTAAAATGGAAGATTTGGTAAAACCAGCTATTCAATCGGTTTTGGTTGATGGTGATATAAAATTGCATCCAGCCCGTTTTAACAATACCTACGCGCATTGGTTAAACAACATTCGTGATTGGAATATTTCGCGTCAATTGTGGTGGGGACAACAAATTCCGGCTTATTTCTACGGGGATGGCAAGGAAGATTTTGTAGTGGCCGAAACTATCGAAGAAGCTTTGGTGTTAGCTAAAGAAAAAACTTCTAATTTCTCTCTTCTAACCTCTGACCTTAAACAAGATGCCGATGCTTTAGATACCTGGTTTTCTTCATGGCTATGGCCAATGGCAGTTTTTGGCGGTATTATGAATCCTGAAAGTGACGATTTTAAATACTATTATCCTACCAATGATTTAGTTACAGGTCCAGATATTTTGTTTTTTTGGGTAGCTAGAATGATAATCGCTGGTTATGAATATACTGGTAAAAAACCATTCACCAATGTCTACTTAACGGGATTGGTTCGTGATAAACAAAGACGTAAAATGTCTAAATCGTTAGGAAACTCCCCAGACCCATTAGATTTGATAGATAAGTTCGGAGCAGACGGAGTTCGGGTAGGATTGCTTTTGAGTGCATCTGCAGGAAACGATATCATGTTTGATGAAGAGTTGTGTAATCAAGGAAGAGCGTTCTCCAATAAAATTTGGAATGCCTTTAAGTTAATAAAAGGATGGGAAGTTTCTAATACCATTCCTCAACCTGAGTCGTCTAAAGTGGCCATTGAATGGTATGAAGCCAAGTTGCAACAAACACTTTTAGAAATTGAAGATAATTTCGAGAAATATAGAATTTCAGATGCTTTAATGGGAATTTACAAATTAGTTTGGGATGATTTCTGTTCTTGGTTTTTAGAAATGATTAAGCCAGCATACCAACAACCCGTTGACAGTGTTACTTATGCGAAAGCCATAGAAATGTTAGAAAGTAACTTAAAATTGTTACATCCGTTTATGCCGTTCCTGACCGAAGAAATTTGGCAAATTATTGAAGAACGAACTACCCAGCAAGCATTGATAGTTTCGACTTGGCCAGAAATGAAACCATTCAATTCACAATTAATTGTAGATTTTGATACTACGGTTGAAGTGATTTCAGGAATAAGAACAATCAGAAAAGACAAAAATATTCCGTTTAAAGAGGCAATAGAATTAAAAGTAGTAAACAATGATAAAGTTTCAACTTACTTTGATTCGGTGGTAACTAAATTAGGAAACATAAGTTCCTTAGAATATGTTTCAAATAAAGTAGAGGCTGCTTTATCATTCCGAATTAAATCGAATGAATATTTCATACCCATTTCAGGTGCTATAAATGTTGATGAAGAAATTGCCAAACTTACCGAAGAATTAAAATACACTCAAGGATTCTTAAAATCAGTAGAGGCAAAACTTTCTAACGAAAAATTTGTAGCAGGAGCACCAGAAAAAGTGCTTAACATCGAAAAACAAAAACAAGCAGATGCATTGGCTAAAATTGCAACTATAGAGAACAGTTTGGCCGGTTTAAGGTAATTTATGTTTAGGGTAAAATATGATTTTGCATTTTGTGGCTTTGGAAGTTTGTGATTTGTAAACATTAAATTTTCGTTTAAGAATTTAAATAAATAGTAAAAACAGACCTTAAATTAAGCTCTTAATCAACTATTTATTAACCAGTTGGGTATGAATATTTGAAGTAAAATAAATTAATTAAATATTGGTTAATATGCTGAAATTCAGTGTATTGAAGTTATAAAACAAACCGATATTTATGTCAATTGACTGTGAAAATTCTTTATTTAAAGAAATCAATTAATAGCAAATCCTTAATTTAATTGAACGAAGTCAATTTAATAAATAAGGAGAAATTTTTTTATTTTTAGAGGAGGTTAGAGTAAAATTGGATTCTCATTTTTTGAATTTGAAAATTATTTCATCATTAATAGTATGCCTTTAGTGATATGCAATTTTGCACAATATAAAAGAATTAAAATCTGTAAAAAAGATTTTGAAACTACTCCATCTAAAGGGTTTTTAGCTTCGCAAAATAATTGGTTTTATGTTTACTAGCTTCATGGTGTTTGTTCTATAACTTGGGTTTTTAATAGAATTCAATGACTTAATGTAACAAATGACTGATTGCATGTTATTGGAGATAGAGGATATTTATCTGAATCAATAGCGATAGTTTGTATATCATGTTTTTTTTGGTTTGTAATGTTCATGAAATTTAGCCATTTCTCATTACAATAAGTAGAACTAATCAATTTTATGGAAGGCCTTTTTTTAGATTTATTCAAACAAGTTTTAAAAATATCCTTTTTTAAAGGTATGGTTCGTGGCAAGATTCAACTCAGATGTTTTAGATGTGTCAATGTAACAATCGGAAGGAATCTTTTCTAGTCTATATATTAGTACTTATTTCAAACTTCAGTTTTTATATAAAAAAACCTCGCATTTTGCGAGGTTTTTCAATTTATTTACTTTTTTAGGCAAATTAGACTATTTTATGTAATAGTAAATCGTCATATTTCTTCACCATTTACTACTTTTTAATACTGGTTATTTAAAATTTTTACTCCATGGGCCGTAGTTTTTATATGCTGGTCCAGTTAACTTTTGTCTTTCATTACTACTCGTACTGACTAAAACTAAGTCTTCTTTTGGAGAATTTTTTAATTGTTGTTGATTTTTGTATGCAGGTCCTTCTAGTGATTTTATTTTAATTTGTGAATAAATCTTAACGGGCTCTGACTTATCTGACCAAATTTGATAATTTTTATAAGCTGGACCTTTTAAATCACTTTGTTTTACATTGCTTTGTTCTTGCGCAAGTACACTACCTGAAATTGTTAAAACTCCTAAAATCAATGCTAATTTTTTCATGACTATTACTTTTATGTTTCTTAAACAAATTTACATTAAGTAATAGGTTTTATGTATTATGTGAATCTACTCAATTTTTATCCGTATTTATACGGATAGCACTTTTTTTATTTAATAATGTGCTAAATTAAATTCAGTTCTGCTGCTCTTTTAATGAGTTCGGCGCTATTTTTTACTTCTAACTTTTTTAAAATATTAGCTCGATGGGTTTCAATAGTACGTGAACTCACAAATAGTTTAGTAGCAATTTCATTAGTTGTTAAGCCTTTAGAAATTAATCCTAAAACTTCGGTTTCTTTATTCGACAAAACGTTTTCACTAATACTTTGTGTTGACATAAAGTTGATCATTTTTTCTGAAATTTCAGCACTAAAATATTTCTTTCCATTATTAACTGTTCTTATTGCAAGGATTAATTCAGATTCATCAGTATTTTTTAATAAATAACCGTAAGCACCCATTTTAGCACATTTAGCAATGTAATTACCATCATTATACATAGAAATCACAATAGGTTTTATGTTAGAATTTAAGGTTTTTAATTCTTTTAAAACCTGAAAACCATCCATA
This sequence comes from Flavobacterium myungsuense, assembly GCF_042677265.1. Taxonomy (NCBI): domain Bacteria; kingdom Pseudomonadati; phylum Bacteroidota; class Flavobacteriia; order Flavobacteriales; family Flavobacteriaceae; genus Flavobacterium; species Flavobacterium myungsuense. The sequence goes on along the minus strand of NZ_JBHTIZ010000023.1, from coordinate 140,343 downwards.
TTTGGCATCGTAATGTCAAGCAAAACAATATCTGCCTCAAGCGGGCTATTTACAAAATGCATAAACTCAAAACCATCAGCAACACTTTTAACTATTTGTATATCGTCGTACTTTCTTAACAGCTCTTCGAGTCCGTTTCGAAAAAGCTTATGGTCATCAGCAATTATTAAATTTATTTTTTTCATAATTCTATGGGTAATTCAATTTCAAAAGTTGTATTTTCAGATGTTGGATTGATTGTAATTTTACCATTACAAATTTCTACACGTTCTTTGATGTTATTAATTCCTAAACCTAATTTAACAGTGCTAATATCAAAACCAATACCATTATCAAAATAAAAAAAAGAAATGAAATCATCAAATTCTGAAAGTGTAATTCGAATTTTCTTTGCATTAGAATGTTTTAACGAATTATTTATTAGTTCTTGGCATATTCTAAAAATATTAATAGCTTGATGGTTTGTAATCTTTGAGTTATCTTGATAGGTTAAATCTTCAAATACAATAGATACAGATGTAGCTTTTTTGAGGCTTTCAATAAAGTTGGTTAACGCAATTCCAATTCCAAAATCGTCTATTGAAGCTGGCATTAAGGCATTTGACATCAATCTGATTTCAGAAATTGTATCGTCAACTATTTTTTTCATTTCTATTTTCTTCAATTCATTATCAACTTTATTTTCAATGTAGTGCTTCAAAGAGGTTAAATATGGTCCAACACCATCATGGAGCTCTCGTGATAATCGACGTCTTTCGTTTTCTAAACTATTTACTAATATCCGTTTTGATTTTATTCTATTATTTTCCTCATTATTTCTAAACTCTATGAGCTTATCTCTCATTGCTAAAAGACTTTTTCCTAGATGATCATTAGAACTTTTAAGCTGGTAATCGGTATTTAAATTCATTTTACCAATATCATCGGAGAATTTTACAGCACCTTGTAAAGAAACTTTTAAATTTGCAAGAGCATCAAACATTTCCTTTATTTCATTAGAATTTTTTATAAATTCATTCGTTTGATTGTAATCACCTTCGGCCATAATCCTGAGACTTTTTTGCATATTCTTTATTGGATTGGCAATAATTCGTGTTAGAAATAGAGAAAGCATAACTGCTAGTAAAAAAATCGCAAGTGTTAAAACAACAAGTCTTTTCTTCAATTTATTTAAGGGCATGGTAACCTCATCAACGTCTATTTCAGATAGTATAACCATTTTTAAGTTTGGAATTTCTAAAAGACTGTAAACGCTGTAAACATTAACACCCCTATAATCTTTAAAAACACCTTTGCCATTTATTCCTTTTAAAGCATTTGAAACCCCTTCTGTTTTAGCAGATAAGGTGTAAGGGGTTGTATTTGGATAAAAACGAGATTGTGATCGCATTCTAAAATCCTTACCCACAAGATAGGACTCCCCACTGTTACCCATTCCTGTTCGTTCAAGGAGTATTTTTTTTATTTTGGTGTAATCCAAAACTTTAATTGTAGTACCCCCTAAAGAATTAGATATAAAACCTATTGTAGTTTTTTTATCAACATGATAGGGTGTGAAATCATGAATTCCATTCATTTTTTTAATACTATCAGAAAGTTTTAATTGGGTACTATCGATATTTTGAGTATACAAATCAGTAGTCTCAAACTTTTCCAATTCAGATTTTATTAAATGTTCAATCTGATTTTTCTTGAGGGTTTTAATTGAATTTAGTTGCTGTAAAATGCGATCGTTTAAAACGTTTGAAAACTCTTTGTATGAAGAAAAAGCTAAAACAACAATTACAAATGCAATTAAACTATTAATTATAATTAGTATTAATGTTTTAATGTTCATTAAAATCTTTTTTTAAAATTGAGTTAGATTCTTTAGTCTGAATAGCCTTATATTGTAAATTTAGAAATACCATGTTTTTTAGACATCAGTTTTTCAATGTTAGGTTAAATACTTTTTTATCAAAATTAAGTCATTTATTTTGTTGATTTTAATTTCTATAAAATATTTTGTTTGCTAATTTTGAGTTTTCTATAACACTTTTATGTTTTTCAATTCCATAAAACATGACGCTTTATGTTGTAGTTAAAATACTAAATTAATGATATTGTGTTTAGTATTTTTATTTTTTATCATTCTTTGTATATATTGTATCAAATATATAGCACTATAATTAACCCCAAAAATAACCAGATATACTAACTAAAGTAGAAACAATTTTGACTGGTTTGAGGTAATTTTAGTTTTGAGGAAATTAACGTTTTTTGGACTTTGTATTTGGGTGGGTTACGAGTTACAAAACTATCAAACAGCACGGATTTTGAATTAAATTATTTATTAAAAAAAAAACAATAATATAAATCCTGCTGCAAATACTAATTGATTCTTGTTATAATACTAAAAAATGGGTTGAGTAATTACCCAACCCATTGATAAATTATTTAGTTGTGGGTGAAAATGGGAGCGATGATTTGTGAACTATAATTCTCAATTTTCCATCTTTCCCCTTTTTGAAAACCCAAGTTTTGTCAACCATAACTTCTTTGCCATCTTTTGCTGTTACCCAAACATTACCCATTGTAATGGCTACAGAGCCGTAAATTTGTATGCCTTCATTTTTTTCGCCAGCATTGTCATAACGAGCCTTAACCCAAGGTGTGAGGGCAAAACCTTTATCGTTAGGGTAATCAGCATCGCCACCTATAAAGTAAGCTAATGCTCCTTTTTTGTCGTTTCTAAAGGTTTGGTCTCCATATGCCAGTGTAGGTTTGAAAAACACCTTTCCGTTATCATAGTTATAAGCATCAGAAAGAACTTGTTCAGCAAAGGCTTTATAGTCTCCACCTTCTTCTTTAAGTTTACCAATTTTTACTAATGCATCACACCAAGCCTGTTGGGCTGCATTCACTTCGTCATAAGTAATGATGGTTTGTGCTCCTTCTTCTACGTAGACTAAACCTAAATCACCAATAACTTCTTGTACACTTTCGTTAGTTTGTGAAACTACTTTGTTTGCTTCTTCTTTTACTTTTTCGGTAGCTTGATTACAAGACATAGCCAAACCTGCAAATAGGATTAGCCCGAAAATCATTTTTTTGTTCATAACTTATAAATTTTTAAGTTTGCCTACTTCTTGAAACGGTGTTCAGCTTGTCCGTATAATTTAGACAAAATCAGGTTTTGAATTTGTTTTCTCTATATCGCTAAAAATATTCTCCAACGTTTTGTGAAATTGATTACATGTTTAGAGCGGCTTATTTTATACCTCCTCCTAAAGCTTTGTACAAATTAATCATTGCCTGATATTGTAATTTCTTAGTAATAATCATATCAATTCTAGCTTCTAAAGCGGTTCGTTGTGCCATTAGTACTTCAAAGTAAGTTGCCATTCCCGACATAAACAAATCCTTTGCAATGGTTGTAGATTGTCCATAAGCAAGAACTTCTTTATTTTTTAATTCATACAATTTTTCTAAATTCTTGATATTCGACATTTCATTAGCTACTTCTAAATAGCCATTTAAAATAGTTTTTTGATAATTAAGCACTGCTTCAGTTTGTTGTGCGTTAATTGTATTATATTTTGCTTTAAGAGCCGATCTATTTAATATAGGAGCTGCAATTCCACCTAAAAGAGTATAGGCTACTGATTGAGGGGATTGAAAAAGCAAAGCTGTAGAAAAAGCTTGAAATCCAACTGCGCCTGTAATGGTAAAACTAGGATAGAATGCAGCTTTTGCAGCTTTTAAATCAAATTTAGAGGCAAACAATTCTAGTTCAGCTTGCCTAAAATCTGGTCGATTGACCAATAGTTGAGATGGAATTCCTGTACTAATAATATCAGGATTTAGACTATTAAATTTGGTTTTATCGCGAATAATTTGTTGCGGAAATTGGCCACATAAGTAGTTGATTTTATTTTCTACTAACGTAATTTGTTGCAGAAGCTTGTACTCAAACCCTTTTGAATTATTTACTTGGCCTTCAAATTGTTTTACAGCCAATTCATTTAAAATATCTGCTTCTTTTTTTATTTTTATTATATCAAGTGCAGCTTGCTGTATTTCGATATTTTCTCGAACAATATCTAGCTCAGTATCTAAAGCTAATAAATCGTAGTAGGTTGATGCTACTTCTGCAATCAAGGCAGTTTGTATGGCATTGCGTCCTTCAATCGAACTACTAAATCGTGCTACTGCAGCCTTTTTATTACTACGAAGTTTACCCCATACATCTACTTCCCAACTGGCATTGAAGCCTGCAAAATAGTCTGGCAGATGTTCTGGGACGACTCTTCCTGGCTGAATATCTGTACTAGCATTTCCTGCTCCATCCATGGTGAATAAACCAAATCTGCGTTGCGCTGCTGATAATCCTGCGCTTATTGTTGGCAACTGATTCCCTTTATTAAACTGCACTGCAGCACGCATCATTTCAATTTTTTGCGTAGCAGCTTGTAGGTCATAATTATTAGTAAGTGCAGTGGATATAAGTTTTCGTAGACTTTCGTCTTTATAGAATAATTCCCATTTTATTTTTGAGTCGTTAAGTGTATCGTTCGACTGCGAATAAGTTTCTGGTAGTTGATTGATTCTTATATCAGCTGGAGGCTGCATTGGTTTGCACCCAAAAAGAGTGAAAACTAAGATACTACAGATAGTTATAAATTTTAAATTTGACATTATTTTCTTCATTGTAATGTAGAATATATATTAAATTGTTTATGCTTTTTTATAAGTTAAAGAAGCGAAAATGAAGTAAAGACCAGGAATAATGAGTACTCCGAATACCGTACCGAACAACATTCCGCCTGCTGCAGCTGTACCGATGGTTCTATTACCAATCGCACCAGCACCTGTGGCTAGCATAAGAGGCAACAATCCAGCAATAAATGCAAAAGAGGTCATCAAAATAGGTCTTAATCGAGCCAATGCACCTTCAATTGCAGCTTGAAATGGAGTAAGTCCTTCTTTCTGTTTTAGAATTGCAAATTCAATTATAAGTACTGCATTTTTTCCTAAAAGTCCAATTAGCATTACCATAGCAACTTGAGCATAAATATTATTTTCTAACCCTAGAGCCACTAATAGAAAAAACGCACCAAACACTTCTGTTGGTAATGATAGAATAACTGGCAATGGTAAAAGGAAACTTTCATATTGCGCCGCTAAAAGTAAATAAATGAACAACAAACAAATCACGAAAATGTAAATAGCTTCATTACCTGAATTGGCTTGTTCACGAGATGAATCTCCCCAATCATAGCCGTAACCTTTTGGCAATTTTTCACTTGCAATTTGTTTTACAGCTTCTATGGCTTGTCCGCTACTGTATCCTTCTTTTGGTTCGCCATTAAGCATTGCAGCAGGATACATATTGTAGCGTGTAATTTGTTCTGGGCCATACACTTTTTCGATAGATATAAAAGACGACATGGCAACCATTTCGCCTTCAGAGTTTTTTGCATAAAGTTTTAAAATATCTTCAGGTTTTGCTCTATATTCTGGTGACGATTGTACCATAACCTTATACATTTGATTGAATCTAATGAAGTTTGTCGCATACTCACTACCCAAATAGGTTTGTAACGTATTTAAAATTTCGCTTATGATTACCCCTTTTTGTGCCGCTTTTGTATTGTCTATATTTACAAGATATTGAGGAAAACTTGCATCAAATGAGGAAAAAGCATTTTTTATGGATTCATTTTTATTCAATTCTAAGGCAAATTTTTTGGATACTTCTTCTAATTTTTTCAAATCTCCTTTTCCTGATTTGTCTAATATTCGCAGCTCAAATCCACTTGAATTTCCGTAGCCAGGTACAGGGGGGGGAGTAAAGAATTCTATTTTACCATCTTTTATCGTTTTAGTTTGTTTTTTTAAATCTTCAATAATCTCCTTATCGGTTACTCCTTTGCGGTCTTTCCAACTTTCTAAACTGATTAAGTTCATACCAAACGAGGCACCTGTACCGTCTGTCAGGAAATTATAACCTGCCAAAGTAGAAACTGAGGCAACTCCCTTTATTTTCATGGCTGTTTCTTGTATTGCATCGACAACTTTTTCTGATCGTTCTAATGTCGCTCCAGATGGCGTAGTAATACTAGCATAAATTGTTCCTTGATCTTCATTGGGGATAAATCCCGTAGGTAAAAATTTACCTAAACCGAAAGTTCCAATGCAAAAAAGGAGCAAGATTACGGCAGTTACCACTCGTCTATTTACAATTTTTTCTAAAATAGTTCTGTATCGTATAGCAATAGTATCATACTTTTTATTGAATGCATCTATGAATCGGTTTACTAAATTATTTTTTCTTGCTACACCGTGATTGTTTTTTAGCATCATGGCACACAATGCTGGAGTTAATGTTAAAGCAATAACACCCGAAAGCACAATTGCAATTGCCATCGTTACAGAGAATTGACGAAAGAATACCCCTGATGGTCCCGGCAAAAATGCCACAGGAATAAATACTGCCGACATGACTAAAGTAATCGCAATAATAGCACCACCAATTTCTTTCATTGCGCTTTCAGTGGCTTCTTTAGGTTCGAGGTGTTCTTCCTCCATCTTGGCGTGAACCGCTTCGACGACGACAATGGCATTATCAACAACAATTCCTATGGCTAGCACCAACGCAAACAGCGTAATAAGATTAATACTGAAACCAAAAAGTTGCATAAAGAAGAAGGTGCCTACTAGCGATACAGGAACAGCGATGGCAGGAATTAGAGTGGATCTAAAATCGCCTAAAAACACAAACACTACTAGTGCTACTAATAAGAAAGCTTCCAGTAAAGTGTATAAAACCCCTTCGACAGAGGCATTCAAGAAATTAGAAACATCATAACTGTAGGTATACGAAATTCCCGCAGGAAAGGCTACCTTTAGTTCGTTCATTTTATTTTTTATGTTTTCAATTACATCGCTGGCATTACTTCCGAGACGTTGTTTTAAAACAATAGCTGCCGCTGGTTTTCCGTTTTCTTTAGATAATACATCGTAGTCTAACGAACCAAATTCTATATCGGCTATGTCTTTTAATCGTAAAAGCTCTCCGTCAAAATCACGTTTAATTACTACATTTTCATACTGATCTTTAGTATTATATTTACCAGTGTACTTTACTACATATTGTAATGATTGTTCTCTTTTACCAGAACTTTCACCCACTTTTCCAGGTGCTGCTTCAATATTTTGTTGCTTTAAATTTTGAATAACATCTTCAGTCGAAATGTTATATGCAGCCATTTTTACAGGGTTTAACCAAACACGCATAGCGTATTCCCGTTGTCCCATTAGATCGGCATAGCCAACTCCATCAATTCGTTTTAATTCAGGAATGATATTTATATCCGCAAAATTAAACAGAAATTTTTCATCAAGACTTGGATCTGAACTTAGTATGTTAAGATACAATAACATACTATTTTGTACCTTTTCAACAATTACCCCAGATTTAATTACTTCTTCAGGTAGCTCATCTAATACTGATGATACTCTATTTTGTACATTAACTGCAGCAATTTCTGGGTCACTACCTGCTTTAAAAACGATGCTGATAACACTTGTTCCGTCATTTCCTGATACTGATGACATATAAGCCATTCCTGGTACACCATTGACAGCACGTTCTAATGTAGTTACTACCGCTTTTACGCATGCTTCGGCATTTGCTCCAGTATATTTTGTGGTAACCGTTACTTCTGGAGGAGCAATATCCGGAAACTGGGTCATAGGTAATTGAGTTAGGGATAATACCCCTAAGAGCACAATAATTAAGGATATAACTATTGATAATACTGGTCTTTTTATAAAATTTGAAAACATAGTCGCAGTTTCTAAGTAGAAAGTTATTTTATAATTTTGAAATTAATTGTTGCATTCTAACATTTTCAGGTAAAATTTTATCACCTTCTTTTAAGTTTTGAATGCCTTCATATATAATTCTATCAGATGGTTTTAATCCTGACTCAATTACATACAAATGCTGAATACGCTGCTTAATTTCAATATTTCTACTATGTACTGTATTGTCTTTATCGACAGTGTAAACGTAAATTTTATCTTGAATTTCGAAAGATGCTTTTTGCGGTATTATCAATGCATTTTTTATAGTGTTTGTCAACTGAATTTTACCACTAGATCCGTGTTTGAGTAATAAATCGGGATTAGGAAATTTGGCTCTAAAAGCAATATTTCCAGTATTTTGATCAAATTCACCCTCTATAGTTTCTATTGTTCCTTTATGAGCGTGTTCTGTATTGTCTGCTAAAAGTAAGGTAATTTCTGCTGATTCATTGTTGCTTTTTTGTTCTCTGAACCGAAGATATTCTTTTTCAGACACATTAAAATAAGCATACACCGAGCTGTTATTTGATATAGTAGTGAGTAGGGTACCTTCATTTATCAAACTTCCTACTTTAAAAGGAATTCGGTTTATAACACCATCAAAAGGGGCTTTTATTTTAGTCATCGAAAGTTGAATCTCGGTACTTTCTTGGTTTGCCCTAAACTCGTCAATTCTTGCAAGCGCTGCAGCATAAGCCGCTTGAGTTTTCTCTAAACTAGTTTTCGATACAATATTTTTGCTTGCTAGTATTTTCATATTTTGCAGGTCAAGTTCAGCAGTTTTTGCCTCTGAAATCGCACTTTTTACTAATGCTTTAGCTTTGAGAACTTCTTTTTCGAGTGTCTGACTACTAATTGTTAGTAATAATTGCCCTGCTTTAACGGGCTTACCTTCATCGACATAGATCTTTTCTATATAGCCATTTATTTTAGTTCTAATTTCAACATTTTGTATTGACTGTATGTCGGCCACATGGTCTATGGTAAAAGTAGTGTCAACTACAATTGGGCTTGTGATTGGGTATTTTTCTAAAGTAATTTCTTTCTTTTTTTTAGAGTCGCATGAAAGTATAGTAGACATAGTTAGCACTAGTCCTGCAATAAGAGTAATTTTATTCATTATATCGAAAATTAAATAATTTTAAAGTAGTATAAATATATTTTTATTGCATAGACTGAGTAGAATGGGCAAAAAAAACAAATACGCGCTTGAAAAGTATTTATTTCGGTGGTGGAATTGTAATTTCTTGGTGAAGCGAAAGTTGCTCAAAACAGAGATAACTTAAAGGAATATCTTTAAGGGTTAAGGACAAAGTAGAATTGTATGAAATAGACCCCTTTAGTACATCAATTTTTACGGTATCTTCTACATCATTTATGGAATTATCTTCATTATCGGCAGGGATTTCAAATGGCAGATTACCGTTTGAACTATCCGTCGCAAAATAGTCTGAAAATAAAATAGATTTTTCAAATATCAAATTATCCTTGTGTACCGATAAAGATTGGGAAGTGTTTGCGAATAGGATGCTACTCACAAAAACTATTGGCAGTAAAAGCCAAATCCGAACGGTGCGATAAATTGATGAAGTATTTTCCATTTTCTCCGACAAAATTAAAACAACTGATCAAAATTGCTAACGTTTTAAGATTATCTTATCGTTTTTTTATGAAAACAATAAGAATTTATTGTTGAAGTTGCTTTGCTATAAATGATTATAAAACAACAATTTCGGTGAAAATAGATGATTTATTTAGAAATTCATAAAAATAAATTTGGAAATATACACAGTTCATTCTATGGGAATACCCAAGATTTAACTCACTCCAAAACCCATTTGTCCAAAACCCATGACTTTGCCTCATTGTTGTAAACTAAACAAATCGAGACTATGGCCATTGAGATGGAACCTATTACCCCACCAAAAATTCTGGTGATGATTCGGGACAGAAGCAATAATTCGAAGTTGGGTGCTAGGGCACAAAACAAGGTGCCCATAACAAAACCAATGTAAAAGAAGAGCAAGAGTTTTTGCGGTCAAAGCGATCGGCGAAGCCCGCTGTTTGCAAACCCGATACCCCGGTACTAAAAGCATAGGCCGAAACGGCAACCCCTAACTGTGAGTTGTTGATGCGTAAGATTTTAATAATCATATCTCACAGCGGGGACATGACCATAAAATCTAGTATGACGGTAAATTGGGTTATTGCTAAGAGGAAGATGACAAATTTTTGATAGGCGGTAAAAGGTAGGGAAACTAAGGTGGGTTTCGTCATTTTAGACTAACTTTTTGGGTTATTTTTTTATTGATGATTTGATATTTGAGGGCTCGTAATACAAACCCAAGGCAGAGTGATTTTATCTTTTTTGAATATTTTTAAAATGATGTTCAGTATGATAATGTGTAAAATAGCCAAATTCTCTGATAGTAATCCTTCCTAACAAAGGATGCGGTAGTAAGAGGGTAGAGAGCTCTTTTTCGGTAAATTGAGCCAAACGCTTTTCGAATTTTTGCTGTTGATTTAAATAACTTTTTAGCAACTTTTCTTTACTTGTTTGTTTTGCTTTTTTGATTTGAAAAGGATTGTCTACGATAGAAACTTGTTCTAATTTTTTTAAGTATTTTGTAACCACTTCATCATAAGTACGTTCCTGTCTGTTGTTGGTTCCAAACTTGTATTTAATGAAAAATTTAGGGAGTTGAATTCCTTTGTTACTTTCCTGTAAAGCATTTATGAGATGTCCAAGCTCTTCGGTAATGCTCCATTTTCCATTTGCTCTTTGTGAATTAAATCTACGTTCGTCAAAAGTTAAAATAAATGAGTTGACTTCTTGATGAAGGGTATGGATACTGTTTGATAGTTCTTTAGTGGTCATAGATAGAGTTTTTCTCTATCAAAAATACTGAAAAAAACTTGCCTTTCTGATTATTTTTAGATCATGTAATTCAGTAAGAGGTTGTTTGTTTTGTAAAAAAGATCTACTACTTATTCATTATCTTCTTAATTGCATTTACAACGAGCAATGCAACTATACCAAAAACCAATCCAACAAAAAACTCAGTTATAAATGCTGGAATTTGAGGAAACAAATGATGTAAAAAATCAATGTTGTGAACAAATATTCCACCTGCAACCAAAATTAGTGCAATAGTGCCAATTACAGCTAAGCTTTTTATGACTTTTGGCAAGGCTTGAACCAATAGCGTACCAATTGTTTTAGATAGACTTTTTTGTTTGACATTCATTTGAATTAGTTTATAACCTACTTCGTCCATTCTAACAATTAGTGCAACAATACCATATACTCCAACGGTAGCAATAATTGCGACAACAGAAACTACCATTACTTGAGATGAAATAGGTTTTCCTATTACTGTGCCTAAAGCAATTATAACAATTTCTACTGATAAGATGAAATCGGTTATTATAGCAGATTTTATTTTTTGTTTTTCTTGTATTTCAATATCCTGTTCAGAAATGGTTTCAATTACCTTCTTTTTTTTTTCATGAGAATGTGGAAACAGGAATTCAAAAATTTTTTCAGCGCCTTCATAGGCTAAATACAGACCGCCAAGTACTAAAATGATAATGATAGCTGGAGGAAAAAAAGCACTCAATAAAAAAGCAATGGGTAAAATAATCAATTTATTTATGAACGACCCTTTTGTAATTGCCCACAAGACTGGGAGCTCCCTATTTGATAGAAATCCTGATGCTTTCTCAGCATTTACAGCCAAATCATCTCCTAATATTCCTGCTGTTTTTTTGGTTGCAATTTTGCTCATTGCTGCAACATCATCCATAATTGCTGCAATATCATCTAATAGAACGAAAAACCCTGAAGCCATTTTTGTTTAAATTTTAATAACTTAATTTTACACTTTTTGCAGTTGCGAAACTACTGCTTTTTTTGATTAAATTATTCATAAATTAACTTTTAGTTAGCTTAAAATAGTTTCAAAATTTCACAACTAAAGTTAATTTCACATTTATTATTTGTTGTATGAATCTCCTAGAATAGCTCGGTAGAAAGAAAAAAAAGGGTAAAAGAATTTTTGTGCTATTTTAATAGAGATAGTAATATATTAAATTACTTTTTTACAATAAATTTTTGTTTGTAATTTCCTCTATCTGTTCCTAAATTTAGTAAATAAATACCATTTGATAAATTTGAAATATCTATTGTATTGTTTTGTAATGAATTATTGTTTATAACCGTTCTTCCAGTAACATCAATAATAGTTGCGTTATAGATTTTTTTATTTGCTGGCATAGTAATTTTTAAAGTATTTGAAGCTGGATTTGGAAAAATAGTAAATGTGTTTTTCGAGAATGTCTCCGCTTTTAAAGCACTATTTTCTAATTCTATCAGATTGCCTCCTGAGGCTAGTGCAGCCCATAATCCAAACGGATCGCCATTACTATTTTGTGATGGATCTATAAAACCACTTGCTACAACAGTTATGGCTTGTCCTTGAAGGTTCAAATTTGCTAATGGAGCAGAATAACTCGCTACAACATCTATTCCTGAAGCATCCCTTACATCTAAAACATAATTTGAAGTTGAGAGTTCTAAATAATTTGAATTAAAGGAGTTGTACGATATATCATCAACTATAGTACCCGCAGGAACACTTGTTTCCACAATATCAACTATAGGAGCATCTGTTGCACCATGATTTATAAGAATATCGGTATTAGCAATATTTGTGGCAGTTTCTCTACCTTGATCAAAAATAGACAAATCAAAAGGTTGATTAGGAGAATAACCTGTTGTACTAGTTATTCCATTTGCAACAATTACGTAGGTTTTATCTAAAGTCAGAGTTTGAGTATTGGTATAAAAACTTTCAGCATCAGAAGTACTTGTATAGGGAGCTAATGCTATTGTTATAGGTGTTTCTGCAACAACATCCATAAATTCAGTTGCTGTTCTAAATTTAAAATCATCTAATAAAATTTCTCCGTTAAGATATACATCAACCAAAGCATTATTTGCATCAGCTGAATTATGAATAATTTGAACACGTGCTTTTTTAGGGGCTTCGTATAATTGTAACGGAATCAAATTACCACCTAAAGAAGTTGCTATCCATAAACCAAATTCAGGACCATTGCTATTTTGCGAAGGATTTAAAAATCCACTTGCAACTATAGTTAATGATTTACCCTTAAAATTAAAAGAGTGTAAAGGTGCTAAATAAGTTTTAAGAACAGTTGTTCCGTTAGCATCAGTAATGTTAAGAGTAAAGTCTGCCGTTGGTAGTTCTATATAATTTGAGTTAAAGGAGTTGTAAGATATGTCGTCTACTATTTTTCCTTCAGGAATAGTAGTTTCTAGAATGTCAATAATGGGCGCATCTGTAGCTCCATGATTCACAATTATATCAGTATTAGTATCATTTGTTGCAATTTCTTTGCCTTGATCAAAAATTGAAAAACCAAAGGGTTGATTAGGACTATAGCCTGTTGAACTTCGAATTCCGTTTGCAACAATTACATATTTTTTAGCATTTGTTAATGTTTCAGTAAAAGTATAGAAACTTTCTGATTCGGATGTGCTTGTTGAAGGTGCAACTGATATTATTATTGGAGTATCGGCAGGAACATTTATAAATTTAGATGCGGTTCTAAATTTGAAATTATTTAATAAAATGTTTCCATTTAGATAAATATCAACCAAATTATTAGCTGCATCAGCAGAATTATGAATGATTTGTATACGTGCTTTTGGTATAGGTACATGCAATTGTAATGGTATCATATTGCCACCAAATACGTTTGCTATAAAGACTCCAAATTCTGGACCATTACTATTTTCGGAAGGATCTGAAAAACCACTTGTTAAAACAGTTAAAGCCGCCACATTTAATCCCAAAGTTTGTAAATTTCCTGAATAAGATTTTAAAACAGTAATCCCGTTTGCAGATTTTACATCAAAAACATAATCTGAAGTTGGTAATTCTAAATAATCTTCTGCAAAAGTACCATATGATAGATCATCTGCAAGAGTACCAAGTGGAACATCTGTTTCTGTAATGTCAATAGTTTTGATGTCTGTAGAACCATTAAAGAATAAAACATCTGTGTTTTTACTATCGAATGCAGTTTCACGACCTTTATTAAAAACGGAAAAATTAAAAGGAATGTTTGGGGAATACCCAACAGCGCTTAATATACCATTGGCAACAAGAATATAGGTGTCACCTATATTAAAAGTAGTGGTAAAATTATATATACTTTCAGCACTAGAAGTGCTGTTAGCAGGGGTTATATCTATTCTTACTGGTTCCAATGCTTTCAAATCCAAATAAGGTGTAGAAGTTCTAAAATTAAAGTCTTTTTTTACTAGTTTATTATCAACATACAAATCAACATTAGCAACACTTAAATCGGGAGAGTTGTGAATGATTTGGACTCTTGCATATTCTGATTGGTCAAATTGAATTAATTTTCCGCCATTCTTCATTGCATACCACAATCCAAAAGAGGGACCATTACTATTTTGAGATTGCTTTAAGAATCCGCTAGTAACAACTGTAATTGCTTTTCCAGCTAAATTTAATCTTTTTAAAATAAAATCATATGATCGAATGACTCTGTTTCCAGAAACATCAGTTATGTCAATAGTATAGTTTGATGTGGGTAGTTCTAAATAATTGGTGTTGAAACTAGTATATGAAAGATTATTGATATACTTACTTATAGGTAGAACAGTAGTATTTACAACATCTACAGAGCCAGTGTCAGTTCCCCCATGGCAAAAAAGCACATCGGTATTTTCTGAATTTGTTGCTATTTTTCTGCCATGTGGAAAAATAGATATAGCAAAAGGCTCGTTAGGAGTATAACCAGATGCACTTACTATTCCATTTCCTACCATAATGTAAGTGTCATTGACATCTAATGTAGTTGTTATATTATAAAAAGTTTCACTGCTAGAAGTACTATTTCCAGGTGCTATATCAATGCTAATTAAATTTCCAGCAGGTAAATCAAGAAAAGGGGTTGCAGTTCGAAAAGCTAAATCTTCAATAAGAATTGTTCCGTCAAGATAAATATCAATAGTATTTATTGATAAATCTCCGGAATTATGAATTATTTGTACCGGAGCCGTTTGAGATAACACTAAATTTGTAAATAATAATAATGCTATACAAATATTTGATATAGAAGTAAATTTTTTCATGTTTAGTTGTTATAAAATCTATATACAAATTTAGTTTAAAGTTTTATATTTATTTCAGAATAGTTAATAATTAAGTTAAATTAAAAAATATGATTTCTAAATTCAATTAATAGTTTTTTTATTCCCAATTTTTATTTAATTTGTATATTTAATCCTATTTATGATGAATAAATTATATTGCCCTCTTTCTTTTTTTTTCATTTTTGTGTTTCTTTCTTGTTCTATACACACAAAAAAGAATAGAAAAACCGGAATCACCGATACGATTATTTCTCCTATAACAAAAAAGGAAGTTGTTGAACCAAATATAGAAATTGTTAAAAGTCAAGAGTTACCCTTTACACAATCAGAGATCATTGCAGATACTTCTTTTGTAAATATAAAAGACTACAGTTCGGATTTTGTATATGATATGAAATATGCAACTGATGATAATTTTTTAAAAATTCAAGTATATGAATGTGCTGAATGTTATTTAAGATTAAAAACGGTCAATGCTTTACTAAAAGCAAATGAACGTTTTATGTCTAAAGGCTATCGTATTAAGCTTTTTGATTGTTATCGCCCTTTAGATGTTCAGACAAAAATGTGGAGTATAGTTTCAAATCCTAATTATGTTGCCAATCCTAAAAAAGGTTCCATACACAATAGAGGGGGAGCAGTTGATCTTACTTTAGTTGACAATAATGGAAAAGAATTGGATATGGGAACGCCTTTTGATTTTTTTGGAATAGAATCTAGCCATGAATTTGAAAATCTTTCAGAAGAAGTAAAAAATAACAGAAAATTATTACGAAACGGGATGATTCGTTTTGGTTTTAGAATTTTTGATAGTGAATGGTGGCATTATAATTTAAAAAATGCAAAAAAAGATAATTTATCGAATTTTAAATGGGAATGCGATTAATATTTATTCGATGCAGTGCAAGTAGTTTATAAAAAAACTCTCAGGTTCTGATACAATACCGTTTAGTTCTGATTTTAATTCTTTCTTAAAAATGTATTCTTCATTTTCTGTGCTGTATTTTATTCGAATAAAGGAAACAGGAGAATTCTTCAGGTCTTCAAAATTTTCTTTTTTAATTAAAAAATAACCCGTTAATATTCTGTTATCGAGTTCTTTAGTGTCTCTTAATAATGTGCCGCAGCTTTCCTGACTCGTATGAAATAGTGTAATTATTTTACCGTTCATTAATTGTAAATATAATTTTGAATTACTATCAAAACATTTTGCTTTAATAAATTCTTTACTTTTTTCTATGAACTGTAAATTTAGTATTGGAACTCCATCGGTTAAAACGAATGAAGCAAAAATAAATCTTGATTTTTCGTTGAAAATTTTTTCATAAACAAGATGCTCCTTTGTCGATTTATATTTCCCTATAGAATCTGTAACATCAGTATTTATTTCGCAAGGCTTTTGACCAAAAATATTTAAATTTATTAAGATAATAATTGAAAATACAATATGTTTCATAGTGCTTTTATTTTAGTGCAAATTAAAACTATTTTATCATTATTCATATCAGTTGTAAAAAAACAATACCGATTTCCTCCATCTTTAATTTTCCATTTTTTTCGAATATTTTCTACGCTTTCCGGAAAATTTCTAGTTGTTATATTCGCTTTCTGATTTTCAAATACCTTTTTCATAGTTACTTTTGAATACGGAAATGTATTTTCAATTTCAAAAATTCTACCTGGAAAATCAATTAGTTTTTCTGAAGTATAAAGATGGGAATGTTGATGTAACTTATTAATTTTATATTTTGAACTTACTTCATCAAATCCGCCTGATTTCATAATAGCACTATTGGGTTCAAAAAGATATTTTTTTGGTAAACTAAAAGTCGGTAGTTTTTTATTTACGTTTAAATAAAAATCAAATTTTGAAATTCTCGATTTTTCAATATTTGCTGTCTGAATTAAAATTTCACCTTGGTAATCTTTACTCAATTCCCAAAGCAGTTCTTTTACCTCATTATCAACTGCAATGATATGAATAGCTTTTACATTTTTTAATTCTGATAATCCAGCAGAAATATCTAAAATTGGAGCCGTTTTTATTAATACATTATTTGAATATTTAAAATAAAAACCTAATAAATCTGGAACATTTGGCAAGCAATCTTTTAGCATAAATACTTTGCCTTTTTCCTCATTTCGTCTAGAAGGATCGATATAAATCCAATCGAATTTTTTGTTTAGCTTGAGTAATATAGCTTGACTATTACCTTGATAGCATAAAATATTATTTATCTGTAATTTTTCGTAATTATGAGCAACAATTTCAGACAATTCGGTATTGATTTCACAATGAATTACAGATTGTATTTTTTTAGAAAAATAATAATCATCTATACCAAAGCCACCTGTTAAATCTATAAGACTTTCACCAGAAACTAATGATGATTTATAGAGAGCCGTTTTCTCTGAAGAAGTTTGTTCAATGGCTATTTTACTTGGATATAAAATAAATTTTGTTTCAAACCAAGTTGGTAGTTTCTCTTTAGCTTTCTTTTTGGCAATAATTTGATCTAATAGTACGATCCAATTTACTTCTGGAAATGGATTCTTTTGCAAGGCTAATGTAGCAATGCTTTTTTCAAGATTTACAGCTATAAATTCTTGTATTTCAATATGTAGAAGTGAAAGATTCAAAAGCTTTTTGATTTCTAGAATAATTATCTTTTTAGAGAAAAATGAGCTTTAAATTCTTTTTTATTCCTTAAATCATCAAAATAGGTAACTTTAAACCAATAATCACTAGATGGCAACGGTTTGTTATTATAATTCCCATCCCAACCAGTCCCAATTGGGCTAATTTGCTTTATTAATTTACCATGACGATCAAAAATACTAATTGAAGCTTCAGGGTCTTTTAATCCAATAATATTCCAAGTGTCGTTATAACCGTCAGCGTTTGGCGTGAAATATTTTAAATAATTAATTACAGTAAATGGCTTTTCTAAATAACCACAACCGTTTTTATCTCTTATCGTTATTTTATGATCGCCAGGTTTTACCCCTTCAAAAATTGGACTGCTTTGAAAAGGACCAAAATCCAATTGGTATTCATAATCACCTTCTCCTCCTGGATTAAGGACTGTAACGACTTGGTTTTCATTAAAGGGCGATGATGTAGTAAAGTCGATATTTAGAGGTGGACTAGAACGAACCACTGTTACAGCTATTTTATGAGAGGAACATGTTGTAAGTGTATTGGTTACTTTTACAGCATAGATGTCAGGTACTGAAACTGTAATTTCGTTACTAGTTTCAGAAGACATTAAGTCGTTAGCATCGTTATTGTACCACTCAAAAACATTTTCTGGAGCTATTGGCAATCCACTATTAATAACAACAGTATTACTTAAATTGACACAAATTAAACCCTCATTTGGGTCTGGTAGAGGAATTTTGTTAATTGTTATGCCTATTTTATTAATTATACTGAAGCAATCGGGTGTTAGCACATTGTTTATTTTATAATAAACATCTTGCGTCTTTACTGTTGTAATTGGATTTTTATCTATTGTAGCGTCAGCTAATGAATTATAATATTTTATGTCATAATTTGCATTAGGTCCAGGCTGTCCTACAAGAATATCTTCTTTTAATGTGGTTGATTCAATTAAAATGGATCCATCGTTAACCCCATCTTCATCGCAATATATCTTATTTGATGGGATAGTATTATTTACAACAGGTCTGGTAATGGTTACAGTAAAACTGCTTTCATCGGTACAAATTTCTTTTCTGTTAGGATACTCATTATAAATATAAATAGTTTGATCAGTATCAATAATGTCTCCCGCATTAAGCTTTAATCCTTGACCGCCTCGACGTGTATAATATTCGCCCTCAGTAAGTGCGGGTAACACATAATTTTCACAAACTTTAATATCAGCAGAGACATCTACTCTAGGTGTAAAGGAGAGTGTAAAGTAGTTTTCTACAGGACAAGGAGGTATCGTAGTTGTAGTGCCGTAAATGTATATTGTTTTGGTTTTGGTAATAACAGTTCCAGCTGGAAGTAGACCTCCTGTTCCTAAAGGACCATTATAATAATTTCCTACAGATCCTAATGACATAGGGGTTAAAGGATAATTTATACCCCCACAAAAATCTAGACTAGCTCTGTTGTCCACTTTTGCGTTAGAGTTAATAGTAATTGTAAAAGGAATTTCATTTTTACAACTATTTCCATCGGTAATATAAATAAAAATAGGTGTAGTTTTTTTAATATCATCGCCTGCCATTAAAGGTCTTCCTAAACCATTACTACCAGTAAAATAATTTCCGTTTGCTAATGGTAATAGCGTGTATGTTTCGCAATAGCCTTTAGAAGCATCATTAGGGTTAGACAATGGGGGTAATTCAATTGTTATGATTATTTTTTTATCGTAGGACGGACAATTTGAGTTGGCATCTGCAGGAACATAAATCCACACTGGCGTGGTTACATTAATTATGGTGCCAAAAGGTATTTCTGTTCCTACTCCTTGAGATCCGTTTGGAGCAGTGTAATATTTACCAATAGGTAAAGCGGGTAATGTAAAACTAACACAATAAGACTTGCTTTCAGGTTGAGGAAAAGTTCCAATAAATACAGTAAAAGATTTCGTGTCTTTACAAATAGGAATGGTGTTCGAACTAGCTTCAACTGTAATGGTTTGAGTTGAAGTTATTGGTGTTCCTGCCGAAATTGGATTTCCTGATGAATCTAAATATTTACCAATACTCAAGGGCGGTAAAGAAAAAGAAAGACAGTCATAAGTATCGCTAAATTCAGGTAGAATAGGAGAAATAAGGATATCTACCTCGAATGAACTTTCTGTAATACAAGTTGGATCATCAAGAGATTGAAAGTAGGTGTAAATGGTTTGTGGTGTTTTAATAATTCCTGTAATTTTATCTCCTTGTCCGTTGGGTAAAGAATAGTAATCTCCGTAAGCTAAACCTGGGAGAGGAAAGCCTACATTGTCACAGACCTTTTGGTTTTTTGGGGTTATTAAAGGGATATCAACAAATGTAATAATAAGGGTATTCTCTTTTAGGGGTATGCACGGTGATAAAGGGTCAAAAATGAAAATAGTAACAACATTTTCTTCTGGTTTTGTCGGGTCTTTGGTAATTATATCTCCCTCAAAATATTCTTTTCCAATTCCTTGTGTTTTTTCATAATAAAAACCATTTACTAATTTAGGTAAAGTATAGGAGCTGCATACAAAAACTGGCGGCAATACATCTAATGGCTGAACTAACAATACAAATAATTCAAAACTTGTAGTAGAATAACATATGGGATCGTCTCTATTTTCCACTCTTACATATACTGTACCTCCGCTAGAGGCGTAGTTTAATGGTAATGGTGTTAAGTCATTATCAGCATCGCTTTGGCTACTATGAAAACTAACAATATTTAGTAAAGGATTTTGTCCATTTAAAATCATTGATTGGTTTGAAGCTAGATTAAAATTAGCAATTCCTGTTAGGGAGCATTCAGTTAAGTCATTTGGTTTAGTAGCCGTTGGACTTAATGATGTTAATAATTTAAATGATTTAACAATATGACAGCCAGTAGTTTGATTTAATATTCTAGCATAAACCGTCACATTGTCTGGACTATCATAAGGACTAGTTAATGGACTAGATCCACTATTCGCATCTGCTAACGATATATGATATGAAATTTGAATAGGTACCGAAGGACTTCCTGAGCCTACCAACATTCTAGCAGTATTTCTAGAGAAATCATAACTGTAAGTTGTAGCTACTCCAGTATTACATTTATAAATATCTAATGGGTTCGAAGCATTAACAGAAGGATAGTTCTCAACAAAAATACAGTCTGTTATGGGTTCACAAATATTTATAAAATTGGTGAAGGTAACACAATAGTTTCCTCCCATAACTCCGGTTAAATTTGGACCTGTTTGACCAGGTATTACGATTCCATTTTTTCTCCAAACAAAAGAATTAAACATGGGGTCTAATCCTGTCGTTATATCTTCGGCAATATCGCCAACACAAACTGCTTTGTTGTTAGCTATTGTATAATCTGGACCTAATACATTTTCACTCAAGTTAAACGTTTGTGAAGAAAGGAATATAGCAGAGTCATTTTCAAAATTATTTCTATCAGCAATTACTAACTTAATACGATATTTTACGTTAGGCACCAATACTGCAGATGCAGTCATTTTTACGGTGCTTCCTTCAAAATTTGTCGCCGCTCCTGCTGCTAATGCTCCACCATAATAATTGTCAAAGAAAGTTTCATTTACTGATGGACAAGTGCCTAGGTAAGCATTATCTCTGATAGTAACTACTGAAATTGGGTCAGATGTTGCAGGCACAACAGCTAAATTAGTTGTTACATTGGTAACGGTATTGGTTAATAAATAAGCAAAAGCATCACCGAAATTACACTGAAAATTTCCGTATTCCTCAGAAGCAAACAAGAAATCAAAACTAAATTTTGAAGAAATGGGTATAAAATCAAACTCTAAAATAGTAGCATTTGAGGATACTGTTGGAATTCCGGCAGCTGTCATGGTGTTATCTAAATCAGTATCACCTAACCAAGAATCATTCCCGTCACTTTGTAAAGTAGTATTAGGTCCTGGTGCATTTTTCACACTTCCAGTACTTAATATAACTCCTTTTTTTATTGGAAAATTTGGATTTGTAGTTTCAAAATACCCTATTCCATTTACAGATCCATAATTTGTACCCGTACTCCAAGTTATATTTGAAGCTTGAACACATTTCGAGTTTACTAATACTTTAGAAACTAATTCAGGTACTGTATAGGTTGTCTCATCTACAACTATTGCTTGCGAAAAGCAATTGAAAGTAAATAAAAAAGATATAGTATATAGTATTCTATTTATCATTAAAATCAGTTTGTGTAACTAAAAAGTGTAGCTTTCAAGAATATTGTATTGCTTATTAAAAAAAATAAATGTTTCAATTCTTTATTATTGTGCAAAAATAGAATTTATAAACAACAATCGCAATCACTAATAACAGTGATTTTGTTACTATAGTATAATAAAAACATAATTAATAAGTTATACAACAAAAAAACAGCTCTCAATATTAATCGTTTTCTACAATCAATAAGGAATTTGTATTAATTATGATGCAAAAATAGTCTTTTTTTTTTAGGCATAATGTGAAATTTTTTATAAAAGCAGGTGTATATAGAGGTCTTTTTTAAAGAAAATTTAAACAAATTAAATGAAGACAGGAAACTAAAAATAATTTAAAAATACTAAATTATTGATTAAATATTCTTAGTAAATAATCGCACTATTTTATTTTCAGGAAAAAACTCTTTAGCAATTACTTTAAGAATAGTAAATGTAGGAACAGCTATTATCATTCCAACTATTCCGAATAAAAAACCTGTAATTAAAATCACCAGAAATATTTCTAAAGGATGAGAACTTACACTTTTTGAAAAGATTAAAGGTTGTGAAACATTATTATCAATAATTTGAACAACCCAAAATCCTATCAGTATATAAATTGTTAATGGTAAAACTTGTGTCTGAAAATCGCTTCCAAGGCTGC
This sequence comes from Flavobacterium myungsuense, assembly GCF_042677265.1. NCBI lineage: Bacteria > Pseudomonadati > Bacteroidota > Flavobacteriia > Flavobacteriales > Flavobacteriaceae > Flavobacterium > Flavobacterium myungsuense. The sequence goes on along the minus strand of NZ_JBHTIZ010000023.1, from coordinate 117,716 downwards.
TCATCATTGTTAAAATTGCAGCTAAAACAGATGCAATTAAAGGACCAATATAGGGTATGATGTTTAAAATAGCACATAAAAAAGCTATAACAATTGCATTTTCAATTCCAAAAAACAATAATACGATAGCATAGAGAATAAAAACAATAAATAGTTGCAGTAAAAGACCAATAAAGTATCGAGATAATAAATGGTTTATTTTTTCAAACGAATTTAGAATTTGACTTTCGTGATTATCAGGAATTAACTGTTTCAATCCGTCAACTATTAATTGCTTGTCTTTAAGAAAAAAGAAAGTAATGAATAGAACAGATGCTATTCCCATCCCAAAACTACTCAGAATACCAATCAATGAATTTAAAAAATTTGGAATAAATTCTAAGTTAAATTTAGAAATCACATTTCCCTCTTTTATGATTTTTGTAGCATCAATGTTATGACTTTCAAGAAAAACACTAATTTGGTGTAGTAATTGAAGACTATTTTTTTCTATTTCGGTAATATTTAAAAGCGCTAGATTTTCACCTTGGTCAATAATTAGTGGAATAAAAAGCATAATTATTCCCGTAATAATTAATATAAAAAACAGTAAAGTAGTTATAGTAGCAAAAATGTGTTTGAATTTTAATCTTCGCTTAAAAAAATCTAAAATAGGATTTCCAATTAATGTCAATATCAAAGAAACAATGAGATAAATAATTACGGACTGAATTTTATAGAATAAAAACAAAACTAAAATAGTTGCAACAACTACAATCAAAGCTCTTAAAATACCACTTGCAATAATTTTTGAGTTCATAATTAATTGTTTATTAGTTATTAAATATATAATTTAAAATATTTGCACCCATTTTTAATGCTTTTAGCCTAACATCTGCGGGGTCATTATGAACTTCGGCATCTTCCCATCCATCTCCTAAATCAGTCTCAAAAGTATATAGCAACACCAATCGACTCTCTATAAAAATTCCAAAAGCTTGAGGACGCTTACCTTCATGCTCATGAATTTTTGGAATTCCTGAAGAAAAAGAATACGGTTTTTGAAAAACAGGATGATTTGAAGGGATTTCCATAAGCGAAAGGTTAGGGAATATTTTTTTTATTTCTTTCCTTATGAATTCATCCATTCCGTAATTATCATCAATATGTAAAAAACCACCCGAGGTCATATAATTTCTTAAATTTATAATATCTGAATCGCTAAAAACAACGTTTCCGTGTCCTGTCATGTGTATAAAAGGATAGGAGAATAAGTCTGGACTGCTAGGCTCTACTAATCCTGGTTTTAATTTAATTTTAGTATTGATATTCTGATTGCAGAATTTAATTAAGTTCGGTAACGAAGTTGGATTTGCATACCAGTCGCCACCACCATTATATTTTAGCAAAGCAATTTCTTGTGAAAATGTAATAGTTGTAATTGAGAGTAGTAATAAATAATAAACTTTTTTCATTTTTTATGATTCATTAACAAAGGCAACACTGTGACATGCAACAATAGCGGCGGTTTCAGTTCGTAATCTAGTGTTTCCTAAAGATACAGCAATAAAATTGTGTTCTAAAGCCAATTGTATTTCTTTTTCAGAAAAATCGCCTTCAGGACCTATTAAAACAGTTGCGTTTTCATTTGGCTTCAAAACTTCTTTTAGTAATTTTTTGTTGGTTTCTTCGCAATGTGCAATATATAATTGGTCTTTATTTTTAATTTTTATAAAGTCTTTAAACAAAATTGGCTCATTCAATTTTGGTAAATACAATTGATTCGATTGCTTCATTGCAGATTGAATAATTTTATCAAAACGATCAGTTTTTATTATTTTTCTTTCAGAATGGTCGCAGATAATAGGAGTAATTTCAGTAATTCCTATTTCAGTTGCTTTTTCTAAAAACCATTCGTATCGATCGTTCATTTTTGTTGGAGCTACTGCTAAATGCAAATGATATTTTGGAGTTGGAGCCTTTTCAACAGAAACAATTTTTACGGTACATTTTGTGTCAGATGCTAAAGTAATTTCAGTTTTAAATAAATAACCTAATCCATTAGTTACAAATAATATATCTGTGTCTTTTTTACGTAATACTTTAATAATGTGTTTACTTTCTTCTCGGTCAAAAGAAAATAATTCAGAGGTCTCTTTAATGGCTGGATTATAAAATAATTGCATATTTAAAATAGTATTCTTGCTTTCGAAACTACATCAGAAGTTTCAAATTTTCCTAATAAAAACTTTTGATAACCTACAATTCCAATCATTGCAGCATTATCTGTTGTGTATTCAAATTTTGGAATATAGGTCTTCCATCCGAATTTTTGTTCAGCTTCTTTCAATGTTTTCCTAATTCCCGAATTAGCCGAAACACCACCTCCAATTGCAATTTGTTTAATTCCAGTTACTGCAACCGCTAATTGTAATTTATCCATTAAAATTTCAATAATGGTATGTTGAATTGAAGCACAAATATCATTTAAATTTTCTTCAATAAAATTTGGGTTTTCAATGGTCTTCTTTTGAATAAAATACAAAATCGCCGTTTTTAATCCTGAAAAACTAAAATCTAAATCAGGAACTTTGGGTTTTGTAAAAGTAAAGGCTTTAGGATTTCCTAATTGTGCATATTTATCTACTAAAGGTCCGCCAGGATAGGGTAATCCTAGTATTTTAGCACTTTTATCGAAAGCTTCTCCAACAGCATCATCCGTTGTTTCTCCAATAATATCCATATCGAAAAAAGAATTGACTTTTATAATTTGTGTATGTCCGCCGGAAATTGTTAATGCAATAAACGGAAAAGTAGGTTTGTCATATCCTGCTTCATCGATAAAATGTGCTAAAACATGAGCTTGCATATGATTGACAGCAATTAATGGAATATTTAAAGCTAATGCCAATGATTTAGCAAACGAACTACCAACGAGTAAGGAGCCCATAAGTCCAGGTCCTTGCGTAAATGAAATTGCTGAAAGTTGCTCTTTGCTAATATTTGCATTCTTTAAAGCAGCATCAATTACAGGTACAATATTTTGTTGATGTGCACGCGATGCTAACTCCGGGACAACACCTCCGTATTGATTGTGAATGAGCTGATTGGCTACAACATTTGACAATACTTTATCGTTTTGCAATACGGCAGCGGCGGTGTCATCACAAGAACTTTCAATTGCTAGTATAAAAACATCTTCCTGTTGCATAAAAGAGCACGATTTTTGATTTATATTTGATAAACCGATATAAAAATTTTATTTTTACAGCGAAGCCAAAATTAAAGATTTTTTATCAAAAGGCTTCTACTTTCCTTATCAATATTGAAATTTCAGGAATAAATTTAAAAAACAACAAGAATTAAAAGATTTAAAAAAATAGTATTTCGCTCTCTTCTACTACTAGTTCTACTTTTGTTAGGAATTGGTATTGCATTAACACTACCTTTTGTTCAAACTAAGATTGCACAATATGCCACAACTGAAATAAATAAAAGCTATAAAACAAATATAAATATAGAACAAATTAGCATTACCATTTTCGGCGGAGTCAAGTTAAAAAAAATACTCATTTTTGATCATCATAAAGATACATTAATTTATACTAAAAGGATAAATACCAATATATTAGACTTTAAAAAGCTAACTTCTGGCGATTTGCATTTTGGAGATATTAGATTAGATGGTTTAACCTTGAACATGAAGACCTATAAAGGTGAACATGAAACCAATCTCGATAAATTTATTGCATCTTTTGATTCAGGGAAGCCATCAAAAAAGAAATTTTTGCTTACAGCAAATAATGCATTTATTACGAATAGCAGGTTTATTCTTATTGATGAAAATAGGAAAATACCTAAAGATGTCGATTTTACAAAACTGAACGCTACCATTAGCAATTTTAAAATTCATGGTCCCAATGTTTCGACAATTATTGAGAAAATGTCATTTCAAGATCATAGAGGTTTATTTATTAAAAACCTTTCGGCTGAATTTTTATATACTAAAAAAAATATTTTACTTGATGATTTAGATGTCGTTACTAATAATTCTTTATTGAAGGGAAATGTTCGATTAAATTATGTTAGAGAAGATTTTCATGATTTTAATAATAAAGTACGTTTTGTTATAGATATTGATCAAGCTTCTTTATCTACAAATGATATTTATTATTTTTATAAAGAAATAGGAAAAGATCAATTTTTTACTTTTAAAACAATCTTAACGGGTACTCTAAATGATATTTATGCTAGAAACCTAAATTTAATTGATGGGAAAAAATCTCAAATTATTGGAAATGTAAATTTCAAGAATCTTTTCGGAAAAAATGGCCAGCGATTTTACATGAAAGGTAGTTTTAATAAAGTATCTTCAAATTATGAAAACCTTGTTGCCTTATTACCTAATGTTTTAGGAAAAAAATTACCTTCAAGTTTAAAAAAAATTGGTCAATTTAATTTAAAAGGAAAATCGACAGTAACAACCACCTATATCAATGCCGATTTTTATATGACAACAGCTTTAGGTAATATTCAATCGAATTTGATGATGAATAATATAAACAACATTGATAATGCTACTTATTCTGGAAATATAATTTTAGAACATTTTAATATTGGTGCGTTTTTGAATAAGAAAGATTTAGGCAAAGTATCTTTAAACCTAGATGTTGATGGAAAAGGGTTTAAACAAAAATATTTAAACACCACTTTTTCTGGCAATATTTATAAATTGCAATATAAAGGTTATGACTATTCTAAAATTATTGTAGACGGAAATTTTAAAGACCCAATTTTTAAAGGTAAAGTTTTTATAAACGATCCTAATTTGTTTATGGATTTTGATGGATTAGTCAATTTAGGGAAAAAGGATATTGCATATAATTTTCATACTAAAATTGATTATGCAAATTTAAGAAACCTAAAATTGGTAACAAAAGATACCATTTCTGTTTTTAAAGGAGACATCAAAATGAATGTTTCTGGAAACGATTTAGATAATTTAGTTGGAGATATAAATATCAATGAAACATCCTATCAAAACAATAAAGACACCTACTATTTTGATGATTTCACTATAAATTCTAGTTTCGATTCTGATTTGCTGAGAACCATAACTATTAATTCTCCTGATATTATAGAGGGAAAAGTAGTAGGAAAATTCAAAGTCAATCAGCTAAAAAAAATGCTCGAGAATTCATTCGGAAGTCTTTATGCAAATTACAATCCAAACAAAATCATAAAAGGACAATTCCTGAAATTCGATTTTGCCATTTATAATAAAATTATTGAAGTGTTTTACCCCGGTATTAACATTGGAAAAAACACAGTTTTTAAAGGAAATATCAATTCAGATAATGATGAGTTTAAACTGAATTTTAATTCGCCAGAAATTGATGCTTACTCCAACTCATTTCATAATTTAGCTATAAAAATAGACAATAAAAACCCACTATATAATACGTATATCCAACTTGATAGCATAAAAACAAAATATTATAAAGTAAATGATTTTAGTTTAATAAATGTAACTACCAAAGATACATTGTTTCTTCGGTCAGAGTTTAAGGGCGGTAATGCATCTCAAGATTATTACAATTTAAATTTATACCATACTATTAATAAAGAAGGAAAAAGTGTTGTAGGAATTAAAAAATCAGAACTCAAGTTTAAAGATTATTTATGGTTTTTAAATGAGAATGAAGATATAAAAAACAAGATAGTTTTTGATAAAGCACTCAAGAATTTTTCAATCGAAGATGTTGTGATGTCTCATGAAAATCAAAAAATAGAATTGATGGGTCAATTAAAAGATTTGGCCTATAAAGATTTGAAATTAGATTTTGAGAATGTTGAGATAAATAAAATTTTACCAACTGTCGAAAAGTTTAAGCTAGACGGAAGTTTAAACGGAAGCGTAAGTCTAAAACAATTAAATACTATATATCAACCTACATCATCCATACGAATTGATGATTTTAGTATAAACAATATTGCCTTAGGAAGTCTCAATTTAGATATTGAAGGTGATGATAGCTTTAAAAAATTCAATCTCAATTCCGTTTTAGAAAATGAAAATGTAGAATCCTTTTCTGCTAACGGAGAAATAGAAATTGTAAATAATACGACGAGTTTAGATTTAGATTTAAATTTAGAAAGTTTTAATTTAGGAATATTAAGCCCTTTAGGTGGAGAAGTTATTTCAAATATAAGAGGTTTTGCTTCTGGTAAATCGAACATTCGAGGCGAAATAAATGATTTAGATATAAATGGAAGACTATTTGTTAATAAGGCAGGGCTAAAAATCCCATATCTAAATACGGATTATAATATTGAAGATAATGCAGTTGTAGACGTGACAGAAAGTAAATTTTTAATTAGAAACGCCACTTTAAAAGATACGAAATACAATACTGAAGGGAAATTAAACGGAAGTATTGAACACAAGAATTTTTCAGATTGGAAATTAGATTTAAATATAAATTCAAACAGATTTTTGGCATTAGACACCAAGGATAGTGAAGATGCAGCTTATTTCGGAACGGCATTTATAGATGGTTATGCAACAATAAAAGGACCAACAAATGCCCTATTTATAAAAGTAAATGCAAAATCAGAAAAAGGAACATCAATGAAAATTCCAATTAGTGATAAGGAAGTAATTGGAAGTAATAGTAATTTCCATTTTAAAACATTTGATGAAAAATACAATTTAAATACAGAAAAAAAGATACCAGTAAGGAATTATCAAGGATTAGAATTAGAATTTGATTTCGATATTAATCCAAATGCTGAAGTTGAAGTTATCTTAGATAGAAATTCAGGACATGGAATGAAAGGAAAAGGTTTTGGATCGTTATTATTTAAAATAAACACACTAGGAAAATTCAATATGTGGGGAGATTTTCAAGCTTATGAAGGAACTTACAATTTTAAATATGGAGGGCTTATCAATAAAAAGTTTGACATTAAAAAAGGAGGCACTGTTGTTTGGGAAGGCGATCCGATGAAAGCAATTTTAAATTTAGATGCTGTATACAAAACTACCGCTAATCCATCTGTTTTATTAGATAATTCTACTTTTAATAGAAAAGTAGATTTAGAGGTAGTAATTGGTTTGAAAGGTAATTTAAGCAATCCAGACCCTGATTTTAATATAAATTTCCCCAATTTAAGTCCAATTTTAAGATCTCAAATTCAAACCAAATTAGATGATAAAGATTTTAGACAAAAGCAAGCTTTAATTCTATTATCAACAGGAGGCTTTTTAGCTGTTGATGGAATTGATCAAACATCAATAACAAATAATTTGTATGAGAAGTTTGGTGATGTTTTTGGTAATATTTTTAAAGACGATGAATCTAAAATTTCAGTAGGCGTAAATATAGTTTCTGCAAATAGGAACCCTGGAGCGCAAACAGATGGTAGAGTAGGAGTTACAGTTTCTACAAAAATTAATGAACGAATTTCAATAAATGGTAAATTAGGAGTTCCAGTAGGAGGAATAAATGAATCGGCAATTGTTGGCGATATCGAAATTCAATACAGAGTTAATGAAGATGGAACGTTAAATCTTCGAGGATTTAATAGAGAAAATGATATTAATTTAATAGGCCAAAGTATTGGCTATACACAAGGAATTGGTATTTCTTATGAAGTTGATTTTGATACATTTAAAGAATTATTGCATAAGATTTTTAAAAATCAAACTATTGAAAAAGTGATTGCAAAACCAACTGATATAGAAGATTCAAGTCCTTTGCCTGACTTTATTCATATGAAAGAAAAGAATAAAAAAGATTCAGAAATACCAGAAATTAATAAAGAGGCTATTCCTATTAAAGAGGACTAAAAATCATATATTTACCTACTTAACGTTCACTTCAATATTAATTATTTTTACATATTTGCAAATTATTTCACTTTATTTTCATTTTAACGCAAAATAGTAGGATAAAATAAACGAAGCTAATAAAAACTTATTAACAAAAACGTTTGAAATTATATTGCTTTAAAAATTAATTATAATCACTATCTCTAATATGAGAGATGTTTGTTAGCTTTACATTTTAATTTAAAAATGATGTCAAAAAAAATATCAAAAATTGGAGTTTTAACTTCTGGTGGTGACTCTCCAGGAATGAATGCTGCAATTCGATCAGTTGTTAGAACATGTGCCTATCATAACATAGAATGTGTAGGAATATATAGAGGTTATCAAGGAATGATTGAAGGCGATTTTAAAGATATGGGTCCACGAACAGTTCATAATATTGTGAATAAAGGTGGAACTATTCTTAAATCAGCACGATCAAAAGAATTTATGACTCCTGAAGGTCGAAAAAAAGCACACAGTCAACTTCAAGCGGCGGGTGTAGATGCACTTGTAGTTATTGGTGGAGATGGAAGTTTTACAGGAGCTGAAGTTTTTAATAAAGAATATGGTTTTCCAGTTATGGGAATTCCAGGAACCATCGATAATGACATTTTTGGCACCAGTCATACTTTAGGTTATGATACAGCACTCAATACTGTAGTAGATGTAATTGATAAAATTCGTGATACTGCAAGTTCTCATAATAGATTATTTTTTGTTGAAGTTATGGGGCGTGATGCTGGACATATTGCTTTGAATGCAGGTATTGGAGCAGGTGCTGAGGAGATTCTAATTCCTGAAGAAGATATGGGACTAGAACGATTATTAGATTCCCTTAAAAAAAGTAAAGCAGCAGGAAAATCATCTAGTATAGTGGTGATTGCTGAAGGTGATAAAATAGGTAAAAGTGTCTTTGAACTTAAAGATTATGTAGAAGCCAATTTACCTGAATATGATGTTCGAGTTTCCGTTTTAGGACACATGCAACGTGGTGGAGCTCCTTCTTGTTTTGATAGAGTTCTTGCAAGTCGATTGGGTGTAAAAGCAGTTGAATCGTTATTAGAAGGGAAATCAAACCTAATGGTAGGTTTAATACATGATAAAATAGCATTAACCCCATTAGAGCAGGCTATAAAAGGGCATACAGAAATTGATAGGGAATTACTACGTGTTTCTGATATAATGTCAATTTAAATAAGAAAATTAAAAAATTAAAGCAACAGTAACTAAAATTAAATTAAAATGTCAAAAGTAAAATTAGGAATAAACGGTTTCGGAAGAATTGGAAGAATTGTTTTCAGAGAATCATTCAATAGAGATAATGTTGAAGTAGTTGCAATTAATGATTTATTAGATGTAGATCACTTAGCCTATTTATTAAAATATGATTCAGTTCATGGACGTTTTGATGGAGAAGTGGAAGTAAAAGATGGAAAATTGTTTGTAAACGGAAGAAATATCCGTATCACCGCTGAAAGAAACCCTGCAGACTTGAAATGGAATGAAGTAGATGTAGATGTAGTTGCAGAATGTACTGGTATTTTTACAACTATTGAAACTGCAAGCGAGCACATTAAAGGTGGTGCTAAAAAAGTAATCATTTCAGCTCCATCTGCAGACGCTCCAATGTTTGTTATGGGAGTAAACCACGAAACTGCAAAAGCTTCTGATTTGGTTGTTTCTAATGCTTCATGTACAACAAACTGTTTAGCACCTTTAGCTAAAGTTATTAATGATAATTTTGGAATTGTAGAAGCTTTAATGACAACAGTTCATGCTACTACCTCAACTCAAATGACTGCCGATGGCCCTTCTAGAAAAGACTGGAGAGGTGGTCGTGCAGCAAGCATAAATATTATTCCTTCATCAACAGGTGCTGCTAAAGCGGTTGGAAAAGTAATTCCAGAATTGAACGGAAAATTAACAGGTATGGCGTTTCGAGTTCCTACTGCCGATGTTTCTACAGTAGATTTAACTGTAAAAGTAGCTAAAGAAACTTCTTATGAAGAAATTATGGCTGCTTTAAAATTAGCTTCTGAAACAACTATGAAAGGTATTTTAGGATATACTGAAGATGCTGTTGTATCTCAAGATTTTATATCAGATAAAAGAACTTCAATTATTGATGCAACTGCAGGAATTGGTTTAAATTCAACTTTCTTCAAATTAGTATCTTGGTATGATAATGAATACGGATATTCAAGCAAATTAATTGATTTATCAGTTCATATTGCCAATTTAAAATAAATTAAATGTAAAAATCCCGTTTTATTATCTTAACGGGATTTTTATTTTCTTAATTCTTTCATTACATTTTTTTTATTTTAACTGTAAAGTATATTTATATACTAGTATTTCTGCATGTTTACCTTTATTGTTATGAAATAGTTAATTAATTATCAAGAAAATAAAATATAGTATTAACAAATTTAGCATTTACGAAAATTCTTAAATTCTAACCCGTTCGTATCGGGACAAAATCCTAAAAAAATGAAATTATTAGTAGATAGTGGTTCCACAAAAGCAGATTGGATTTCAATTGATGAAAGTGGAAAAGTTTTGTTTACAGCTCAAACTTTGGGTCTAAATCCTGAAGTTTTAGATAAAGAAGAAATTATTATTCGTCTTAATGATAAATTTGATATTTCTCATAATAAAAATAAAGTTTCACATTTGTTTTTTTATGGTGCGGGTTGTGGTACTGACAGAATGAAAAATTTTCTTGCTGAAGTTTTTCAAGAATATTTTCCAAAAGCTATAGTATCGGTTCATGAAGATACTTACGCAGCAGTATATGCTACAACACCTAAAGATGAAGCTGCAATTGTTTGTATTCTTGGTACTGGTTCTAATTGTAGTTATTTTGATGGTTCGGTTTTACACCAAAAAGTGCAATCATTAGGCTATATTGCCATGGATGATTGTAGCGGAAATCAATTTGGCAGACAATTATTGCGTGGATACTATTTTAATAAAATGCCTAAAGCTTTAGCGACCAAATTTGAAGAGACCTATAATTTAGATGCTGATTATATTAAGCATAATTTATACAAAGAGCCAAATCCTAACGCTTATTTAGCAACATTTGCAAAATTTTTAATTGAGCATAAAGAAAATGAATTTTGCAAGAAAATTATTTTTGCTGCTATGGAGGATTTTGTCGAAAACTATATCTCTCAATATGAGAATTGTAAAGAAGTACCAATTCATTTCATTGGTTCAATTGCATTTTACCTTAAAGAGGAGTTACAAATTGTATTAACGAAACACGGAATGCAATTAGGTAACGTTTTAAGAAGACCAATTGATGGACTTATTCAATATCATATTTTAAATAAATAATATTTTTTAGCTTAACACAAATATTTAAATCATAAATCAAGTTAAAATAAATATTAAACAAAAAAGAGAGTAGAAAACTCTCTTTTTTGTTTTGTGTAATTCTTAAAATACTAATTATTTATTCAATATTAAAATTAATAGGGTAGTTATATAAACATCGAACAACTTTATCTTCTTTAGTTGCAGGAATCCATGTTTTTTTAAATAATTTAAGAACACGAACCGTTTCTGCTTTCATTGATTCTATTTGATCCAATTGATTTATCTTTTCATTTTCTGTTGATGTTTTTACAACTGTTGTAGGAAGATACTCTTTTACATTAACATGAAAAGCTTTAATATTGGTTAACGTGCCATCGGGTTCTACTATAAAGCTTGAAAAAATCGTTATTTTTTTATTTTTAATGGCCTCAGGAAATTTAAAGTTATCACTAATAAACATTGACAAAGTATACATTCCTTCGTTAAGTTGAGGTTTCAAATCTACATCTGTAGAACGAAATACTTTTTCTTCATTAATAGTAACTGTAGAATCAGTTGATGCTATTTGAGCAGAAGCCGTTAAGGAAAAAAAAAGGAAAAGGAAAAATACTTTTGTCATAGTCAGTGATCTTAAATCTATCAAAAATAATGAATTATTATTTAAAACGGATTTTTTTAATTATAATTTGATACACCATTTTGAGAGTAATAAAAATTAATTTTCCTCCATAGTATGGTATACATTCATCACATCATCATCTTCTTCCATTTTTTCAATTAATTTTTCTACATCTGCCATTTCAGCTTCAGTAAGTTTTTTTGTAATTTGAGGAATACGTTCAAAACCTGAAGAAAGAATTTCCATTTTTCTGTTTTCTAATTCTTTTTGAATGGTTCCAAAACTTCCAAAAGGAGCATAAATTAAAATACCATCTTCGTCTTCAAAAACTTCTTCAGCACCAAAATCTATCAATTCTAATTCTAATTCCTCAGGATCAATTTCCCCTTTTGGTATTCTGAAATTACAAGTATGGTCAAACATAAATTCAACCGAACCTTGTGTTCCCATTGTTCCGTTACATTTGTTAAAATAACTTCTTACATTAGCTACAGTTCTATTGTTATTATCAGTTGCTGTTTCAATCAATAATGCGATACCATGTGGTGCATATCCTTCAAACAAAACTTCTTTATAATTTGCAGTGTCTTTATCTGTCGCTTTTTTAATGGCACGCTCAACATTGTCTTTTGGCATATTAGCAGCTTTCGCATTTTGTATAACTGCTCGCAATCTAGAATTGGCCTCTGGATTTGGACCACCTTCTTTAACAGCCATAACAATATCTTTACCAATTCTGGTAAATGCTTTAGCCATTGCCGACCAACGTTTCATTTTTCTCCCTTTTCTAAACTCAAACGCTCTTCCCATTTCTTATTGTTTTTTTACTTCTAAAATCAAAAATTATTAATCATCAATCTAAAATCAATTTTTAAGACTGCAAAAATAACTTTTTCAATACCAATATCAAAATTCAATTTTAATATCAAAATTGAATAGTATAGTTTTGAAACTAGGTTTAATTTATTTTTTATAAAAAGGTAATTTTACCACTTTAGCCGGAACATCATTTTTCCTGATTCGAATAAAAATAGTACTTCCAATAGCACTATTTTCATTAGTTACATATCCCAAGCCAATACCAATGCCAAGTGAAGGAGACATTGTTCCTGAAGTTACAATACCAATTTTATTTCCAGAGGAATCTACAATTTCATAATCGTGTCGAGGCACAGCGCGCTCCTGCATCTCAAATCCTACTAATTTTCTAGAAACTCCAGTTTCTTTTTGCTTTTTCAGATTTTCAGAATTGGTAAACTCTTTGTTAAATTTTGTAATCCATCCCAAACCGGCTTCAATAGGTGAGGTGCTGTCATTAATATCATTTCCGTACAAGCAAAAGCCCATTTCTAAACGTAAAGTATCTCTCGCTGCCAAACCAATAGGCTTTATCCCAAAAGCAGCACCCGCTTCAAAAACTTTATTCCAAATGGTTTTAACTTGGTCATTTTTGCAATAAATTTCAAAGCCACCTGAACCTGTGTAACCTGTTGCAGAAATAATTACATGCGGAAAACCTGCAAAATCTCCTACTTCAAAATGATAATATGGAATTGTTGATAAATCTATTGAAGTTAAGGACTGCATTGCTTCTATGGCTTTTGGTCCTTGAATAGCCAATAAAGAATAATCATCCGAAAGGTTTTTCATTTCTACATCCAAATCATTATGACTAGAAATCCAATCCCAATCCTTTTCGATATTTGAAGCATTTACAACCAATAGATATTGTTTTTCTTTAATTTTATAGATAATTAAATCATCAACAATACCACCATCTTTATTTGCCAAACATGAATATTGGGCTTTTCCTATGGTTAATGTAGCTGCATCATTCGTTGTCACTTTCTGAATTAAAGCTAGTGCATTTGGTCCTGATAGTAAAAATTCACCCATATGAGAGACATCAAAAACGCCAACATTATTGCGAACGGTTTCATGTTCAGCATTTACGCCTTCATATAAAATAGGCATGTTATATCCAGCAAACGGAAGCATTTTAGCTCCCAAGCTCTCGTGAACCTCAGTTAAAACAGTATTTTTCATTTGTTTTTTTGCAAATTTATTGATTAATTAATGATAAGCAAACGTTTTAAAGAAGCATTTAGCTTATTGTTAATTTCTATTCATTAATCATAATTTGTATTGAAGGCGGTTAAAGAAATAATATTTTTAAAATTTATAGATTTTTAATCAATGTGTTTCTTTTTTTTTATAATTTTATAAAGAAATCAACTTAAATAGAATTTGGTTTTTATTATTTAATTACATTTTAATCTTAAAAATATGGTAGTACAATATCAAGGGAAACAAAATGGAGTTCCTACAACATTTACAATTAGAATAATTGGAAACAATCTATCGAAAAGTAGTTCAAATTACCAAGTTGATTTATTGGTGTCAAATAAGCAATTACCTACTTTTACGACATCTATTCACCAAAGTTTATATAATTGTTTAAAAGAGATTTATTTATTTAGAAAACACAACCATATTAATTTTGATGCTGCTTCAGAAACAGTTTCAACTCAATTAGTTCCTTATGATTTGGTTTTATACAACTCCAATAAGAAAGTTTTGTTTTTAGAATAAAAACTCTATAATTAAAAAAAAACTAAAAAAATATGTTTAATCATAAAAAGCCAAACGATTGTACGTTCTTATTTATTTATAAAAGTCAATAAATATTTATATTCAAAATTGTTTATCAAGAAAACATCCAAGTCCAATTTTGCTAACTCCAGTAATTGTATTACCAATATCTATTTACCATTTGGCATTTTAGTCTAATCCAAATTGATAGCCTAATTTTGAAACCGTATCCTAAGAGTTGAGTTTCTGTTTCAACTAGAAATAGCATTTACTAAATCATAAACTTCAATACTTTTATTTTTTAGATTTTTTAGCATTTTCCGTAAGTTAATTCATTAGTAATCAAACGCAATAGTTTCATTCATTATACCCTCGTTAATTTTTTTTGGAATTGCATCATTATCACACTGCTTTACTAATTGTGTTAATTTTTTGAACTAGTTTTATTCATTTAAAATTAAGCTTAAAATTTAATAATAAAAAAAGAGGAAATTTAACAAATAATTTTGCTAAATTCCCTCTAAATTGTTTAAAATAAATGAACTATCCTAAAATACCAATAATTTGAGAAGCTAGTTCAGTACCAATTCTATCTTGTGCTTCATCAGTTGCGGCACCAATATGAGGTGTCAAGGAAATTTTTGGATGCATTAAAATTCTCATTTCTGGTTTAGGTTCGCTTTCAAAAACGTCTAAACCTGCAAAAGCTACTTTTCCGCTATCTAATGCATCAATCAAGGCAATTTCATCAATAACGCCACCACGAGCACAATTTACAATACCTACGCCATTTTTCATAGTTGCTAACTCCTTAGCTCCAATGATGTATCCGTCTTGAGCCGGAACGTGTAAAGTAATAAAATCAGCTTCTTCAAACAAAGATTCTAAAGATTGTGATACAATAGTTGTTGTAATAGATTGACCATCAAAAAACTCCACTTTTACATCCACTTGTGGAATAAACATATCTGCAGCAATAACTTTCATTCCTAAGCCAAGAGCCATTTTTGCTGTAGCTTGACCAATACGTCCAATTCCTACAACTCCGAGTGTTTTCCCTCTTAATTCAGTTCCGTTAGCGTATGCTTTTTTCAAACCGTCAAAATTAGAATCGCCTTCTAATGGCATGTTTCTATTGGAATCATGTAAGAAACGTACACCAGAAAACAAGTGTCCAAACACCAATTCAGCAACACTTTCTGAGGATGATGCTGGAGTATTTATAACATGAATTCCTTTACTTTTAGCAT
This sequence comes from Flavobacterium myungsuense, assembly GCF_042677265.1. Lineage (NCBI taxonomy): Bacteria > Pseudomonadati > Bacteroidota > Flavobacteriia > Flavobacteriales > Flavobacteriaceae > Flavobacterium > Flavobacterium myungsuense. The sequence continues at coordinate 102,076 of NZ_JBHTIZ010000023.1, read as the reverse complement.
AATCTACATCAATATTATCCATTCCAACTCCTCCACGACCAATAATTTTCAGGCCAGGACACGCATCAATAATATCTTTGCGAACTTTTGTAGCGCTTCGAACTAAAACTACACTAACATTGTTTTGATTTATGTAATTGGCTACTTGTTCTTGTGCCACTTTTGTAGTAATCACTTCATAACCACCTTTTTCTAAAGCAAGAATTCCACTTTTAGAAATTCCATCATTTGCTAATACTTTCATTTTGAGTTTATTTGTTTATTTGGCTAACCGTTTAATCGATTTGATTTTGATTAACATAAATTATTTATTGTTTAGAAAATGTATTCGTTAAGTTAATTGTATATTTAACAAATTAACAAATAATCGATTAAACTTTTGTTTCTAAATCCTTCATAACATCTACCAATACCTGAACACTTTCTAGAGGAAGTGCATTGTACATAGACGCTCTATATCCACCAACAGAACGGTGACCTGGCAAACCAGAAATTCCCGCTGCTTTCCACATGGTATCAAATATTGGAGCATGCGCTTCATCATTTAATAAGAAAGTAGCGTTCATTGTAGAGCGATCTTCCGCAACTGCTGCACCTTTAAATAAAGGATTTCTGTCTATTTCAGCATAAATTAGTGCGGCTTTAGCGTTGTTTATTTTTTCAATTGCAGCAATTCCTCCAAGGTTTTTCAGCCATTGCAAGGTTAATAGTGAAGCATAAACAGGAAAAACAGGTGGTGTATTGTACATACTTTCTGCTTTAATATGCTTAGAATAATCTAAAAAGCTAGGTATAGTTCTTCCGTTTTTTCCTAAAATCTCTTCTTTTATAACTACAAGTGTAGTTCCTGCAGGTCCCATATTTTTTTGAGCACCGGCATATATTAAGTCGAATTTTGTAAAATCTAACACTCTAGAAAAAATATCTGAACTCATATCACAAACAATTGGCATATTCAAATTCGGAAATTCCTTCATTTGAGTACCAAAAATGGTGTTGTTGGTTGTACAATGAAAATAGTCTGCATCGGCAGGAACAGTATATCCTTTTGGAACATGATTGTAATTTTGCTCTTTTGATGATGCCACAATTACCGTTTCGCCAAAAAACTTTGCTTCTTTTATAGCTGCACTTGCCCATGTACCAGAGTCTAAATAAGCGGCTTTTCCATTTTCTTTCATTAAATTGTATGGCGCCATCAAAAATTCTAAACTTGCTCCACCTGAAAGAAAAAGTGCTTGATACCCTTTTCCGGTTAATCCTAAAAGATCTAAAGCTAATGCTCTAGCTTCGTCCATAACGGCAACAAAATCTTTACTTCTATGTGATATTTCTAGTATTGATAATCCTGAATTGTTAAAATTAAGAATGGCTTCAGCCGATTTTTCGAAAACTTCTTGAGGCAAAACACATGGTCCAGCGCTATAATTATGTTTTTTCATAGTATGATTTTAATTCAAAAAATTAAGGTGCAAATTTCGGAAATAGAACTCAAATTAGGTCTCTTTTTACTTTTTATTATTTTGGATGTTATTAACAATAACGTTGTAGTTGTATCGTAAAATATTTAATTTATCATGCAAGTGATATTAAAAAATCGATAGTATCAAGATTATCAGCATAATCCCAGAGTTGTGGTTTTTGAGTTGTTCCAAAAGCGACGCTATTTTCTATTAAGTTATTAGATACAATGCATTGAATTTGATCCTTTTCCGTTTCCAATCGTTTTTTTATCTCATCTAAGTCATGGTAATATTCATAAAAAACACTTGCAATAGGCGAGGAGTAGCTTGTATCTTCTTTGATCGTTAAAAATTCATTATCTAATAATTTAAAATTACTCATCAGAAAAACGGCTTTATTATAGTCGTAATTATTGGCATATTTTTCATATTTTATAACATCTTGATAGGGAAACATCCCATTAAAAAAAAGGTCAAAATTGTATCCTTTAGGGATGAATAATTTAGAGACATTTCTACAACCTAAACCAAAATAAGAAAAAATATCTTTGCCCAATGCAATCATCTGTTCTTTAGATTCTGTCCCGTTTAAAACAGCAACAGAATTTCTAGATTTTCTGATAATACTAGGTTTGTCTTTAAAATAATAGTCGAAATAGCGCGATGTATTGTTGCTTCCAGTGGCAATTACTGCATCAAAATTTTCAAGTTTGCCCTCTACGAATGTAATGTAGTTATTTAGTTCAGGTTCAATTGAAATGATGTATTTGGCTAAAAAAGGCAATAAATGCTGATCGTTTGAGGATGTCTTAATCAAAGCTTTATGACCTGAAAGTAAGACACAAATAAAATCATGAAAGCCAACTAAAGGTATATTTCCTGCAAGAATTAATCCAACTGTTTTGGCATTTACAGTACTAAAATCATACGATGAAATCCATTGGTTAAGATTATCTTCGGTCAAGGCTTCTGCCCAGGATTCTATAGCAAAAATGACATTTTCTTTAGTGTACCAACCATTGTGCGATTGCGATAGTTCAATTAAATTTAAAAAATCTTCAAAGAATAACTCATTATTTATAACAGTATCATTTTTAAGATTTTTTGTTGATGAAAATTGACTTAAAAATTTTCCTAATTCAATAAAAATATTTTTTTTTTGCTCTAAAGTCAGAATGATTTGCATTTGAAATGTTTTGATTGTAATTTTGCACAAAAATAAGCTATAAATAGTTATAAGTCAAAAGTGAATGCGTAAAGCGTAAAATCTTCTAACTTTATAACTTCTAACTTCTAATATAATACAATGGCAATTATAATAACAGACGAGTGTATCAATTGTGGTGCTTGTGAGCCAGAATGTCCAAACACTGCAATATATGAAGGTGCTGACGATTGGCGATACAAAGACGGAACAAAGATTAGAGGGAAAGTAGTTTTACCCTCAGGTGAAGAAGTTGATGCTGATGAGGCTCAAACTCCAATTTCTGATGAAGTTTACTATATAGTACCTGGAAAATGTACAGAGTGTAAAGGATTTCATGATGAACCACAATGCGCTGCGGTTTGTCCGGTAGATTGTTGTATTCTTGATGACAATCATGTAGAAAGTGAGGAAACCTTGCTAAATAGACAAGCTTTTCTTCATAACGAATAGCAATAACCTGAGTGAAAGCTCAGGTTTTTTTTATCTTTTTAATATACTATTTCATTAAATTGTAGGTTGCTTTTATGAATTGTTTAATTTTGAAGCAAGTTTTTATTAGATTTGTTTCAAGTTAAATTATTTATGTTGAGAAATATACTTGTTTTATTTTCTATTTTTTTGTCTTTCGCGGTTTCATCTCAAAATGTAGAAAAAACTATTTTGTTGAAGGACAAAGAAACCAATCTTCCGATAGAAGATGCAACGATTTTAATTTTAAAGACAAAACAAAATTTGTTGAGTAATTCTGAAGGGAAAGTCAGTTTTGTTTTAAAAGGCACTTCAAATATCGAAATAACGCACACTTCGTATACTGCAATTACTATTAGATCAACCTCTTTAAAAGAAATGGAGACCATTATATATTTGAACAATAATGTAAATGGTCTTGATGAAATAATTCTTACCAAGCGTCATCCGCAAAAAATTCTTTCTTCATTAATTGAAAATTCAAAAAAGAAGCTCACGGTACCAGCACGACTAAAAGTATATTCACGAGAATTTTTTAAACTTAACGGAGAATATTCTTATTATAATGATGGACTAATTAATTTTCAGATTTATGATAGGGTACAGAAAGCGAATTCTAATATATTAGTAGAACAAAATAGATCTATTGGTTTACTTGATAATGTGAATACATCAGATTTATTGGGGTATAACCTAAATGACATCATGGAAAACTATTATAATTTTAAGTATTTAAATCCACTTTTAGAATCAGTAGCCAAAAAGGAGTTTGATTTTTTAATTAAAGTCTACTCCAAAAACAAAGAATATAATATTATAACCGCATATCCAAACGAAAATTCTAAAAGATTATCAGATGATTTTTCAATAATTTATGATCCTAAAGAGAAATTAATTATTGAAGTTAGTTCGGTAATTTCTCCTAATGAATTGGCTAAGACTAAAGAAAAAACAGCTATCGGAAGTAAAAATATTTATAAATCATTATTTAAAACTATTTATAAAATAGATAATGCGAACTATTATTTAGTAAGTTCTAAAGAAGAAATTGGTTTTGAAAAAATAGAAAAAAGCGGAACTAAGAACATTGAAGTTCGTAATTATTTTTTAACTACTAATTTTAGTACTAAAAATTATAGCTTTAAGGATAGTGAAGTTTTTAAAGATAAAACACTTTACAATAAAAAGAACGTAGTTCTATCTGATTACTGGAATGTATCAGGATTAACAGCTACTGATGAAGAGCAGCAAATTATTAACTTTATAGATAGTAGAGATTAAAGCTAGGGTGTTTAAAAAAAACAAATCCTGTTCGCATTAAAACGAACAGGATTTTATATTTTGTTTTGTGCTATTTTTTAAAAATTAAATCCTAAACGAGCATAGTAATACGCTCCACTAAAACCCATTTGAACAGCATCCCAGTAGCCACCTGCTTCTGTATTTCCTTGTTCATCTTGTTTGTCGGGATATATATTAAATAGGTTATTACTACCAATACTCAGTTTTAATTGTTTTGATAATTGATAACCAAATGTTAAATCAGTAACTGTTTTAGCAGTATAAACATCATCTTCGTTGTTATAATCTACTAAAACTATTTTGCTAAATCTTGTAAAAGCTAAACCTGCATCAAACTTTTTTACGTTGTAATTAAAATTTAAGCCAAATTTACTTTTAGGAGCTGAAGCCAATAGAAATGCTTTTTCTCTAGCGCCAAAGAAGATTTCTTCATCAAGAGATTTGTTTTTCACATTTAATATTCTCATTCTATTTATGTTTCCAGCAAATGTGATTCCAAGTTTTGAATCATTCCAATTCTTTTTCCAGGCAAAAACTAAGTCAATCCCTCGAGTATCTGTATTAACACCATTAACAAAAAACTGAGCAGCATCAACATTAAGATTCAAAGCAGAAGCATCAAAATAGCCGGTTAGTACGATTCTATCTTTTACATTTATCAAATAACCATCTACGGTAGCCGTAAAGTTTTTATAAGTTGCAGTAAAACCAATTGATGCATTCATTGATTTCTCTTCTTTTAATTTGTCAATTCCAAAACCTTTAGTTACAGGACTATCATTTTCAGAAAGTAAAACTTCAGTTGCTCCGCTAGCATTAAAATTTGTAAAGTTAGTATTGAAATAGATTTGCGCTAACGAAGGAGCTCTAAATCCCGAACTAAATGAACTTCTTAGATTAATCTTATCACTTAATTTAAGTCGATATCCATATTTAAAATTTAATGTGTTACCAAAATCGCTATAGTTTTCGTAGCGTAGAGCTGCAGTCATCAAAAATATTTTTGAAACTTCTAGTTCAGTATCTAAGTATAATGATTTGCTGTTTCTACTCTTGTCAACTACATTTTTAGGACTAAATCCAGGAAAACCTTGAGAACCACCTGGTCTAACAAGAGTTTCTGGGTTGTCATCAGAAATTGGTAAGCTAGTATCAAAATCAGGATTAGGTATTGTTGGTGCAAATTGAGTTGTAGGATCTGTAATAGGATTACCATTAGTATCGTATGTTGCATAAGACCCTATTTCACCTGCAGCAATGTTATATTTTTCAATTCTATATTCTGCACCAAAAGCCACATTTAACCCATTCAAAACAGTTTCAAAATTTCTTGAAAAATCTAAATTCGTTGTGTTTTGACTTAAACTAAAACCACCAGCATCAAACTCTTTTGGTGAAGCATTTTCTAAAGTAGCATTTAGTGTTCCTTTTATGGTATAATCAAAAATATTTTTTCCGTATGCGTTACTTAAATCAATTTTCCAGCCGTTTGTAGTTTTTGTTCTAAATCCTCCAGCAATTGAGTTGTCAGCAATTTTAGATGTAATTCTAGGTGTAAAACCTCCTGGATAAATACTTTCTACTACACGTTCTCCCCCGTTTCTGGTAAAGGCATAAGCATCGGTATTTCGATTGTTTGTTCCTCCAAAAGCATAAAAGTCAATTTTATTAGTAATGGGTATGGATAGGTTTGCCATTAAATTTAATCCTATTATACCGGCTTCTCCAAATCCTTTTCTAAAATCATAACCTGGTCTTAAAGTTTTCTCTTTATTTAAAAATTCTCCAGTTAAGTTTACATAGCCACCTTTTTGACCAATTTTAACACCATAATTTGCAGCAACTTTTACGGAATTTCCATCAAAGTTTTTGTTTTTACCTATAGAATTTCCATTGCCGTTTTCATCCAATCTAAAATCTTTTGTATTAGGAGTTCCAGGAAGAAAATCCCCATCAGCATTGGTATTAAACATTCCATAAGTAACAGCACCTGTCAACTCATTTACATTATCATTTAATACAATATTGATAACTCCAGCAATTGCATCTGAACCATATTGTGCCGCGGCACCATCCCTTAAAACTTCAATTCGTTTTATAGAACTAGCTGGAATAGCATTCAAATCGGTTCCGGTATTTCCCCTTCCTCTTGTTCCGAAAAGATTAATCAATGATGATTGATGTCTTCTTTTTCCGTTAATTAACACCAACGTTTGGTCTGGTCCCAATCCTCTTAATGAGGCTGGATCTACGTGGTCGGCACCATCTGAACCGGATTGTTTGTTAGCATTAAATGAAGGAGCAACGTATTGAAGCAACTCATTAATTTCTAATTTACCACTTTGGGTAGTAACATCTTTTACATTAATAATGTCAATTGGAACAGCTGAATTGACAACAGTTCTTTTAGAATTTCTAGAACCTACAACTTGAATTTCTTGTAATTCTTGCCCGCCAGAAGATAAAGTTACATCAATTTTGGATCCATTTGTTGTGCTTTTCTCGATATTTAAATACCCTAAATAACTAAAAATTAATGAAGCTCCTTCATTTACTTTTAACTTATAAATACCATCAAAATCTGTTGAAGTACCGTTTGAAGTACCTTTTTCTAAAACATTCACTCCAGGTAATGGTGATCCAGCTTCATCTACAACTCTTCCAACTACTTCTTTTTGAGCAAATAGAAAAGAGATCTGTAATAAAAATAATAATAATGTGACTTTTTTCATAATAAATGAATTAGTTATTAATTGTTTTTGTTTAATCACTTGCAATATAATATTTTTTTAACTTAGTTTTAACGTACAGATTAAAATTGTATTAAATTCTTATCAGAAAATATAAACCTTTATATTTGCACACTTTTTAGAATAAAAATTAATCGTTAACAAAAATGTTAATAGTCAACTCATAAAAAATGAAAGCAGGAATTGTAGGATTGCCTAATGTAGGAAAATCAACTTTATTTAATTGTTTGTCTAATGCTAAAGCGCAAAGTGCTAACTTTCCGTTTTGTACTATAGAACCCAATATTGGTGTTGTAAACGTTCCTGACCCTAGAATAAATAAACTAGAAGAATTGGTTAAACCTGAGCGCGTTCAGATGGCAACTGTAGATATTGTTGACATTGCAGGATTAGTAAAAGGGGCGAGTAAAGGCGAAGGTTTAGGCAATCAATTTTTAGGAAATATTAGAGAATGCAATGCTATCATTCATGTTTTGCGTTGTTTTGATAATGACAACATTATTCATGTTGATGGTAATGTAAATCCAATTCGAGATAAAGAAACCATTGATATCGAATTGCAATTGAAAGATTTAGAAACCGTTGAAAAACGGTTGGAAAAAGTAAAACGTGCGGCGAAAACAGGCAATAAAGAAGCACAAGTTGAAGAAGGATTGCTTAACAGAATTAGAGAATCATTGCTTCAAGCAAAATCAGCTAGAACCGTTACGCCAAAAGGATATGAAGAGGAAGAGTTGTTTGAAAGCTTTCAATTAATAACTTCAAAACCCGTTTTATATGTTTGTAATGTCGATGAAGATTCGGCAGCGACAGGTAATAAATATGTAGATCAAGTTCGGGAATTGGTTAAAGATGAAAATGCCGAAGTCATTGTTTTAGCAGTCGGAACCGAAGCTGATATTACGGAACTCGAAACCTATGAAGAACGTAAAATGTTTCTTGAAGATATGGGTTTAGAAGAGCCTGGCGCTTCTGTTTTAATTCGTGCAGCTTATAAATTGTTAAAACAGCAAACTTATTTCACTGCAGGAGTTAAGGAGGTTCGTGCTTGGACTATTAACATAGGTGCAACTGCACCTCAAGCGGCTGGAGTAATTCATACTGACTTTGAGAAAGGATTTATTCGTGCAGAAGTAATTTCTTACGAAGATTACATTCACTACGGAACTGAAGCAAAAGCCAAAGAAGCTGGAAAATTTAAAGTAGAAGGTAAAGAATATATTGTAAAAGATGGCGATGTCATGCATTTTAGATTTAATGTTTAAATATCAAAAACTAAGTGGAATTTGAATACATAAAAACCTACAAAATTTCTTTTGTAGGTTTTTTTTGTTTTTGTAAAAACAATTTAGTTTCTTTATAATCCTAAAATTCTATTAAAATGAAACTGCAGCAAGTAAAAGTTGATGAAAACAATGAAGAAAAAATCTTGTTTTCTACAGACGAATTTAATTTTCAAAAAGCTGATTTAGTTCTTGCTTTTGGCGAAAGGACATTTTTAGAAAAAGCAACTCCATTTCAGAAATTGAAAAGTCTGTATCCAAATGCCCAAATTGTAATTTGTTCTACATCTGGACAAATCTCAAATACCAATTTAGTTGAAAAAAATTTAGTCGCAACTGCAATAGCTTTAGATAAAACAACTATTAAAGTCTCTGAGATAGATATCCTGTTAAATTCAGATATTCAGGTTTTAGGAAATAAAATTAAAAAAGATTTACTTACCGATGATTTGAAATCAATTTTAATCATTTCTGAAGGAAGCTTTATTAATGGTACTGAACTCATTAATGAGCTAATTTTACAAACAAACGAATTGATTCCAATTTTTGGAGGGTTAGCTGGTGATGAATACAATTTCGAAAAAACTATTGTAGGATTAAATAACGATGCTTCATCTGGGAAAATTGTTGCCATTGGTTTCTATGGTGATGCCATACATTTTGGTTTTGGCTCAGAAGGAGGTTGGAGTGATTTTGGTCCAGAACGTGAGGTTACTCTTTCTAAAAAAAATATTTTGTATAAAATAGGCGACCGTTATGCCTTAGATTTATATAAAGAATACCTTGGAAAATATGCTGATGAGTTACCAGGATCTTCATTGTATTTCCCTCTTTCAATGAAAGAAAATGAAAATTCTGAACCAATTGTTAGAACCATTTTAGCTATAGATGAAGAAAATAAATCGATGACTTTTGCAGGAAACATTCCAATTGGATCTATGGTTCGGTTAATGAAAGGGAATTTTGATAAACTTATTGATGCTTCTTATAATGCTGCGGAACTTATTCGTAAAAAACAAAAAAAAGAACCAGAATTAGCATTATTAGTAAGTTGCGTTGGAAGAAAGATAGTGCTTGGTAATAGAATAGAAGAAGAAATAGAAGTAGTTAAAGAAGTTTTTGGAGATGAAATGCTGGTTTGTGGCTTCTATTCTTATGGTGAAATTTCACCAACACTAAGTAAAGTTGCTTGCGAGTTGCACAATCAAACCATGACAATAACAACGATGTATGAATCGTAATGAATAATCAAAACATTCATAGACAACTTAAACGGCAAATAAACAAATTTTTGTCAGATGACCTCATTGCCAATAATGAAGCTATTGCCAAATTTATTGAAGTAGTGAATTTGTCCTATATGAGTTATGAACGTGATGCAGAATTGTTTGAACAATCTTCTCGGTTAAATGACATTGAATATTTTCAAATTAACTTAAAACTAAAAGAACAATTAGGCGATAAAGAAGATGTTCAAAACAAGTTAATTCATGCAATAAAGCAATTGAATGACAACGAATTAAAGATTGGAAATGAAGACAATGTAATTGATTTATTAAATGTTTTAAATAAAGAAATTGATTTTAAAAAAGAATTTCAAGATCAATTGTATTTGGCTAAATTAAATGCTGAAAAAGCAAATGAAGCAAAGTCTGATTTTCTTTCTATAATGAGCCATGAGATTAGAACTCCTTTAAATGCTATTATAGGACTAATATATATCATGGAAAAAGAGAATACTTTAGCCAGTTTTCAGGAAAATATTGAAGTTTTAAAACATTCTGCTAAGAACTTATATTTACTTATAAATGACATTCTCGATTTTAATAAAATTGAAGCTGGAAAAATTGATATCGAAAATATTCCATTTGATTTAAAAGAGTTAGTTGTACAACTAGGAAAATCATTAGAAGTAAAAGCTCAGGAAAACTCAAATAATATTTCAGTTATATTTGACCCTAATTTTACTCCAAATATTATTAGCGATCCACTACGAATTGGGCAAATTCTAACTAATTTAATTTCAAATGCTATTAAGTTTACTAAGAACGGTCGTGTTACCATTAAAGTAAACCAATTAGAAATTAATCAAAACAAATCTAAATTTAAAATTCAAGTTATTGATACTGGAATTGGTATTGAATTAGATAAATTTGAACAAATTTTTCAAAAGTTCGAACAAGCAGAAAAAGCTACAACAAGAGAGTTTGGTGGTACAGGATTAGGATTAGTAATATCTAAAAAACTACTTCAGTTATTAGATTCTGATATAGAGTTGCAAAGTGAATTAGGCAAAGGATCTACCTTTAGTTTTACTTTGAATGTGCCTTTTTTTACTGATAGCTCAGATTTAAAAAATGATTTTTTATTTCATGATTATCAAGAAGAAAATCTTGAAGGATTACGGGTGTTACTAGTGGAAGATAATCTAATAAATGTTAAAGTAGCCGAAAAAATCTTGTCACAATGGAATGTACAAGTCGATGTTGCATTAAATGGTTTAATTGGTACTCAAAAATACGAAAAAGGAAAGTATGATGTCATTTTAATGGATTTATCAATGCCAGTAATGGATGGTTACGAAGCTACAATGAATATTAGGTTTAGAGATCCTATAATTCCAATAATTGCCTTAACTGCATCTGCATCTTATGGGTATCTTGAAAAAGCAATATCATTAGGAATCAATGAATATATTATTAAACCATTTAATCCTAAAGAGTTAAACCTAAAACTCAGAAAATATTATAAAAGTAATTTATAATAATATAATGGATGTAAGATTAATTTTAATCTAAATAATTAATCCTTTTTTTTAATTTTTATGTTATAGATCTCATTTGTTTTCATTTGAAAATTTGAAATCGAAAATCATAAATGTATTGTCAATATCATTATTAATAACTTCTCAATTTTCCATTTTTATTTTCTATCAAATTCCACTATATTAGCACACCTGTGATTTATGCCTAAGCATACACTAAATAGAACTCAGTAAAATTCGATACCAATAAAGATGTCAGACCAAACCCAGTATAACGAAGACAATATACGATCACTCGATTGGAAAGAACACATCCGTATGCGTCCTGGTATGTACATCGGGAAACTCGGTGACGGTTCTTCGCCAGACGATGGTATTTATATTTTACTAAAAGAAGTCTTGGACAACTGCATTGATGAATTTGTGATGGGAGCAGGAAAAACCATCGAGGTTACCATCAAAGATAAAACCGTTACCGTTAGAGATTACGGTCGTGGAATTCCTTTAGGAAAAGTGATTGATGTGGTTTCTAAAATGAATACAGGTGGAAAATACGATTCGCTAGCTTTTAAAAAATCAGTTGGATTAAATGGTGTAGGAACAAAAGCTGTAAATGCTTTGTCGAATTATTTCCGAGTAGAATCTGTTCGTGATGAGAAGCAAAAAGCAGCTGAATTCTCTGGCGGAAATTTGGTGCTTGATGAAGAAATTATTGATACAACCAAACGAAAAGGAACTAAAGTTACATTTATTCCTGACGAAGTCATTTTTAAAAATTACAAATTCCGTATGGAATATGTAATAAAAATGCTTAAAAACTATTGTTACTTAAACAACGGTTTGACTATTTTGTTCAATGGCGAAAAATACTATTCTGAAAACGGATTAAAAGATTTACTAGAAGAAACTATTAATGCTGATGATTTAGAATATCCAATCATACATTTGAAAGGCGATGATATAGAAATTGCCTTAACACATAGTAAAACCCAATATTCAGAAGAATACCACTCTTTTGTAAATGGTCAAAACACCACACAAGGAGGAACACATTTGGCTGCCTATCGTGAAGCAATTGTAAAAACCATTCGGGAATATTACAACAAACCTTTTGATGCTTCCGATGTGCGAAAATCGATTGTAACGGCAATTAGCATCAAAGTCATGGAACCCGTTTTTGAATCGCAAACCAAGACCAAATTAGGTTCTACCGATATGGGTTCAGAAGCCGGAATGCCTTCGGTTAGAACGTTTGTCAACGATTTTGTAAAAAATAAATTAGACAATTACCTCCATAAAAATCCGCAAACAGCCGATGCCTTGTTGCGTAAAATTTTGCAGGCAGAACGAGAACGAAAAGAACTATCAGGCATTCGAAAATTAGCAACCGATAGAGCCAAGAAAGCCAATTTACACAATAAAAAGTTGAGAGATTGTCGTGCTCATTTACCCGATACTAAAAATCCAAGAAATTTAGAGAGTACTCTTTTTATCACCGAGGGAGATTCCGCTTCGGGTTCGATTACCAAATCGCGAGATGTCAATACTCAAGCCGTATTTAGTTTGCGTGGTAAGCCTTTGAATTCGTACGGAATGAGCAAAAAGATTGTGTATGAAAACGAAGAATTCAATTTATTACAAGCCGCTTTAGATATTGAAGATGGATTAGAAAAATTGCGTTACAATAATATTGTAATCGCCACCGATGCCGATGTAGACGGAATGCACATTCGTTTATTATTAATTACATTTTTCTTGCAATTTTTTCCAGAGTTAATCAAAGAAGGACATTTGTATATTTTGCAAACGCCCCTTTTTAGAGTTCGAAATAAAAAAGAAACCATCTATTGCTATTCAGAAGAGGAACGTAAAGACGCTATCGAAAAATTAAAACCCAAGCCAGAGATTACCCGATTTAAAGGATTGGGAGAAATATCGCCCGATGAATTCAAAAATTTTATTGGAGAAACCATTCGGTTAGATCCTGTAATGATGGATAAAAATACCTCAGTAGAACAATTATTGTCTTTCTATATGGGTAAAAATACACCAGATAGACAAGTATTTATCATCAATAATTTGAAAGTAGAATTGGACTCGATTGAGACGAATTAACTTAAACGCTATGGAAAATCAAGATATTCGATGGAAACAAAGGTTTGAACATTTTACAGGTGCATTCAAACAATTAAAAAATGCTAAAAATATTCAAATAGAGAGAAGTTTTACAGAGCTTGAGCTTCAAGGTGTTGTCCAAGCTTTTGAAGTTACTCAAGAGCTTTCTTGGAAAGTAATGAAAGATTTTCTAGAAGAACAAGGCAAAACCGATTTGTTTGGAAGTAAAAATGCTGTTAAAGAGGCCTTTAATGTTGGTCTTATTACAAATGGAGAAATATGGTTAGAAATGATAAAAAGCAGAAATACCACTTCCCATATTTATGATCAAGCTGAGATTTTAGAAATTATGAAAATTATTTTAAATGATTATTATGAAAAATTTTCAGAATTTGAATCAAAAATGAAAAACTATTTATAATGTTTGGTATTTATCCTAAAAGTTATAGAGAAATTTTAAAAATTATTGATAGTTGTATTTCTATTGATGAGGTAATAATTTATGGTTCACGAGCAAAGGGAAATTTCAAAGAAGGTTCGGATATTGATATTACACTTAAAGGGGAAGTAACTAATGATGATTTATCAAAACTTTGGCATAAATTAGATGATAGTTATATTCCATATAAATTTGATATTTCAATTTACAAGGACTTAAAATCGCAATCGTTAATTGAGCACATCAATAGAGTAGGTAAAAAATTATACAAAAGAAATACTGAAACAATTCAGCATAAATGAAAGACGAAGACGAAGATAACATTTCAGAAGACGAAACAAACGACGACTTAAACGAGTCCATTGGTGACGAAGGTTTTGATGATATCGTTTCTTCGGGAGGAAATCATTTCTACGAGAATGATGAAAATACCGAAGATACCATTACCAAAGTTACAGGAATGTACAAAGACTGGTTTTTGGATTATGCCTCATATGTAATTCTAGAACGTGCCGTCCCTGCTATTGAAGACGGTTTCAAACCCGTACAACGACGAATCATGCACTCACTCAAAGAGTTGGACGATGGTCGTTACAATAAGGTAGCCAATGTTGTAGGGCACACCATGCAGTATCATCCTCACGGAGATGCGAGTATCGGTGATGCCATGGTGCAAATTGGTCAAAAAGAATTGTTGATTGATTGCCAAGGAAACTGGGGTAACATCCTAACGGGTGACAGCGCTGCGGCTTCCCGATACATTGAAGCACGTTTGTCTAAATTTGCTTTGGAGGTTTTGTATTCACCAAAAATCACCGATTGGGGCGTTTCTTATGATGGTCGTCGTGCCGAACCTAATAACCTTCCCGTAAAATTTCCATTGCTCTTAGCACAAGGTGCCGAAGGAATTGCTGTTGGACTTTCAACTAAAGTATTACCACACAATTTTAATGAACTCATAGATGCTTCGATAAAAATTCTGAAAGGAAAACCTTTCACCCTTTTTCCTGATTTTCAAACGGCCGGAATTGCAGATGTTTCCAATTATAATGACGGTATGCGGGGCGGAAGAGTGCGGGTTCGTGCCAAAATTTCACAATTGGATAAGAATACGTTGGTCATTACCCAAATTCCATTTTCGACCAATACCACTACTTTGATTGACAGTATTTTGAAAGCTAATGAAAAAGGTAAAATCAAAATCAAAAAAATAGAGGATAATACTGCTGCTGAGGTTGAGATATTAATCCATCTTTTTCCAGGAGTTTCTCCAGATAAAACCATTGATGCTTTGTTTGCTTTCACGGCTTGTGAAACTTCGGTAGCGCCATTAGGTTGTGTCATTGAAGACAATAAGCCACTTTTTGTTGGTGTGTCTAAAATGTTGAAAATCTCTACAGATAGAACGGTAGATTTGCTCAAGGCAGAATTGGAAATTCAATTAGAGGAATTAAAAAACAAATGGCATTTTTCGACTTTAGAAAAAATCTTCATTCGGGAAGAAATGTATATTGATTTTAAATTGTATTCTGACAGAGAATCACTTTATTCTTATATGTACGACCGATTTGAGCCTTTCAAAAAATCATTTGTTCGCGAAATTAACGATGATGATTTGCAACGATTGACCCAGATTCCGATGATTCGTATTACGCGTTTTGACTCGGACAAAGCCGATGATTTAATTGCCAAGTTGGAAGACGAAATGAAGGAAGTCGAATTTAATTTAGCAAATTTAACCGATTTCGCGATTGCTTATTTTACCAAATTAAAAGAGAAATACGGAAAAGGTCGAGAACGCCAAACGGAGCTGCGAAGTTTCGACAATATTGAAGCGACAAAAGTAGCTTTACGTAATACTAAATTGTATGTCAATAGGGAAGAGGGTTTCGTAGGAACAGGTTTAAAAAAAGACGAATACGTTACCGATTGTTCCGATATTGATGACGTGATAGTTTTCCTTCGTGATGGAAGTATGATGATTTGCAAAGTAGACGATAAAAAGTTTGTTGGAAAAGACATTATACATGTAGCTGTTTTTGATAAAAGTGACAAACGTACCATTTACAACATGATTTATCGCGATGGAAAATCCGGCCCAGCCTATATTAAACGATTCAATGTTTCGGGAGTTACAAGAGATAAATTGTACGATTTAACGAATGAAAATAAAGGTTCACAAGTTTTGTATTTCACTCATAATCCTAATGGTGAAGCAGAAGTAATTACCATTTTATTGCGTCAAATTGGAAGTATAAAAAAATTAAAATGGGATGTTGATTTTGCAAGCATCGCTATAAAAGGTAGGGCTTCAAAAGGAAATATCGTTTCTAAATATCCAATAAAGAAAATAGAAATCAAAGAAAAGGGAATATCAACTTTACTTCCAAGAAAAGTTTGGTTTGATGACACAGTACAGCGCTTAAATGTCGATGCTCGTGGTGAATTACTAGGAGAATTTAGGCCTACTGATAAAATTCTCGTGATTTCACAAACCGGAAAACTCAAAGTTAATATTCCAGAATTGTCAACCCATTTTGATGAAGACATGGTGGTTTTAGAAAAATGGATACCCAATAAACCCATTTCTGCAATATACTATGATGGCGAAAAAGAACGCTATTATGTGAAGCGTTTTTTGGTGGAAACCGAAGGAAAGGAGGAGAGTTTTATTACCGATCATCCCAACTCGCAATTGGAAATTGTAGCAACAGATTATCGTCCTGTAGCCGAATTAGTTTTTAATAAAATAAAAGGGGTACAAAAAGAAAATTTAACTGTAGATATTGAAAGTTTTATTGCCGTTAAAGGTTTTAAAGCATTAGGAAATCAATTGACTACTGACAAAGTAAAACAAATCAATTTATTAGAGCCATTGCCTTATGAAGCACCTGAGGAAATTGTTCCAGAAAAAATAGAAATAGAAAATCAAGTCATTGATGATGGCGATATTCAATTAGACGATGATGGACAGATAACTTTATTTTAGTTGGCATTCTGAAATCTTTTCTATAATTATTTCTTCTCTTTCATATTTTTAGAAACTTTCATATTCAAAACCTCAACTAGTAAAGAAAATGAAATGGCAAAATACAAATAGCCTTTTGGTACAGTATCTACATGGTTTCCAAAGAAGGAAGCATTCGACAAATGGGCACTTTCAGTAACCAACATAAATCCAATTAATATTAAAAAGGATAATCCAAGAATTTGAATAGAAGGATGTTTGTTGACAAAATTCCCTACCGGAACTGCAAATTGCATCATAATTAATACAGATATAACTACAGCCGTAATCATAATATACAAAGCACCTTCAACACCATTTGTCATTCCTACGGCTGTTAAAATACTATCAAATGAAAATACTAAATCAATTAAAATAATTTGAAAAATAACACTACCAAATGATTTTGCTGCTGATTTTTTCAACTCTTTTTCTTCTTCGCCTTTTTCCTCTACTTTTTCATGAATTTCTTTCGTGCTTTTATAAATTAAAAAAATACCACCTAGAAATAATATGATGCTTTGCCCTGATATCTGAGCACTTAACCAACTGTAATCAAGTTTAAACCAAGGCTCTTTCATTGCAATAAGCACAGAGATTCCTAATAGTAGCACAATTCTCATAAACATCGCTAGAAACATTCCAATTTTTGTTGCTTTTTTACGTTTCTCTTCAGGTAATTTTCCAGTTGCAATAGATATAAAAATAATATTGTCTATTCCTAATACAATTTCTAAAAAGGTTAATGTTAATAGGGCTATCCACGCATTCGGGTTAAAAAATACTTCCATCTAATTGGTTTTAATTTATTCTTGTTGCTGTTCCTTTTTGTTTTTTATTATTTCCAACCACTCCAAATTCAAAGGTATACGAATTTTTTGTAGTACTCAAAATTTTAATATCAATTGCTTTTTTTTCAGACATATTCTTTGGATTTATTTTCTGTAAAACATATTCGCAGTCGCTAATCCATCTAATCGATGCCGTATCTGTTTTACTCTCATAGGTTTCAATCACTATCGAATCGGTTCGAGTAGATGTAGTTTGCTTTTTTACACCATCAATGGTGATTTCCGATATAAATTTTCCGGTTTTAAAATCCTTGCAGTTGTTTTCAAAATTATAGCAGGATATCAATAACAAGATAAGAGGCAGAATAAGTATTTTTTTCATATTATTTAAGTTACGGCTCCCCTCTCCTTTGGAGACGGGCTGGGGGTGAGGATTTACTCAATTTTAATATCATATTTTTCTAAAAGTCCAAAGATTCCTTCTCTAGAAAACTTCGCTTTCTTCATCGGATTAAATTCGGGGTCAATTTTATAATTATAAGCAGAACTAAAATCAACAGCTGACAATTGGGTATCGTTAAAAATGGCGTTCTCTAAATTACAATTTTCAAAAACAGCATTAGAAAGATTTGTTCCAATAAATGAAACTTCTTTTAAAGAGCAGGAGTTGAAAGTTGTTTTTTGCATTTTTTTATTGGCAAATGAAGAGTAATCGAGAACACATTCTTGAAACTCAACACCAAACAAAAAATCATCACACGCATGAAATAGCATGCCTAGTAATTTACAATTTTTAAAGGTTACCGTTTTTAAACTGGTCCCTACCAATTGGGTCATCGAAAGATTGCAGTCTATGAATTCACAATCCATAAAGGTATTGTAATTAAAATCGCTATTCGAGAAATCACAGTTCTTAAAAACACAACCGTCAAATTCACGATTGTTTATTTTCGAATGAATATAGACTTCTTTTTCAAAAGTTGTATGAATGTAGAGTAGGTTTTCCATTAACTATCAAATAAGCCGTCCACAATTGTTTTTAATCCTTTAAATATGAAATAAACAGCAGCAAAGCAAACTATAATTCCAATGGCTAAAACTAAATAATGCCAAACATTATTTTTATTCATAAAGGCATTGTATATGACAGATGGTCCAATAAAGAGTAGGGGTAAAGACAATGTTAGAAACCTGATTCCTTTTGCAAGTACTTTTTGATTTTTTGCCATTTTAATTTAGAATTTAGAGTTGTAACCATCAACAGCTTTTCTTACGCTTCCGAATTGATTTAATAAAGAAGAAGCCTCTTCGTATGAAACAGGTATTTCCCCCATAATCATTTTTACGCCTCGATCGACCAATTTGTTGTTACTCAGTTGCATGTCAACCATCTTGTTGCCCTTTACTTTACCAAGTTGAATCATAGCGGTAGTTGAAATCATATTTAAAACTAATTTCTGAGCTGTTCCTGCTTTCATTCTAGAACTTCCCGTTACAAATTCAGGACCAACCACCACTACTATTGGAAACTTTGCTGTTAACGCTAGTGGACTTCCAACATTACAAGTGATACAACCCGTACTGATATTTTTTTGATGACATGCTTCTAAACCTCCAATCACATAAGGGGTGGTGCCCGAAGCAGCAATACCAATCACGACATCATTTTTGTTAATGTCATGTTCTTCTAAATCTTTCCAAGCTTGAGTGGCGTTGTCTTCAGCATTTTCTACAGCCCTACGAATGGCTTTATCTCCACCTGCAATAATTCCGTTTACCAAATCGTATGGCACACCAAATGTCGGCGGACATTCAGAAGCATCTACTATTCCCAATCGACCAGAAGTGCCAGCA
Organism: Flavobacterium myungsuense; assembly: GCF_042677265.1. Classification (NCBI taxonomy): domain Bacteria; kingdom Pseudomonadati; phylum Bacteroidota; class Flavobacteriia; order Flavobacteriales; family Flavobacteriaceae; genus Flavobacterium; species Flavobacterium myungsuense. Next base: position 82,633 of record NZ_JBHTIZ010000023.1, on the reverse strand, counting down.
CCTATATAGAATAGTCTTCCACCGAGTTTCATTTTAGTTACAATTTCAGTCACTAAAGTTTCAATTTGTGGAATTGCTTTTTCTACGGCAAGCGGAACGGTTTTATCTTCTTGGTTGATGTTGGACAACAATTCCTGAACGGACATTTTTTCTAAATGTTCGTATTTTGAGGATTGTTCGGTGGTTTTAGTGAAAGTCATTTTGTTGAATATTATCGAACGCATTCTATTTTAGCTTCTTTTGCAATAATAAGTTTAGAGTTATCAATTTCAGATTGAATTTTCTCCCAATTATCATTAAAATAGTGATGCATCTGTTTCAAAGAAAGATTGCCTAATTGAAAATAGATTATTTTCGGGGCATTTTCTGATATTAAAAAACGAGTATAAAAATCGGTATCTTTTGTTAAAATAATTAATTTGTTTTCTAATGCATAATTCCATATTTCAGTATCTGTCATTTGTAAGTTTATATCAGATACAAAAATAAATTCGTTGGAATTAAAAAAGCTAAAAAACTTTGGTAAATTAACATCAACTAAAAAAGAAGAATTCATAATTAGCTCGCTAGTTGAATATCATTTTTTGTAGTCGATAAATTTTTTAAAGCAAAAGCAATGCAAGCTTGAATATCTTCTTTTTCAAGGAATGGATAAGCTTCTAAAATAGAATTTATAGTATCACCGGCAGACAAATATTGCAAAATAGTTTCTACCGTTATCCTCATACCTCTTACGGTTGGCTTACCATTACAAACGTCTGGTTTTATGGTAATCCTTTCTAAAACAGATGTTTCCATGACTTTTATGATTTTTACAAATTTAGTAAATTATTCAATATAAACTATAAAAAATATGCCAACCCAATTCCCAAAATAATCATAGAAACTTTTGCAATATTGAATTTATGTCCTTCGCTACTTTCAAAAATAATAGTGGAGGAAATATGAAATAATATTCCAATTACAATGGCAGTTATTTCAGTATAATAGTCATTGAGAACGGATAAGTAATTCGACAAAAGAGTTCCCAAAGGAGTCATAATGGCAAAGGTTAACATAAAAAATAAAATGGCTTTTTTATTCAGATTGGCATTGATGAAAAATGTAGTTAAAATAATAGCTATTGGCAAATGATGAATGGCAATTCCCATCGCCAAACCTTTATGATGACTTACCGGTAGTCCTTCTAATAGCGCATGGATACATAAACTAATGAATAGTAACCAGGGTATTTGATTCATCACTTCATGACCATGAACATGACCGTGTTCAGCACCTTTTGAGAAAAATTCTAATATGATTTGGAATAAAATTCCAACCATTATGAAGATTCCTATAGAAGTATTTTGACTTTTATACACTTCTGGTAATAAATGAACGACCGTAAGCGATAATAAAAAAGAGCCACTAAATGCCAATAGTAGTTTAAGATTGGTTTTGTTTTTTGGTTTTAAAAACAACGCAATCACATAGCCTAAAAGTACTGAAAGTAAAGGTAAAAGATAGTTCATTATTTAAAAAATAGAATTAATCGTTCACTATCCGTTTTATGGAATTTTTTTAATTTATAATCTCCAAATACTTCTAAAAGATAAATACCTGCTTGTTCCATCAATTCGGCAAAATCTTGTAAAGTCAAAGCACGAACTTTTTCTACAAAATGAAAATCATTGCCATTATCTTTAAAATCAATTTCTTTATAAATGTGATCGTCTATATAATAGCGTTTGATGTGAAAATCTATTCCATCAACCGTTTTTACTTCTTCTGGAATTAAGTTGGCAATAACTTGATTTACATTCATAAAATCAATAACACCAAAACCATATTCTGAAAGGCTTTCTTTCATGGCGATTAATGTTTTCAGGTTGTCATCGTCATTTTCGAAATAACCAAAACTGGTAAATAAATTAAAAATGGCATCAAATTTATCATCAAATGGAAGCCGCATATCATGCACCTGAAAATGCAAAGTATCATTACTGTTTTTACTCGCAATAGCAATACTGTTTTCTGATAAATCGGCTCCTATTACATCAAAACCCAACTGATTGAGATAAATTGCATGTCTACCTTTTCCACAAGCTAAGTCTAATACTTTTGCTTTTTCGGGAAGATTAAGATAATGAGTCAAATTATCCATAAAAATTTGAGCTTCTCTATAATTTCTCTCTTTGTAAAGGATGTGATAATAGGGAGTATCAAACCATGAAGCAAACCAATTTTCTGATTTGAGATTTGGGATTTGGGATTTAAGATTTTTATTTTCTGACATTAATTCATTTACATTAATTCTGAGCGTGCAAATTTAATGTATTTTTGCCATGTATTTTAATTTTAGAATTTGAAATACAAATTAAATTAATTTTAGATTACACAATATTGTGTTGTCGTTACTGTAGAGAATGGAAAATTTTAAAATGATTGCCAAAACCTTTTTTGGTTTTGAAGAAATTTTGGCTAAAGAACTGCAACTGCTTGGTGCTCAAGAGGTAGAACAAGGAGTGCGAATGGTTAGTTTTAAAGGCGATAAAGGATTTATGTATAAAGCTAACTTGTCGTTGCGCACCGCTTTAAAAATATTAAAACCCATTTATTTCTTTAAAGCTACTAATGAACAAGCCTTGTATAAAGGGGTTTCAGGAGTCAATTGGTCTAAATTAATCAATGCCAATCAGACTTTTGTGATTGATGCAACGGTGCATTCGGAGTATTTTAACCACTCTGAATTTGTTTCCCAAAAATGTAAAGATGCCATTGTCGATCAGTTTAGAGAACGAACAGGGCAACGACCTAGCATAGATAAAGTGTATCCCGATTTAAGAATTAATATTCATATCGATAAAGATCAGGTTTCAGTAGCACTAGATACTTCTGGGAACTCACTGCATCAGCGTGGCTATAGAACGGCCACCAATATAGCACCCATAAATGAAGTTTTAGCTGCTGGAATTTTAATTCTTTCTGGTTGGGAGGGGCAAGGTCATTTTTTAGATCCGATGTGTGGTTCGGGAACTTTTTTAGCCGAAGCAGCAATGATTGCCTGCAATATTCCTGCAAATATTAATCGTAAAGAATTTGCTTTCGAAAAATGGAACGATTGGGATAATGAACTTTTTGAGAGTATTAACGATAGTTTGCTCAAAAAAGTAAGAGAGTTTCATTACACCATAAAAGGGTATGATAAAGCGCCAAGTGCTGTGCAAAAAGCGAAAGCCAATATCAAGAATGCCAATTTGGAAGACTACATTACTATAACAGAAGAAAACTTCTTTGATACTGAAAAAACCTCACAAGGCAAATTACACATGGTTTTTAATCCGCCTTATGATGAGCGTTTAGATATTCACATGGAAGAATTTTATAAAAATATTGGCGATACGCTTAAGAAAAATTATCCAGGAACCGATGCTTGGTTTATTACTGCCAATCTTGAAGCTTTGAAATTTGTTGGATTAAAACCTTCTCGAAAAATTAAATTATTCAATGCCAGTTTAGAAGCGCGATTGGTAAAATACGAAATGTATGAAGGGAGTAAAAGAACGAAATTTGCTGTTAAATACAATCAGGAGAATTCTTCTGAAATAAATAATTCATAAACTATAAAGGTATAACAATGACAAAATTACAACTTAGAGCCTTTCTTTATCAGCTCACATCTTTTGCCGTATTATTTATTGGTTTCCGATTTTTGATAGCACATTATACCACTATTACTGGATTTTGGATTCCACTAACGGCTTTTGTAGTAGGAACAATACTAGCACCAAAATTCCAAGCCGTAAAAACCAATGACGGCGAAAAACTTTTTATGAAATGGTTGTTTGTTAAAGGTATAAAAGAGGTAAAATAATTACTTCTTTTTATTGGTTTTTTCAGGAACTTTTAGTCCAACTTTCTTCTTGTAAATAGGAATAAAATAGGAAACGGTATAATTAAAACCGGCGCCAAAATTACCGTTGTAGGTTCTATTAAAACCCGGAATATAAAGGTTGTCAAAAGTATCTGGCTTTTTGTTTGTAATGAGATTATTCATTCTAAAACTAAAACCCATATAAAAATTATTAAAAACTTTAGCATTTACCCCTACAACTACTTCTAGCCATTGCGCCGTTAGCCCATTAAAAACTTCATTCGGGAAAACGGTAGGCGTATCTTCAAAATAAGGATTGGCATTATACAATTTGTAACTGTTTAATCGTTGGCTAAAAGTACTCACTCCGTATCGCATTCCGATATAGACTTTGTTTTCCATGTCTAACCAGTTCTCATAAAAGTTGTAATCAAATCCTACTCTAAAATAGGTGCCTTTTGTGGTAAAATTGAGCTGGGCATCATCAACCGTTTTATTTTCGTTTCCTAATTCTCCGGCTAGGTAGTATTTTTTAGAAATTCTGTAATCGCCAACAACTTCTAACCCTTGGTATTTGTCTTCATAAAAAGATCGTGAAAGTTTAAACAAATCAATTCCTACACGCAAACCGTACCGATTGGTTTTTACGGGTATACTGTCTGTTTTTTTAGCTTGTGCCTGAATCATAAAGGATGACAACACGATGCAAATACTAAAAATATATTTTGATGTGTGTTTCATTTTCTGTTTCTAAATTAAATTTTTCAACTGTAATGTCTTTAATCCAATTGCCATTGGTTACAGCAGGATCATCATTTAATACAAAGGGATTCGGCAATGTGATGTCGGAATTAAGGTCAAAAAGTATTTTATACCCACAAGCTCGAGAAACATAAACGGTTTTAGTCGAATAGTTAAACTGAATAATATCTGTAAAAATTAAAGCAGGATTGTCATTATCTGCATTTAAAGTAAAAGTATATGTAGTGCTTGTAGTTGTTAATTGCAATGGAACCTGAATTTTAGTTCCGGTTGTAAATACAATGGCTGTCGTCAATCCGTCACCTAATAATGACAAATTAGTTACATTTTTTCTATTTTCTCGGTTGTCGTTATCGTAAAACTCAATAATAAGTCGTGGAGTGGTAGGCGTATTAGCATCGCAAATATCATCCTTTTCACAACTTGAAAAAGAGTAAGATATAAGGATCATAAGTAGAAGTAATTTTTTCATAAATCTTTATTCTCAATGGCAATTTCAATGACAATGGCAAAATTCAATTTTAATAACTGAAATCAAAAATCTGCACCCGAGCCTAAAAGGCGAACTGGCGAAGCAATCTATAATTTCCTCTCCAAAAGTACAACATTTTCTACGTGATGCGTTTGCGGAAACATATCTACTGGTCGCACCCGAGTTACTTTGTATTTCTCGTCCATTAAAGCTAAATCACGAGCTTGTGTAGCCGAATTACAACTGACATATACAATCTTATCGGGAGCAATTTTCATAATTTGTTCTACCACGTCTTTGTGCATACCATCACGTGGAGGGTCCGTAATAATAACATCGGGTTTACCATGTTGTGCTATAAAACTTTCGTTAAAAACGACTTTCATATCGCCTACAAAAAATTCGCAATTCGTTATTTCGTTGCGTTTGGCATTGGCTTTAGCATCAACAATGGCTTCGGGAACACTTTCTACTCCAATTACTTTCTTAGCATTTTTTGATACAAATTGAGCAATAGTTCCGGTTCCGGTGTACAAATCATATACAATTTCATTGCCGGTTAAACCAGCAAATGCTCTAGTAATTTTATACAATTCATACGCTTGAGCCGAATTGGTTTGGTAAAAAGATTTAGCATTAATACTGAATTTCAACCCTTCCATTTCTTCTAAAATATACTCGCGACCTTTGAATAATTTTACGTCTTGGTCGTAAATAGTGTCGTTTGGTTTTCCGTTGATGACGTATTGAAGCGAGGTAATTTCAGGAAAACGATGGGTAAGAAAATGCAATAACAATTCACGTTTAGTTGTATCCTCTTCAAAAAACTGAATCAAAACCATGATTTCTCCAGTTGATGCGGTTCGAATCATTAAAGTTCTCAAAAAGCCTTCGTGCGCTCTTGGGTTAAAAAATGATAAATCATTTTCATTCGCAAAAGCTCTAATTTCATTACGAATCGCATTAGAAGGATCTTCCTGCAAATGGCATTTGGTAATATCCAGAATTTTGTCCCACATTTTCGGAATATGAAAACCCAAAGCATTTCTATTTCCTAAATCTTCGGTGCTTTCTATTTCTTTTTCGGTAAGCCAACGCGCATTAGAAAACCCAAATTCCATTTTGTTTCGGTAAAAGAATTGTTTTTCAGAACCTAAAATGGGTTCCAATTCAGGAAGCTCAATTTTTCCGATGCGTTGCAAATGGTTTTTTACTTCATTTTGTTTGTAATACAACTGCTGGCTGTATTTCATATTTTGCCATTTACAACCGCCGCAACCGCCAAAATGTTCGCAAATGGGTTCAATTCGATGTTCTGAAAATTCGTGAAAGCGAACCGCTTTTCCTTCGTAATAGGCTTTACGCTTTTTGAAGGTTTGCACGTCTACCACATCGCCGGGAACGACATTAGGAATGAAGATTACTTTACCATCTGGAGCTTTTGCTACCGAAACGCCTTTTGCGCCAGCATCGAGGACTTTTATATGATCAAAAACGATTTTGTCTGTATTTTTCTTAGCCATGTCGCAAAAATAAGAGTTTGAATGGTTTTATAAATTCAAAAGGGGAATTATTTTTGAAAAAGATATTCTATTTAAAAATTTGATTGTAGATTTTTGATTGTAGATTTTTGATTTCAGATCTGAGAGACCCCTAAAATCGATGAATTTTATTTACTAACAAAAAATAGGAAGTCTGAAATCGTTCCCGAGAGCTTTGCTCGAACTGACGAAGTAATATTCAATCAAAAATTCTTTAACGTAATGACATTGTGCTCGCACTAGTGGGGAGAGTTAAAACAATTGAATCTCTTATTTGGTTTTAAAAAAAGGGATACCTCAGATTCGCAAATTAAAGGTGTACTGATGTTTTAAAATTGGTTACTCTGAGTTAGCTTTTTTTAGTTTTTATTGCAGGAACTGTTTACTTCGTCAGTTCCCCAGCTACCGCACAAATCCTTTCGTGTGGCTTTCCTAAACATTAAAGTGTGAACTACAAAGAGTAATTTTTTAGCTTGTAAAAACAAATTCTATTGCTTTACTTTAGAATATCTTACATACCACACGAAAGGATTCATAGGGGATCTCGGGGTTTGTTTTGTTGTTAATCATGGACTCGGATTACAAATCAGTGCTATCGAGTTATTACATACAAAAAGTAAAATAGTAACTGCATTTAAATTTCTCATTTTTTAATGGCTTTTAAAATATGTTTTACTTCTCTATATCCTGTTTCTACGGCACCATGAACGGTTTGATGGTGTCCGTTTATGTTCATTGCTTCACCTGCAAAATATAGCTTTTCGTTTATCGATTGAGCAGCAATTTTTCTTGAATCTCCAATACCAACTGTGCTGTATGAATAAGCTCCTTTAATAAAAGGATTTGTTGTCCAGTTGTGAACGTGGGAGGATACGAAAGAAGCAGTTGCTTGTCCGTTATACATTGTATCTAATTCAAGAAGCAAGGCATTTGTGATAGCTGAATCGCTTCCTAGTGAAGTTAAATATTCTGCCTGTTTACCCGTTATAAAAGCAAGCAATATGTTGTCGCTTTGTGCTTTACCAATACTGTCATCTGCATAAGCAGCGCAAATTGATCCACCGATAATATTTTCGTCAAAGAATTTGTTGGTGAATTTTAAAAACACTTTCATTCCGGCATCCATACCTATTTTTGCAAAAGCTGCCGTTTTTTCGGAAGGCAAAGCAGGAATAAACTGAATGTCGTTCGATTTCAGAATCGTAATTGGAACTGTAATTATTACTTTATCTGCCTTATAATTATTGTTGTTACTATCTGTTACAACAATAGAAGATTGGGAATAATCAATTTTAGAAACTATAGTGTTGAGCAAGATTTCATCTTTTATATGAATTGCGATTTGGCTATCAATTAAGTCGAAATAAGTTTCTTGAAATTTGAAATCTTTACCACCAGAACTCCAATTTTCTTCCTCCTTGATTTTCCAAAAAGCAGATATCCGTGAAGCGGCTGCCCCGCAATCTCCCGCTATAGCCTCTACAATATTTTTATATTCATTTCCATAACCTTCCTGGATGGCAAAATCTTTAAAGGACACATCAGGTAAATTATCTTCTCTAGTAAAGATCTCATTGATGTCGCGGGGCAATGAACTTAGAATTTGGTTATTGAACCAATATTTTTCATCGCTGTTGTCCAATGTGATTTTTGTGCCGGATTTTGCGATTAGATCGCCTGTAATATTCTTTTTGCCATGCAACCATTGTGCGCCTAAGTCAATAGGGAAATTAGCAAATCCTGTAAGTTTGCCAAGTCTTCCGCCATAATTTGCAGAAGCTTCTAAAATTTGAAAATTAATCCCTTTTGTTTTCAAAATATATGCAGCATATAATCCTGCTGCACCAGCACCAATAATTAAAACTTTTCCGTCATAGTTTATGTCTTCAAACAAGGTTTCTTTTCGGTAAGATGCAAGAAGTGCCGCGGGTATTAACATCCCACCTATTGAAAATAATGTTGATTGTTTTATAAAATGGCGTCTGTCCATATTTGTCGGGTTATTGTTTGAGTTGTTGTTGTTTAGGGTTTACGCTAACATTTGACCCCCAGCTACCGCACGAATCCTTTCGTGTGGCTTTCCTAAACATTAAAGTGTGAGCTACAAAAAGTATTTTTTTTAACTTGTAAACACAAATTCTATTGCTTTACTTTAGAATATCTTACTTACCACACGAAAGGATTCGTGCGGGAGCGTAGGACCGAGCGAAGTTAGGAAAAAGAAACGAAAAATTTACCGAAAAACTAGTTATGAGATTTAGTAAGTGCTATACTTTCGTGCAGTTTTTGTTCAATTTTTAAATGATTATCTCAATGTCATTATTTCAATTTTCATATAGGGATAGTAAGGCAACGTTGAAAGTTTTTTGTCTGCGTCCGACTTGTCGTTAGCCATTAGTACCAAGTAGATTCCAGCGGTTTCCGCTTTTATATAGGAAGCTAACAGTGACCCATTTTCTTCCCACTCTTTTATAATTTCTTGCTCTTTTGGTAATAATTTCATTCTTGTTTCATTATCTAATCCTTGTAAAAGGATATCAATCATAAATTTATTCATTGTTATAAATGTTCAGTTGCCTACTCTACTCGGTTTTCAGCTTTCCCCGTTTTTTATTTTGTTAAAGTTGATTTTTTGTGCAGTCAGTTTCATGTTTATTCTCGCGTGAGTTATAGCTCGTTTAATGGTCTAATATTATCGTACCAATCACTGTAATTTTGTGTAGCTTCGACTCTTAATCACCATTTTTGCATACTGCTGTTTTATTTAGAATTTTGTTTTCAAAGTCGATATAGAACTATTAATTGCGTTTTGGATTGAATTTTTTAGATTTTCAAAATCTTCCCCTTTTTTCCAATTACCATTCATTTCAGCGACGGTTTGAAAATTTTCTTGTTGTAAAAGTGAATTGTCACTTAAATCTACAATTTCGGTTCCAATATTAACATATCCCTGCTTGTCTAATTCTATCATTCCATAGTAGCTTACTAATATTCCGTATTTTACGTTTATAAACATTATCTCATCAACATTGTTTGAAGTCTTTAGATTTCTGAAATCTTTTTTACTGTATTTTTTGTCTGAATTTGGTTTTTCAAATTTATTTAGATTTTGATAATCTATCTTTTCATCAATAAATTGGAATTGTTTATTTTTTGAATTTAAAATACTTGAAATTTCAGATTTCAATGTTTCATTCAAATTAAACTTAGGCTCAACTTTCTTCAAAGGTTCTGTAAATCTATTTCCCGGTGTTAAAGCCATATCTAATAATCCCTGTCCACCAGCTTTTGCCATTCCAATACTGTCTACTTGCAAAATTACTCCAACTTTTTTTGTATTGTAAAATTGCTGATTTAGAGGTAAAGTTGTTATACAACTAGTAACAGATAATAAAAATAAGATTCCGAAAGTTAATTTTAAAAATTTCATAATTGTTTTAATTTATATTTAGTTTAATTTTTTTCAATTTTCAATTTTTCAGGTTTTATAAACAATGTCTGACAACTTGTTTATCAGTCTCAAATTATCAGATCTATCCCAATATTTTTTTGCTAATTTCAGTTACTAGTCGCCATTTATAAATAATATTTCTTTTTTTTAAAATGATACTGGGTTTATCTTTAAGTTTTAATAAAACATAACAAAATACTTCTAGATTAAAAAATTTTAATAAGAAATTCCATTTACAATTCTTTGCAATATTCTCCAGGCTTTATTTCCTTAAAACCAAGTCTCTTTAAATACCTGAAATAACTCACATTATTTCCTTTGGCAACAACTTTAGTATAGCCAGCATCTATAAATTTTTGTTTCAAATTAAAATATACATATTTGCCGTTTTTAAAATCTTTGTATTCGGGTAATACATAATCTAAACCAACGTGAAGTTCGTTGGTGTTTTCTCGATGGGCTAAGAACAAACCGGCAACCGACATGTTTCTTAAAATATAAAAGCTCACCGTATTCCTATCAGGATGGTAGGAAAAACCCGGAAGTATTTTTTGAATGTTGCTGTCATGAAAACTTAAAAACCGTTTTAGATACTCACTTTCAGCATTAATTTCAAGGATTTCGAAGGTTTCTTTTTTAGAATATATTTGAACTAAATAGTAAATGTCTACCAGTAGAATAATTCCGTTGAGAACACCAACAGGATAGGCATGAATCAAGAATCCGTAAGTAGAAAAAAGTAATGCACCAATACAATTGATCCATCTGAATTTGATAATAGAATTCATCATCATAGAAACCATGATGATTACTGAGGCAACATAGCCCATCCATTGTAAATAATCAATTTGCATACAGTTGTTATTTAGTCAAATAAATCGGAAGACAAATAGCGATCGCCACGGTCACAAATAATAGCAACCACAACACCTGATTCTAACTCATTGGCTATTTTTAGTGCTGTAGCTACTGAACCGCCGCTGCTCATTCCGGCAAAAACACTTTCTTCTTTTGCTAATCTTTTAGTCATTTCACGTGCTTCTTGTTCACTTACTTCTATGATAGTATCTACTTTTGAAGCATCAAAAATTTTGGGTAAATATTCTTGTGGCCATTTCCGGATTCCAGGAATTTGGGAGCCATCACTAGGCTGCGCACCAATGATTTGTATGTTTGGATTTTTTTCTTTCAAATACGTTGAAGTCCCAATAATAGTTCCTGTTGTTCCCATTGCAGCTACAAAATGAGTAACGGTTCCTTCGGTATCATTCCAAATTTCTGGACCAGTAGTTTTGTAATGCGCTTTCCAGTTGTCGTCATTGGCAAACTGGTTTAACATGTAGTAGCCTCCTTCAGCCATTTTTTTGTCAGCATAATCACGTGAACCAATAATACCTTCGTTAGCGGGCGTTAAAATTACGGTTGCACCATAAGCACGCATGGTTTGTGTGCGTTCTATAGTTGAATTTTCAGGAAGAATTAGTTCTATTTCTAAATTAAAGAGTTGTGCAATCATCGCCAAAGCAATTCCTGTGTTTCCGCTGGTAGCTTCAATGAGTTTATCCCCTTTTTTTATGTCGCCTCTTTCTATTGCCGATGCTATCATGTTGTAGGCTGCTCGGTCTTTTACACTTCCGCCAGGATTATTGCCTTCGAGCTTTAATAGCAGTTTTACATTTTTATTTTTTACTAAAGAAGTCGATTCCATCAATGGCGTATTTCCAATAAGATCTAATAACTTTTGAGGCTTCATACTATTTTAATTCTTTTATTTTTACTTCTGTAGTTGTAGTATTGGTCACAACAGATTTTTCGGGAATCGATTTTGTAATCCATGTATTACCTCCTATAATGCTGTTTTTTCCTATGATAGTATCGCCTCCTAAAATGGTAGCGTTGGCATAAATACAGACATTTTTTTCAACTGTTGGATGTCGCTTAGCGTTTTTCATGCTTTTGCTTACACTCAAAGCGCCTAAGGTTACACCTTGATAGATTTTTACATGCTTTTCGATAACAGTAGTTTCACCAATTACAATTCCTGTAGCATGATCTATAAAAAAGGGAGTGGCAATAGTGGCACCTGCATGAATGTCAGTTCCTGTAATGCGATGTGCATACTCACTCATCAATCTGGAAAATAATAGTAAATCGAGTGAGTACAATTCATGACTTAGTCTGTAAATAGCTATGGCATAAAAGCCAGGATAAGCAAGATATACTTCTTCAATACTATTTGAAGCAGGATCGTTTTCTAGAATATAAGCTGCATCTTCGTTCAGTCTTTCTAAAACAACTGGCAATTTTGCTAGAAACTTATCCCAGTTTTCATCGCAAAGTTCACTGGTTTTTTTGCAGGCAATACTCGAAATTTCTTTAAACTGTTTTTCTAATTCATTAATGCTTTCCTCAAGATGTGCTTTTGAATCAAATAAAGTGTAAAACAGTTTTTCGGTAAAAGCTTCTGTTTTGGTTTTAATTCCATAATTGATAGAAGTGTTCAGCTTCAAGGAATCTATATTTTGAATGATACTATTTTTTGTCACCATTAAAAAAGTTAATGTTATCTATGGCATAAAAGTAATATGTTTTTTAGGAACTCAAACCAATTTTATAAAAAATACAAATATTGTTTGAAAAACGGAGCAATTTAACCATAGTTACTCAAATAAAAAGAAGTTATTCTAAAGTTAATTTGATCATTTTAAATACCCATTTGCCTATTATTGAATGCAATCTGTAAACAGAAAGTGTTTGTCTTTTGAATATTTTCGATTAATTAATATTAAATTTGATGCAAATTAGATGATTTCTCTCTAAAAGAAGGAATGGTAAAGGCAAGTATTTAAAAAAATTTTAAAATGTCAGTTGTTGAAAAAACAAAATCGGAAGCAATAATCGCTTTAGAAAACAAATATGGAGCACACAATTACCATCCGTTACCAGTAGTTTTAAGTAGGGGAGAAGGAGTACATGTATGGGATGTAGACGGGAAGAAGTATTATGATTTTTTATCGGCTTATTCAGCTGTAAATCAAGGTCATTGTCATCCTAAAATTGTAGGAGCATTGGTGCAACAAGCTCAAAAATTGACATTAACCTCTCGAGCTTTTTATAACGATCAATTAGGTCCTTACGAAGAGTTTTTGACAAAATATTTCGGATTCGATAAAGTTTTACCAATGAATACTGGTGCAGAAGCTGTTGAAACTGCCATAAAACTAGCAAGAAAATGGTCCTATGAAGTAAAAGGGATTCCAGAAAATGAAGCGCAGATTATTGTTTGTGATGGCAATTTTCATGGGAGAACTACAACTATAATTTCATTTTCAAATGATGCAAATGCTCGTAAGAACTTTGGTCCGTATACAAATGGATTTATTTCGATTCCTTATGATGATATTGAAGCTTTAGAAAATGTTTTAAAATCTTCAAAAAATTGTGCTGGTTTTCTTGTAGAACCTATTCAGGGTGAAGCAGGCGTTTATACTCCAGCCAGTGATTATGTGATGCGCGCTAAAGCATTATGCAACAAATACAATGTTTTATTTATTGCTGATGAAATTCAGACTGGTATTGCTAGAACAGGATCGCTTTTAGCCGTTTGTGGAGATTGTTCTTGTAAAAATCATTGTGAAAGACAAGAGACTTATGCTACACCAGATATTTTAATTTTAGGAAAAGCCATCTCAGGGGGAGCCTATCCCGTTTCTGCGGTTTTGGCTAATGATGCTATAATGTATGTTATAAAACCAGGACAACACGGTTCTACTTTTGGTGGAAATCCTATAGCTGCAGCCGTTGCAAAAGCAGCATTAGAAGTTGTAGCAGATGAGAATTTAGCTCAAAACGCCAGAGTTTTAGGTGAATTATTCCGAAGTAAATTAAACGAATATATCAAAACAAGTTCAATTGCAACCTTAGTAAGAGGAAGAGGGTTATTGAATGCTGTGGTTATAAACGACACTGAAGTAAGTGATACGGCTTGGAATATTTGTATGTCATTAAGTGATAACGGACTATTGGCAAAGCCCACTCACGGTAATATTATTCGCTTTGCACCTCCATTAGTAATTAACGAAGAGCAACTGCTCGATTGTATTGCAATTATTATAAAAACATTGCAACAGTTTGAGAAGTAATACTACTAAAAAATCCTCCAATTGGAGGATTTTTTATTTATTGTTCTTGCTGCTGTTTCATTTTTTCAATCAAATTTTGTTGAAAATCTTTCATGCCATCTTCTCCAATTACGGTATAAAAATAAATAGTAATTATTAAATATATGGAACTTAAAACAATTCCAATAATTGCTAAAATTTTACCAGTATTTAAATTAGCGTAGCCACTATACAATTCTGGGTTTTCATTATAAGTTGCACTATCTTTTTTAGCCAATACAATGGCTACAATTCCTAATATAAGGCCTATGATGCCATAACAACAGCAGGTTAGTATCGATGCAATTCCTAATATAAGTACTGCGGTTGCATTGGGTAATTTTTGTTTTTCCATTTCGATATTGTGTTTTAGAGGTGAATAATCATTTTGTAAATATAGGAAACTATCATTATGATAGCATTAACTATAGCCAGAAATATAATTGATTTATGATAGTTTCTACTTTTATCAATAAAATGCAAACCAAGAATTCCAAAAAACAATACAGTGGTATAAATAGCAGGAAACATATGAAAAGCTCCCGCAAAATCTCCCTTAAAAAGTAGTACTAAGGCTCTTTGAGTGCCACAACCCAAACATTCCACTCCAAAAAGCTTTTTGTTTACACAGGGAATCATAAATCTTTCTAGATCCAAAGTAATAGTATTTAGTTTACAATTTTACAAAAAAATATTCATTATCGATTAGTAAGTATATTATTTTAAAGTTTGTTACTTTTGGAATCTGATACCATTCAAATGAAAAAACTATTAATTCCAATAATGATTATTGCCATTACGATTGCTTTTTACGAGCAAAGTGGTGATGATAAAAATGTATATATAATGATTATTGCCGTGGTAGTATTCATGTTTGGTATGATGCGGTTAAGTGCTAAAACGCCTAGTAAGAATCAAGAAAAAAAGAATGACGATGTTTAATATAGGTGATAAGGTTTCCGTTTTAGACGAGGCAATTAATGGTGTTGTTTTATCGGTTAAAAATAATGAAATTGCAATAGAAACAGAGGATGGTTTTACCATGATTTTTTCACCTAAAGAACTTGTTAGAATTAACAATACCAGCGATTTAAACATAAAAACAGGAAGTTTTAATTTAAATGAAATAAAAAGAGAAAAAGAAATCCCAAAACCCAGAAGTTTTGTAAAAGAAAAGAAAACTAAAGGCGAAATACCTCCGCCAGAATTCGATTTACATATCGAAAAATTAGTAACCAATTTTAGAGGAATGAGCAACTATGATATTCTTACATTACAATCAGAAACGGCAAAAAGACATATCGAATTTGCTATTAGAAATAGGATTCCTAAAATTGTTTTTATTCACGGAGTAGGTGAAGGTGTACTAAAGGCAGAGCTCGATTTTTTACTAGGTCGCTATGAGAACATAGTTTTTCAAGAAGCCAATTATCAAAAATACGGTTTAGGTGCCACTGAGGTGTATATCAAACAAAATGTAAAATAGTTAGTTTGCAAGTAAAAGTTCTCCAAACAGCATATCGTCACCATAATAAAAAGAACTGTTGCCTCTTTTAAAAGTTACTTTCTTTAAACGTATCATATGTAGTATTCCTCCTGAAGTCGTTGTGCTTACTTCGATGTCCCCACTAGTAGCTACCCATTCTTCTGAAAGAACTGGATTAGTTGGCGTAATATCTCCGCAAAAATAGTCAGGTTGTAAAGCTAATGTTGGTAACGAACCTCTGTACAATCTATAAACGAGTTTGTTAGTTGTAGCTGATATGGGTTGAGTAATTGTACCGATATTATTTTGAATTAAATTAGAATCTACATCTTCTATTACTAAACTTTCCGTTCCATTATTTCTAGCATTAAAGATTTTAGTTCTAGAGGTACATTGTTTCACAAGTTTTGGATCAAAAGAAAATGGTAACGCTGTAGCATTCGTTTCGTAGGTTCCAAAAGTAAAAGTATCGTACTTTTGTTCATTGCCGTCACTTTTAGAAAAAACAATATTCTTATAAACAATAAAATGGCTGTATCCCGAAATTTTTTTCTGCCCCGTTTCTGCATTAGTAGCTGAATAATTTGCTTTTGTAGTAACTTGTATGGTTCCAGATTTTGCTATCCACTCACTGGTAGCAGCTGGGGTTATTGGTCCAGCTATTTCGCAAATATTATCTTTAGAAACTTTGCCATTATACGAACGGTATTTTACAGTTACTTCACCTTCAATTAGTATTTCTCTGGGTTTGCCTTCAAGAGTTTCATCATTTACGAAAGCATTTTCTGATGCAGGTATATTCATAAATAAGGCTTCAGTATCCTTTAATTTATAAATTATTTCTCCGCAAGGACTTGCAGTAACATCTTCAAAATTAATAATATCAACAGTCAATTTGCCGTCATCGCAGCCATTTAGAAGTACAATAAAAACCAACAACCCCAATAATCTTTTCATCGTAATATAATTTAGCACAAAAATAGTATTTTAATTTGCAATCCCAATCAATTTGTATTTCATAAATTAAGCTAAAAATTTATAACTTTGCTGTAATGAAAAAAGTATACCTCGATAACGCTTCAACTACTAAAATCCGTAAGGAAGTCATTCAAGAAATGACTACAATTTTAGCAGATGATTACGGAAACCCCTCTTCAACGCATAGTTTAGGTCGAAATGCAAAAAGTATTTTAGAGCTTTCTAGAAAATCTATTGCCAAGCAGCTCAATTGTACTTCGCAAGAAATTATATTTACTTCGTGCGGAACAGAATCTAACAATTGGATTTTGCGTTCAGCAGTTAAGGATCTAAGAGTAAAACGAATCATAACTAGTAAAATTGAGCATCATGCTGTTTTACACGTTGTTCAAGCCTTGCAAAACGAATACAATATACAGGTCGATTATGTTTCAATTAAACCAAATGGAGAAATTGATTTTAATGATTTAGTAGAATTGCTTTCACAAGAAATTAAAACCTTAGTGAGTTTGATGCACGTAAATAATGAAATAGGTACGGTCTTAGATTTAAATAAAGTAGGACGCATTTGCAAACAAAATAATGCGCTTTTTCATTCAGATACGGTGCAATCTGTTGGTAAAACCGAAATTGATTTACAATCAATTCCTGTAGATTTTATTGTGGCAAGTGCCCATAAATTTCACGGACCTAAAGGAATTGGTTTTGCTTTTGTTAGAAGAAAATCAGGATTGCGGCCTTTATTTTATGGTGGCGAACAAGAAAAAGGATTGCGTCCAGGAACTGAAGGGGTACATCAAATAGCAGGAATGGCTTTGGCTTTAGAACTCTCTTACGCAAATTTAGAATCGGATAGAAAACATATTTCTGACTTGAGATTCTATTTAATCAATCAACTCGAATTAACATTCCCCGAGTATAAAATCAATGGAAGTCAAGACGGTTTTTATACGATTTTGAATGTCATGTTGCCTTTTTCAGAAGATAAAACGGCTATGATATTGTTTCATTTAGATATGAAAGGGATAGCTATTTCTAGAGGAAGTGCTTGTCAATCAGGAAGTATAAGTCCTTCACATGTTTTAGACGAAATTTTATCTAAAGAAGACTCAATTAAACCCAGCTTACGAATTTCGTTTAGTCACTACAATACAAAAGAGGATATCGATTATTTAATTGAAAGTTTGAAAATTTTAGCATAAAAAAATCCGATTTGAAATTTCCAAATCGGATTTTTTATACTTCTTACTTCGTACCTCTATCCTCGTACTTACAAATGAATTACTTCTCCATAAGCATCGGCAACGGCTTCCATCACTGCTTCACTCATAGTTGGATGTGGATGAATTGTTTTTAAGATATCATGTCCGGTAGTTTCAAGTTTACGTGCTACTACTGCTTCTGCAATCATATCAGTAACTCCAGCACCTATCATATGACAACCTAACCATTCGCCATATTTAGCATCGAAAATTACTTTTACAAAACCATCAGGAGTTCCTGATGCTTTTGCTTTTCCTGAAGCTGAGAATGGGAATTTTCCAATTTTAAGTTCGTATCCTTTTTCTTTTGCCTGTTTTTCAGTCAAACCTACTGAAGCAATTTCTGGCGTAGCATAAGTACAACCAGGTACATTTCCGTAATCAATTGGTTCTACGTGTAAACCTGCAATTTTTTCCACACAATTTATTCCTTCTGCTGATGCTACGTGAGCTAAAGCCTGACCAGGAGTAACATCTCCAATAGCATAATAACCCGGAATGTTGGTTTGAGAATAGGCATTTACCAAAATTTTGTCTTTGTCAGTAGCAATACCAACTTCTTCTAGACCTATATTTTCGATATTGGTTTTAATTCCAACAGCTGAAAGTAAAATATCAGCCTCTAAAACTTCTTCTCCTTTTGCTGTTTTCACAAATGCTTTTACTCCTGAACCTGAAGTATCAATTCGTTCTACAGAGGATGAAGTCATAATTTTTACACCCGCTTTTTTCATAGATCTTTCAAATTGTTTCGAAATATCTTCATCTTCAACTGGTACTACATTTGGCATAAATTCAACTATAGTAACATCTGTTCCCATGGCGTTATAAAAATGAGCAAATTCGACTCCAATAGCTCCTGAACCTACAATAATCATCGATTTAGGTTGAGAGGGTAAAGTCATAGCTTGGCGATAGCCTATTACTTTTACACCATCTTGTGGCAAGTTTGGCAATTCACGAGAACGCGCGCCTGTAGCAATAATGATATGATCGGCACTGTATTCTGTTACTGTTCCGTCAGCTGTTTTTACATCTATTTTTTTACCTGGTTTTATTTTTCCAAAACCAATGATTACATCAATCTTATTTTTCTTCATTAAGAATTGAACTCCTTTGCTCATATCGCCAGCTACATTTCTGGAACGATTTACAACTGCATTAAAATCTTTATCGAAAGCAGTAACTGTCAAACCGTAATCAGCAGCATGTTTTAGATAATCAAAAACTTGTGCCGATTTTAATAAGGCTTTAGTTGGAATACATCCCCAGTTTAAACAAACGCCACCTAAACTTTCTTTTTCAATAACGGCTACTTTAAAGCCTAATTGAGAGGCGCGAATTGCTGTAACATATCCGCCAGGACCACTTCCTAAAACTATAATATCGTATTTCATTTTGTGCTTATTTATTTGTTATTTGTACAAAATGCAGTCGGCAAAGCCTCGTGTCATTTCAATGTTTTTTTATTTATTTTTTAATTGTGAAATGCAGTCGCAAAAGCTCATGCTATTGTTCTATTTTTTTCTTAATAATTTTCAGTTAGCGAAATTAAGGAATATTTATGTAATTGCGAATTGTGAATTAAGAATTGTTTTCAACTAAAAACTGTGAGTTATACAAATTCTTATAAAAACCTCCTTCAATGTTTAGTAGTTCATGATGTGTACCTTGTTCGACTATTAATCCTTTATCCATAACCACAATTTTATCAGCATTGACAATTGTTGCTAGTCGATGTGCAATAACAATCGAGGTTCTTCCTGTTGTGATTTTTTCGGTAGCTTGTTGAATTAACTCTTCAGAATACGTATCAATTGATGAGGTTGCTTCATCTAATATTAAAATACTTGGATTACTTACATAGGCTCGTAAAAAAGCAATTAATTGTCGTTGACCTGATGAAAGCATAACGCCTCGTTCTTTTACATTATAATCATAACCTTCAGGTAAACTCATTATAAACTCATGAACTCCAATTTTTTTTGCGGCTTGAATCACTTGTTCTCTTGAAATTTCAGGATTGTTTAATGTAATGTTGTTTAAAATGGTATCGGCAAACAAGAATACATCTTGTAAAACAACAGCTATTTGTTTTCTAATGGAACTCAGACTATACTCATTAATGTTATGACCATCAATAAAAATAGCTCCTTTGCTAATTTCATAAAAACGATTCAGTAAATTAATTATTGTCGATTTTCCGGCCCCTGTTGATCCTACTATTGCAATAGTTTGCCCTGCTTTTACATCTAAATTAATTCCTTTTATGACTTCTTCATTTTTGATGTAACTGAAGTGAACGTCATTGAACTGAATATTACCTTTAAATAGTGGCGCTTCAATCATTCCCGTATCTTGAATTTGATCTTTGGTGTCTAAAATATCAAAAACACGATTAGCAGCTATCATTCCCATTTGCATTTCGTTGAATTTATCGGCTATCTGGCGCAACGGATTGAATAACATTCCTATGAACATGGTATAGGAAAATAAATCGCCAAAAGTGGTAAAATGGTCTCCGTTTAAAATTTTTATTCCCCCATAAAGAACTATAAAACCTAAAGTAAGTGACGTAATTATATCGGCAATCGGAAAGAAAATAGAGTTGTATAAAATTGTTTTTATCCAAGCTTTGTTATGCTTATTGTTTATTTCACTAAACTTTTCAGCTTCGATATCTTCCCGATTAAAAAGTTGCACAATCTTCATTCCAGTAACTCGTTCTTGAACAAAGGTGTTCATATTGGCAATTTGGTTTCTTACCTCTTCAAAAGCTACTTGCATTTTCTTTTGAAAAATCCTTGTAATAAAAACTAGAATTGGCATCGCAATGATAACAATCCAAGTTAATTTCCAATTCATAATAAACATGAAGATAAGCACTACCAGCATTTTCATTAAATCGCTAATAATCATGAACAACCCTTGACTGAATATCCTAGCAATGGCTTCAATGTCTGAAACAGAACGAGTAACCAGTTGACCTACGGGAGCGTTATCATAATATTTCATTCTAAAGCTCATCATGTGTTTGAAGAGTTTTATTCGAATGTCTTTAACGATGTCTTGTCCTAACCAGTTTGCCCAAAAAACAAAATAAAACTGAGAAAAAACTTCTAATAATAATACAACTCCCATGATGCTTACATAAAAAAGCAACCCTTTAGGATCATGAGTTTTAATGTACTCGTCTACGGTTTGTTTCAACAAATAGGGGCGTAGCGCTGCAAAAACAGAAAGGGAAACGGCAAAAAGGATTACACCATTAAACCGCCATTGATAGGGTTTGGTATATTCCAAGATTCGTTTAAATATTTTAGTATCGAATACTTTTGCTTTCATTATTTTTTTAGGAGCTTAATCCAGCTTTACGTTGCAATCTTTTTGTTTTTGGCAGCAAAAACAAAAAGGATTTTCACTGCAATCTGGGCTAGTTTTTTTTAAATGTCAATAACAATATCAATAACAATATCAATAACAATATCAATATCAATGACAATATGAATGACAATATCAATGAGAATCTCTATTTTCTATACTATTTATTCTATTTTCTATTTTCTGTTCTTTACAAATAATCATATTCAATTTTTGTTAAATACAATCCATGAGCAGGTACTGAAAATCCAGCTTCGCTTCTGCTTTTACTTTCTATTATAGCATTAAATTCAGTTAATGTTATTTGATGCAAGCCTACTTTAATCAAAGTTCCAACAATTGCTCTAACCATATTTCTAAGAAATCGGTTTGCCGATATAGTAAAGACGTATTGATTATTCTCTTTTTGCCAAAAGGCTTCAAAAATTTTACAATTAAAAGTGTTGACCTCCGTGTTTACTTTCGAAAAACATTGAAAATCTTCATGTTCTAATAAAATTTTAGCAGCTTCATTCATTAAACTGACATCTAACTCTTTTTTATAATACCAACTCTGTTGCTCTAGAAAAGCATTTTTAAATGAATGAATATGATACTCGTAAGTTCTTTTAGTAGCATCAAAACGGGCATGTGCCTCATTATTTACTCGAATAATATCAAATATAGCAATGTCGCTAGGTAAATAGGAATTGAGTTGGTGAATAGTTTTTAATGAATCGATTGTCATTTCTAAATCAAAATGAGCAAACATTTCTTTAGCGTGAACACCAGTATCGGTGCGTCCTGCTCCCATCAAACTAATTTCAGAATGTAATATTATAGAGAGCGCTTTGCCAAGAGTCTCTTGAACAGAATGTGCATTAGGCTGACTTTGCCAACCGTGATAGTTTGTTCCGTTATAAGAAAATTTGATAAAGTAGCGCAAGAAAATCTTTTTTTTGATTAGGCAAAGATACTTATTAATGTATGATTTTTGTATTGTGAAAATACAACATATTGTTAATTTGAATTTGGAATTGTATTGATTAATTTTACAGCCAAACCCAATTATCGTTCGATGAAATGAGCATGACTGAAAATTGGTTGCAAACAGCAATGATGATATGCGAATTACATATGACAGATAAAAAACAATAAATATCAACATATGAAAAAAATCCTACTACTTTCAGATACACACAGCCATATTGATGATACTATTTTGAAATATGTTGATCAAGCAGATGAGGTATGGCATGCAGGGGACATTGGCGATTTAATGGTTACCGATTCAATAAAAAAACAAAAAAAATTACGTGCCGTTTATGGGAATATTGATGATGATAAAGCCCGATTGGAGTTTCCGTTGCACAATAGATTTATGTGCGAAGGAGTTGATGTTTGGATCACTCATATTGGAGGCTATCCTGGAAAATACAACCCTAACATTAAGACTGAAATAACTACAAATCCGCCAAAATTATTTATTTGTGGTCATTCTCATATTTTAAAAGTAATGTTCGATAAAAAAAATAATTTCCTGCACATGAATCCCGGTGCAGCTGGAAAAAGCGGTTTTCATCAAGTACGAACCATGCTCCGATTTGTCATTGATGGCGAAAAAATAAAAGATTTAGAGATTATAGAAATAGAGAAAAAGGTTTAATTTTTTTCTTTAATAGGTACTTTTAAAGTTACAAGTGTACCTTTATCTACAATTGAATTTATAGAAAATTTTCCATTCATACTAGAAATTCTGGCTCTAATTTGGGTTAATCCAAATCCTTCATTTGATATAGATTTGGTTGTTTTAAATCCTTTTCCGTTGTCTTCTATAATAATTATTAGTTCTCTGTATTTTTCTTCGATAGTAATTACAGCTTTACTTGCACTGCTGTGTTTTAGAATATTATTAAATAATTCCGAAATAATATGATATAACTTTGTTTCAAAATCTTCATTGTATATTTGTTTTAAATCAACAGCAATTGTATGTTTAAATTCAATCAAAGTATTAGTATTCTTATCACATAAATCTTGAATAGCGTGAAATAATCCAAATTTAGCAAGTAATGATGGGGATAGTTCGTGTGACAAATTTCTAATTTCGTCATGAACTTCTTTTAGGATTTCTTTTGTTTTTTTTATTTCTTCGGAATCAATTTTAGTAATAGCTGAAAAAGCAGATAGTTGTAATCCAGCTGAAGATAATTTTGAACTTATACTATCATGTAAAAGACTGGCTATTTTTTTTCGCTCAATTTCTTTACCGTCAAAAGTAGCGTTAATAACATTGAGCTGTAGTTTACTTCTTATTTTATTGAGTTTGTTTTTTTGTTTTAGTTTAGCATTTTGAAAGAAAAAGTAAAGCAAAATACCAAAGATTGTTAACAGAGCAATAATGATTAAAAATAGCCTTTGATTTTTAGCTGCATTTTCTTTAAGCTGTTGTTGCTTTTGCTTATAGCTATTTTCTACTCTCTTAATTTGTCTTTTTGATTCTTCGAGTTCTAGATTTAAGTGTGCAATATTGGTCTTAATTAGAATCTCCTCATTAATGAGTTCATCATTAATTTTCGAGTATAATTCTAAATATTCATATGCTTTTTTATGATTGCCTATCTTCATTAAGAATTTTGAATATTCTAGGTAAACATAGGATAAATCAGACTTATTATCGTATTTAAGTCCAAACTTTAGTGCATTTTCAAAATAGGTATTGGCTTCTTTATTTTTATTAATATGACTATAATAAATACCGTTTAGCATATTTAAACCAACAATATTTGAAGAATTTCCGAATTTTTTTTGAAACTTGTTTGCAAAATTTAAATAAGGCAATCCTTTTTTGTATAATTTATTATCAAAACAGGCCCAAATGATATTGATTGTAGTAAAATAAATTTGAGAGGAATCCTTAATTTTGGTACTTAATGCTATCGATTTTTTGTAGTGGTTAAATCCTCTTTCAAATTGTTTCTTATCAAAGCAATAGATATTTCCTAAATTGTTGTTAAGCTTATTTTTAAGATCGTCATTATTCGTTTTATCAGCATAAAATAAACTTTTGTTATAATAAAATAATGCCTTTTCAGGATAATTCAATTCATCAAGATTTGCAGCAATAGTATTGTAACAGGTAGCAATTAAATCATTATCATTAATTGCCTTACATTGTGTTAGGGCATATCTAGATTTAATTAACGACTGGTCGTATTTTCCAGATTTCATTAAAAGAGTGCATTCTTTAACTAATTGAGCAATTTCTTTTTTTGAAAGTATTTTTTGTTGCGCAAACGCAATAAAACTAAAATGAATTAGTAATACTGAAACAACTATATAGATTCGCTTTTGCAACATTAATTATTTTTACTTCATAAATATATAGACATATTAAAATAAATCAATAATTTCTTGTATTATTTTTCTGTTTTGATGAATGCATACCTTTAAAAATGAATCAAATTATTTTTAATGGCATACTTTACTAAACCTATAGAACTTTTTACATTCAATTTTTTCAATAAATTTTTCCGATGTGTTTCAACTGTATTAGTACTAATAAACAATTTTTCGCTTATCATTTTACCGCTATATTCTAAAGCAATAAGTTTTATAATTACAAGTTCTCGATCTGTTAAATAAATGGGTGGAAGTAGTCCTGATTGATCTTCTTTTTTATTGTTTTGGGAAAACGAAGCTAAAATTTTCTCCTGCATGATATTGCAAAAATATTCTTGTCCATTATGCACTTCAGTTAATGCTTCTATGATGCTATCACCTACACTTTGCTTTGTTAAATACCCACGCGCGCCTAATTTTATAACTTCCTTAACTAATTTTAAATCATCGTAACTAGAGAGAACAATAACTTTAAAGGGTGTTTTGGTAATTGATAATTCTTTTAAAACTGCTATTCCATCTTTCTCAGGCATGTTAATATCCATTACAAGAATGTCAGCTTCAGCCCTTTCAACTTGTTCTATTAGCTGCATTCCGTTTAGCGAAAAGCCTACTACTTCAAAATTATCGTTCGTTTTTATAACGGCTTTCATCCCTTCAATTAGCATTTGATGGTCGTCTGCGAGATAAACTTTAATTTTTTCAGCCATTGTAAAAATTCATTTCAACAAACTTAACTTAAATTATGTAGGAATCATATCACTAAATTTAGTGATATTTCAAAAAAAAACCCGAACATTTACGTTCAGGTTTTTCTTCGCACTAATAAACTAAGTTTATAGGTTTATCTCAATCTATCCACAGATTTTACGAGATCTTCGTCCTTTTTGATAGCTTTGTTGGCCAAAACTAAAAAAACGATAGAAATAATAGGTAGAAACATCCCAATACCTTTCTCAGAAACAACAATTGTTTCTCCAGATACATTTAGCGAACGATATACAAATAATCCTAATAAAATTAAATTTAATATGATATTCAATCTGCCGATAACAAATTGATGTTGTCTTTTTTTGTAAAACAAGATACTTAATAACGATAAAGAAGTACTTAAACCAAACAATGCCACATAACCTTGATTTACCATAAAAAAGAATTCTTTGCCATTACTTAAAGTCCATAAAGGAAAAAAAAATGGCAAAACCCCTGTAATGACTAGAGCAAGTATTAGATAAACTGTTTGTATTCTTTGAATCATAAAATTGATTTTCGTTCACAAAAATATATTTTCTTTTTTATAAATACTATTGTATGATAAAATTTTATTCGTATTATTGCAAAACAAAATCGTAAGTACTTCATTTTACGAACAATTCCAAGAATAAAAATACACTACACATTTTACATCGTATACCAAATCAATTAAATTCAAATAACATTCATGTTTGATATTTCTGTATTAAAAGAAATGAAGCTTGCTGAGCTTCAAGATATAGCTAAATTAGCTAAAACAATAAAGATTGCTGGCGTTAAAAAAGAAGCTTTAATAGATTTGATAATAAAACATCAAAACACTAGTGAGTCATCTGAAACTACAGTTAATAATTCTCAAGAAATTATAGACAACAAACCTAAAAGAGCAAGAATTACACCAGAAAAAAAGCCAGCAATTCAAAATAAAAAAACAGCTACTCTTTTTTCTAAAATTGATGAACCAATTACTGAAATTATTCCAATAGTTGAAGAAAATGTAGTTGCTCAAGAAGCCCCACCAGTTGTAGCTAATGCGCCTAAAATTGTAAAATTTAAAAAATCTGATTACGAAAAAAAGATTGCAATAAAGGCCGAAAAAGCATTGCCTAAAGATGAAAGCACTACTGTTGAGGAAGAAAATAAAGTATTAGTTGCTGAGGAAAATGCAGAAACAAAATTTCCTGAAAAGAAAATAAATCCCAATCAATTGCATAAGCAAAATCAAAATGGTAATGGGAATCAGAATTCGAATAACGGAAATCCAAATTTTAAAAATAAGAAGAATAATTTTAGAGATTCCGATTTTGAATTTGATGGAATTATAGAAAGTGAAGGTGTACTCGAAATGATGCCTGATGGATATGGTTTTCTACGTTCGTCGGATTATAATTATTTAGCTTCTCCTGATGATATTTATTTATCTACTTCTCAGATAAGATTATTTGGATTGAAAACCGGAGACACAGTAAAAGGAGTAGTACGTCCACCAAAGGAAGGTGAGAAATTTTTCCCATTGGTTCGTGTTTTAAAAATAAACGGACATGATCCTCAAGTAGTTCGAGATAGAGTTTCGTTCGAACATTTAACACCAGTTTTTCCAACAGAAAAGTTCAGATTGGCTGAAAAGGGGAGTTCCATTTCAACTCGTATTATCGATTTGTTTTCGCCAATAGGAAAAGGACAACGTGGTATGATCGTTGCTCAACCTAAAACCGGTAAGACAATGTTGCTTAAAGATATTGCTAATGCAATTGCAGCAAATCATCCTGAGGTATATTTAATTGTTTTACTTATTGATGAGCGTCCTGAAGAGGTTACTGATATGCAACGTTCTGTTCGTGGTGAGGTGATTGCATCCACTTTTGATAGAGAGCCACAGGAACACGTAAAAATCGCGAATATCGTTTTAGAAAAAGCAAAACGATTGGTAGAATGTGGGCACGATGTTGTTATTTTATTAGACTCTATTACTCGTTTAGCAAGAGCCTATAATACGGTACAGCCTGCCTCTGGAAAGGTTTTGAGTGGGGGAGTAGATGCTAATGCTTTACAAAAACCAAAACGCTTTTTTGGTGCAGCCAGAAATGTAGAAAACGGTGGGTCATTGAGTATTATTGCTACTGCATTAACTGAAACAGGATCTAAAATGGACGAAGTAATTTTTGAAGAATTTAAAGGAACTGGAAATATGGAGCTGCAATTGGATAGAAAAATTGCAAACAAACGTATTTTCCCGGCTATCGATTTAACATCATCAAGCACAAGAAGAGATGACTTGCTTCTAGACGAAAAAACATTGCAACGCATGTGGATTATGAGAAAATACTTATCAGATATGAATCCTGTTGAAGCTATGGATTTCATCAACGAGCGATTTAAGAAAACAAGAAATAACGAAGAATTCTTGATATCAATGAATGATTAATCAATAAAATACTAATTGTAATTAAAAAAACTCCGATGTACTTTTTTACATCGGAGTTTTTTGTTGTTTAAGTTTGCGATTGAAATTTAATTGACAATTACTTTTTTCGTAATAGATTGATTATTGGCAGTCAATTTCAGAAAGTAAAATCCTTGAGTTACATTTTCTAAGGAGTAGGTATTATTTTGCAATTTCGGTTTCTTGAAGTATTGAATTAATTGACCGTTAATGTTTGTTAAACTGATTTCATCAACAACTGTTTCAGTTTGAATGTCTACTCTGTTATTTTTTGTAGGATTTGGATAAATTATAACAGACGATAATAAATTAAAATCAGTAGTAGATAAGAATACTCCTGGCCAGCGATTTTCAGCTTTTGTTCCGCCCCAAATGAGAGTTGCCAAATACGGATTGTCTATAAATGGATTTCTATTGCCTTGACCATAAAAACTACTTACATTTCCTAAATACGTATTTCTGTTATCTTCAAACTGCGAAACAGGATCTTCAGCATTCCAATCTAAAAATAAATCAATCATGGCAGGATCATTTGCAACAGGTTTTCCAACGCCAACATTTTCTGGTAAACATTGATCTCCGTAGCGCAAATACATATACATCATCATTCTTGCAATATCACCTTTCCATTCATCTCCGGGATACCAGTCTGAACCAAATGTCCCTGAATTTCCTGAACCTACACCAAATTTTTTATTTCCTCTATCTGCATTTCTTTCTACATCCGATGGTCGTAAATGGTGTACATCTGCTCCTGCATCAAAATCGCCTAAATTAGGACTTCCCAATGATTTTGCAAAAGTATGCTCTCTATTCCATTGACAAGAATTTACTCCATCGAAATTTTTATTTCGTCTACGGTCATCATTTTCATTTGTAGTTTCAGGAGAATTTTCTGCTGTACAAACAGAAGGTCCAAAACCGTATACTAATAATAAGTTTGTTTTAGTAGCATCGTCTGGATCTAAATCGGTAAATCGAATTGCATTTTCTGCTTGAGCATAAGTCAGAATATAGGTATGGGTTTCGGTAATTTTTTTTGCTAATGCTTGTTTTAATGCTAATCCAGTTTGATTAAAATTAAATCCGTTATAGTATGGGGTAGCGGGTGCTCCAGCTTGAGAGTATGCAAAATTAATGCAAAGTAGTAGAATAGGTATAATTAGTTTTTTCATTCGACAAATTTCAGTTTTAACAAAAGTATTTTATTTCGGTTTAATTATGGCAATTGTTCATTGATAACAAAAAAATGTCCACTATTTATGAAGACAACTTTAATAGTTAAAATATTTGATAATTAATTTACAATTACCTTTTTTGTTATGG
This sequence comes from Flavobacterium myungsuense, assembly GCF_042677265.1. Taxonomy (NCBI): domain Bacteria; kingdom Pseudomonadati; phylum Bacteroidota; class Flavobacteriia; order Flavobacteriales; family Flavobacteriaceae; genus Flavobacterium; species Flavobacterium myungsuense. Next base: position 53,384 of record NZ_JBHTIZ010000023.1, on the reverse strand, counting down.
AAAGACCTCTAGAAGTTAATTTTAAAAAGTAAAATCCTTGAATTAGGTTATCCATTTTATACAAATTATTTTGTAAAACAGGGTTCTTTATTTGTTGTATCAATTGACCGTTTATAGTAATTAGTTCAATAGTATCAAGGCTACTCTCTGATTGAATATTTAAAGCACGACTATTAGTAGGATTTGGAAAGACAGAAACTTTAGATGCCATTTCATAAGTACTTGTTCCTAGAGGTGAACCCCATATTTTTGCAACATAAGAATTATTATCGATATATGGATTCCTGTTTTTTTGTCGCGAATAAATAGCATTATTTCGTCTTACTTCTCTAGAACTAACAGGATCTTGAGCATTCCAAGTGAGTAATATATTTTTAAATGTATCTGTAAAAACTTGGGTAGAAGTGTTATTAAACATTGTAAAGTTATAACCAGATACAACATCTTCATATCTGGTAGCAAAGTATAATAAACATCTTGCAACATCTCCTTTAAATTCGTCAATTGGCTCAAAAACGGTCCCTACATAACCTGCAGAATAGCCAGAATTTAAATTAGACCCTCTTTTCGAACCATTCATTGAAGTCCAATTAGCAACATTAACTTTACCAAAAGGCAAGTCACCTCTCTGAGCATTTACATGTTTGTCAGAAGGTAAAACAAAATGGGCGTCAGAGTACATTGGAGTTGCAGATGCAAATACTGATTGAGGAATTAAATGTTCCCTGTTGTATCTTTCACATTCATTATTTCCTAAAGTTCCATCGTCCCTTCCGCCACCAGTATCATAAGTAAATTGGCATTCAGAGCCTATTGGTTTTTCTGTATAAATATCTAGTACAGAACCATCATTTTCATAAAATAAATCAATATCAGATGTAGTATAAGTATTGTACAATCCTTGATAGGTTTGATCTAAATAATTTTTAGTAATAATCGTAGCAAGTTGAGTTTTTAAAGCATATCCAGTGCCAGTAGCTGTATTGTAATATCCAGCTGGCGGTTGGGCGACTGCTATAAAAACAAAAAGGAGTAGAAAAAAAGAAAAATTATTTTTCATAGTAAAATTTAATAACAATTTAATGTAGATTGTTTTAAGGAAACAAATTTAGCTTATATTCTTAAATAAAAATCATTGTTTACAGTATAAAAATAATTTTTATTTAAATTTAACAAATGTAATTGTAGAAAAAACAATTTTATATGTTGTTTTTTGTAATTTATGTTTTTAAAAAATTAATCGATTTTTCGTTCCAATAGTGCCATATAAAATCCATCAAATCCAGATTCGGAAGCGAGGATTTTTGCATCTTTTATAAAATTAAAACTTTTACCAATATCAGTTGTTAGGAATTTTTTTACTTGTTCTTGATTTTCAGACGGTAACACTGAACATGTGGCATATACTAATTTTCCGCCAGGTTTTACTATTTTAGAATAGCTTTCTAGAACTTCGGCTTGTACTTTCCTTATATTATCAATAAATTCAGGTTTTAATTTCCATTTTGCATCAGGATTTCTTTTTAAAACTCCTAAACCACTACAGGGTGCATCAATCAAAACTCTATCTGCCTTTTCGTGTAATTTTTTAATGACTTTTGTAGTATCAATAATTCGGTACTCTATATTAAAAGCTCCGTTTCTTTTGGCTCTTAGTTTAAGTTGCTTCAATTTACTTTCATATAAATCCATTGCAATCAATTGTCCTTTGTTTTCCATTAAGGAAGCAATGTGCAATGTTTTTCCTCCAGCACCAGCGCAAGTATCTACTACCCGCATACCCGGTTTTACATCTAGAAAATGCGCCACCAATTGTGAATTGGCATCTTGTACTTCGAACAAACCTTCTTTAAATGCATCTGTTAAAAATACGTTAGCTCTTTCTTTTAGAACTAATGCATCTGGTTGGTTTTTTAAAAACTCCGTTTCAATGTTCAAATCCATTAAAATGGCATGTAATTTTTCTTTTGTAGTTTTTAAGGTATTGACTCTCAAAATTACTTTAGCGGGTTGGTTTTGAGCTGCAATTTCTGTAGCCCAAATTTTTTCTCCTAATTCTTTTATCCCTAATTCATCCATCCAATCCGGAATAGATTCTTTTAAAGATCTAATTTTAGAAAGTTCGTCAAAGCGTCCCTTTATTTTTCGTTCAGGAGTCCCTTCTAATTGTCTCCAATCAGGTATTGGATAACCTCTCAAAACAGCCCAAACCGAAAACATTCTCCAAAGATTGTCTCTATCAAAAGGTTCTTTAACTTCTGCAATTTCTGCGTATAATCTTTTCCAACGAACAATTTCGTAGATAGTTTCGGCAACAAATTTTCTGTCTGAACTTCCCCAACGCTTGTCTTTTTTTAAAGCTCTGGCTACTACTTTATCAGCATATTCACCTTCATTAAATATTGCATTAAGTGAATCAATGGTAGTATAAACTAAATTTCTGTGTAATCTCATTTTAATTATTTGAGCTGCAAAGGTACTATTTAAAGACGAATTTTACCCGTTAATATTTGTTGCTTTTGATTCAAAAAAAATACTGCTCAAAGCAGTATTTTTAGAATTTATTTTATTCGAGTTAAATATATTTTTTCTGGTGGATGCAATACTAAAGGGAATTGCTCAATTTTTACGGAACTACTATCTAAACCAAATGCATTTCCTTCAGATAAACTGAATTTTTTAATAAAGAAATAGGTATTCATAATTAACTTTTCATGCCACAACATGTCACTGTCATTAGACAAGAACTTTTCAGACAATACAAATTTAAAATCACCAAGAATATTATTTTTATTAAGCGATTCATAACGACTGGTAACATCTACTTCTCCATTTTTCACCATGTCTTTCAAAACTTCTTTAAACATTAAATTGATTTTTGTAGGTTCTCTAAATCCTAAATTAAAATCTACTCTAAAAATGTCATCTTTTATAATTTCAGTAACTTTATATTCTTTTTTATAAGGTTCGTTTAAGATGTTCACATGTACAAACCAATAAAGATCGGCTCTTTTAGGTCTTTTTTGTAATATGGAGTACATTACCTTTTCTTCTATTTCATCTGTTCGGCTTGCATTAGTCATGTAAACTAAATGGGTTGCGTATTTTGGAATAGACAAGTCAACACTTAGCTCAGCCATTACTTTTTTATAGTCATCAATTTTAACAAACTTGGTGTAATTTTTACTAATTTGTTTTGCCATATACCAAGTTGACATAAGTAGAATTAGTACAATTGCAATAATTAAGGTTACATAACCACCTTCTGCAAATTTTGTAACATTTGCATACAAAAAAGAGAATTCTATAACTACATAAATGGCTATAAGCGGCATAATAAAATACAGTTTTACTCTTTTTAATATTAAATAATAATTGAGTAATATAGTAGTCATAATCATACATAAAATAATAGCTAGGCCATAGGCATGCTCCATATTACTTGATTCTTCAAAATGCAAAACAATTCCTACACAACCTAAAAATAAAAGCCAGTTTATGGAGGGTATATACAATTGTCCTTTTAGTTCAGTAGGATACTTTATTTTTACTTTTGGCCAAAAATTCAATCGCATCGCTTCGTTTATTAATGTAAATGAACCACTAATTAAAGCTTGAGAAGCAATTACTGCTGCTAAAGTTGCAATTACAATTCCAATGGGCTGAAACCATGTTGCCATTGATAAATAAAACGGGTTTGCATTAGAACCTCCTAAACTTCTAAGAGTTTCTCCTTCATGCTTCATTAAAAAAGCGGCTTGACCAAAATAGTTTAGAATAAGAGTAGTTTTTACAAATATCCAACTAATTCTAATGTTTTTTCGACCGCAATGCCCCATATCTGAGTAAAGTGCTTCAGCACCTGTAGTACATAGAAAAACAAATCCCAAAACAAAAAAACCTTCAGGATTTACTCCTTTATCAGCCATTAATAAGTGGTAGGCGTAATATGGATTTACTGCTTTTAGTACTTCTAAATTGCCCGAAATTTGTATTATACCTATTATGGCTAACATAGAGAACCATAGTAGCATTACTGGCGCAAAAAACTTTCCGACAAGTTTTGTTCCAAATTGTTGTATGGTAAACAAAACAAATAAAATACCAATAACTATAGGGATAGTATTTATTTCAGGATAAAAATTTCTAATTCCTTCAACTGCTGAGGATACAGATATTGGAGGTGTAATTATTCCATCAGCAAGTAAAGCACTTCCTCCGATGATTGCAGGAATAATTAGCCATTTTATTTTTGTCCGTTTTACTAGTGCATATAATGCAAAAATCCCACCCTCACCATGATTGTCTGCACTTAAAGTAATTAGTACATACTTAATGGTCGTTTGTAAGGTTAAAGTCCAAAAAACTAAAGAAATTCCTCCAAGAACTAGGTCGTAATTAATAGCATTGTCTAATCCAAGTATTGCCTTCATTACATATAAAGGCGATGTACCAATGTCACCATAAATAATTCCTAAAGAGATTAATAAACCACCTAAAGTTAATTTACTGTGAAGGTTTTGATGTTGAGAACTCATAATTATTATTTGTAAAAGGATACAAAATTACTATTATAATATTAATTATTTTAAAATAATATAAAATAAATCCTAATCTCAAATAATAAAATAATAACTATTTAGTATTGTTTTTTTCCCTATATTGTTGTAATAGTTTTCTATTAAATCCTTCTTCGGCTTTTCTGAGTTTTATAATTTTTATAGGAGATAGAATTCCTTTTAAATTAACAATGAATTTTTTACGAAGTTGAAACAATTCTTCTTCAGTATTCTCCATTTGATTTAAGAAATTTAAAGCTTCTTTCTCGTTCATTTTTTCAACCTCACCTCCATCAAAACGATCCATATAGGAACGCATTTTTTCATGTTTTAATTCACGTTGTTTATCTTCAAAAGCATTGTAAATTGGCCAAAACCTAGTTGCTTCATCTGAATTAAGTTTCAGTTCATCAGTGATATATGCTACCTTCAAAGCTTTTATTTTTTCTCTTTTTTCTTTAAATCGAGGTTGTGCAAAACTATTTACAGTAAATAAAATAAAAAAAAGATATAGTAAATTTTTCGTTTTCATAAAATAAGATTAATTAATTATGTATTCTTCTAAATTGGAATGAGTTGAAAGTAAATCTTCGATGGCTTTATCTTCTATATTGAAATTCAATTTCATTTTTTTAATATCATCTTCGTCTAATAAATTCGCTAGCTCATCATCTGAAATTGCATCCTGACTTGTAAGATAATTTTCTATTGTTGTTTTGTCTAAAGCGTTTTGTTGATTTACAATTGCAGTATAAATAGGTATCGATACAGCAACTATCAAAATGGCAGCAACTGCATACATCCAAGTTATTTTTCTACTAAAAATTGAAATTACTTTTGGCTCATTTTCAGGTAACTGTTGTATTACTTTAGCTGAAAAATCATCAAAATAATTCTCTGGAGCTTTAAATCCAGATTTAATTTTTGGTTCGTTTTCTAATTTAAATTCATTCATAATCATAAGACTTTGTTTTTTTGAAAAGGTTTAATATGAAGTCATATATAGTTCAATTTTCTTTACGGCATGATGGTAAGAAGCTTTTAAAGCACCTACGGATGTTCCTAAAATTTCCGATAGGTCTTCGTATTTTATTTCTTCAAAGTATTTCATTTTAAAAACCAATTGTTGTTTCTCTGGTAATTGGGCTATTGCCTTTTGTAATTTAATTTGAATTTCATTTCCGTCAAAAAAAGAATCCGCTTTTAAATTATCTACCATTTTACTTTGCAAGGCTTCACTTGTAGTTCCGTTTCGTTTTGCTTTTTGATTAATAAATGTAATGGCTTCATTTGTTGCAATACGATACATCCAAGAAAATAATTTGCTATCGCCTTTAAAATTTTTAAGATGTTGAAAAACTTTTACAAATGTATTTTGCAAAACATCATCGGTATCGTCATGATTCAGAACGATATTTCGAATGTGATTGTATAATGGCTTTTGATACTCCTGTAAGAGTTTTTGAAACGCTTCATTTTGCGTTTTAGGATGTAATAGTTTTTGTATGAAATCTTTTTCTTCCAAAAAAATGTTTTCTATTAGAATGCAACTAATGGAAAAGGTTTAATTCCTCCAAATAAAAAATTAAGGTTCAGAAGATTCAACTGCTTGTTCAACAGGAGTTGCAACAGGTTCTTGATCAGTTTTAGGTTTGCTTATCACAACTGCTTTAGATTGTATAGGAATATAAATTTCGGTAATCCATTGCGATGGATTTGCAATTTGCTCTATGTTTTTATAGTACAACTCTAACGAAGCCACATTTATATTTTGAGACAAATTATTTTTATTAATATATTTAAAAGTTTTTTGCCAAGCTTCTTTAGTATGAGAATAATCGCCTTTTAAAATTGTTTTTACAGCTTTAAACGGATACAATTGTCCAGAAGTAATATCGCTTCCTTGACTAGTATAAACAATTTCTTTAATAGGAATACAAACTGAAAGTTTAGTAATTCCTGATGCATTATCATAAGTATGATACAAAACAAATGGTTTTCCGTGCATTACTAACTTATTCTTCTTAAAAAAATTAATAATTTTAGGAATCATGATGCGCAAATTTTTTGGCACATCACTAATTTTACTGGTAATACTCTGTTTTAAATAATAGCAACCAAGTTTTTGTACAACACCAGCCACTTTAATAGAGTAGGTGTTTATTTCATAATCTAAAGTTTTATCTAAATTAGCTAGGCTTTTTTCATACATATCACCTATAACGTTACTCGGCCCGCCTTTAAAAGCACTATAAACTTTAAAACCAAAACCCATAGTTCCTTTAGATCTCCATGTTACTTTTGTTCCTCCTGCCGTATCTTTAAATGTCCAATAAACATCTGAAAGAGAGCCGTTATAGTCCATTTTTTGATGAATACTAACATTGTTTTTTATAGCTATGGTTTTCATTTCTCCGTTACCATCATTTCCTTTCCAAGAATAATTGGCACCAATGCCAACAGTATTATTAGGATAATTAAAAGTCATTTCTGGGTCTTCCTTTTTCCAAGAACCAAAAGTCTCCCAATTTCTAAAATCGTTCACATAATTAAAAACGGTACTTCTTTGAGATTTGATTACTCGACTTCTTGTAACGTCATAATCCCCTTTTTGAGTAGCTATAAATACTGTTGTTGCAAAAAGAGTCAATAAAAGCAATAGAAATATATATTTTAAAATTTTCATGATTTTACAATTATTTGCTTTTGTAAAGTTAGAAATTTTTAGTTACTCTTGGATATTATTAAAAAAAAGTATTGGTGAGGCGTTTTGATTTGCTTTTTTTACAAATTGCTGTTGCCAGTAGTATTTAATATTTCTTTTTTATTTGTTAGATTAATCTTCGAGCAATATTGTCTCGAAAATAGTTAAACTAAGCTCTTTAGCTCATTTTTTCTTTAATTTCAAAAACATTTACTGCAATTTTTTTTAGTTTTTGAGCTTTTTATTTGTGATTTGAAAGATAGCGAAAAGTGCAGCAAATCATCCCAAATACAAAACCAACTTCCTATTAAGCCTATTGCCCAAATCCTTTGAATTAGCTATTAGCAAACGTTATTCTATGGTGAAATATTTGTTATTAACAGCAAAAATGGCCAGTTAGTTCTTTCATCTAAGCAATAATAAAATGCATTTTTATTGAAGCTCAAGGAATTTCCACCAATTAAAATGTCTATTTTATCGAATCGAATATCTACTTTTTCTACTGGCTTTGCAATTCCACTTCCTATCCCTATTATGATTTCTTCATCAGGTATAATTTCTTTTGAAACACTAATAGATTGTTTATCAATTTGATAGTTTTCAAAGTATATATTTTCTTCGCTTAAATCATCAAGGTTTTTAAAAAACATTCTTATTTCAATTTTACTATTAGTTTTGTTTTCGATAATTATTGAATTCACTGAGTCACAAGAAGTAAATAATAAAAAGATTAATAATTAAAAGGATATTCTATTAGTTTTCATTGATATAGTTTTATGTTAATTTGTGTAAATGTTTTCAAACTTGAATATAACTACGATAAAACAAGACGTAATTGGCCAACATAAGGTAGATTGGTCTTAGAAAGTAGCAATAGCAATCCTTCTCAAATATATAAATTAACTTTCAAAACCTGTGATAAACTTTTAAAACTAAAATAGATCACAATTGCTGTGGCAAAATTTTGATTTTTAAAACTTAAACACAAAATAAACCCAAAAGTTTAATAGTAAGCACCATTAATTTGAAATTAGAAAAAGAGATTTATAGCCAAATGGTAGTCTTTTTTCGGTTTATTCTGACTATGAAAAATAACCACACACATTAGATTATTTCTTTGATGCAATATTTTAAATCCAATTAATATTAATAGTTTATCTTCTACTAATTACTATATAAAACTGCCAAGATTACCTTCAATTACTTTTTAATCGCTCTGTTCTTATATATTGCAATACTCCTGGTGCAGATGCTCTAAGTCTTCCTCTCCGGTGCATAATGAAATATTTTTTGTTTCATGTTATAATATTTCACCCACTAAAACGCAACTCGCAATCTCTATCATAATGATAGCATTTGGTTTGGGTGTTATAGATAATGGGTGCATTAAGTTCGTTTTTCATAAATGTAACATAATTATACACGGAGCGAACAGATATCCCGAGTCTTTGAGAAAGACACTCTGAATTTCCTGCTCTACCCGCCATTAGTAGCTCGTGTAATTGTATGATAACTCTTATATCCAAATCTGATTGCAATTTTAACACTTAGGTCTGCAACCAGAATGCAATGTGTAATATTTTATTAACAGTTCATTCTTGCTCTACAATCTAAGTGGAGTTCAAACTTAAAAGGATAAAAATGGATCTCCTTACGGGAAACCGTAAAGAGGCGTTTTTTTTCTAATTTTCTTAGCTTTTTTAGATTGTAACTTGATACAAATTGGGGTAACTGTGTGTAATTTTTCTGCGACCAGTAGGCTAGGAATAACCTAGTTTACGAAATGAATGCTAAATAGATAAACCCAAGGAGCGCTGCAAGGAATACGATAATAACTGCAGAAGCTATAAGTAGTTTGAAGATATGGTTTTGGTGCTTTTTCATTTGGAAGTTTGTATTTTCAAATATTTTGCAATAGTATACATTAGGTCTGCAACCAAAATGCACTTTCAAATTTTTCACGGCAACCTACTAATTCACCATTCATTTATAAGTACAACAACTATTGCTTGATGATTTCCAACAGTTCATAATCCCCATTGATAGTTAGGAAATCCTTATCTTGAACAGTATAATCCTCATGGAGCATAAAGTGAACAGTCATTTTCATCCAATCCTGGTCAGAGTTCAGTAAGGTATAGACATGGGTAATGCGATAACAAACAGAACCACCCTTCTTTACAGCTGTAATCCTCGAAAACGAAAGGGGACAATAGCTATCAGGATTGTTTAAATGGTCTTTTAAATACGCTTTCACGGCACTTTCAGCCTTGATTTGTGGTGAATTCGTACAGGCGTTCAAACAAAAAAAAGCCAACGCAACAATGAGAAAATTCCATATTTTCATGATTTATCGGTAAATAGTTTTTCGTTGATACAAAAGGGGCAGACCCTAGAAGTAGAATAAATTTTCCTAGATGCTATCAGTGCCTCCTCATAGGAAGCGAAATGACCTAATAATTCTCTACTACAAAAGGTAGGGAGGTAGGAGCAGTTTTCTTCATGAACAACATAAACTTCATTGCGTAGCTGGAAAGTAGTGACATAATAGATTTTCATGTTTTTTGGAAGATTATATAGTTAAATATTTTGCTATAATAAACATTAGGTCTGCAACCAGAATGCACTTTCTATTTTTTTTTCGTTAATCTACTAATTCACCATTCTTTTATAAGTACAACCACTATTGTCCAATGATTTCCAACAGTTCATAATCCCCATTGATAGTTAGGAAATCCTTATCTTGAACAGTATAATCCTCATGGAGCATAAAGTGAACAGTCATTTTCATCCAATCCTGTTAAGAGTTCAGTAAGGTATAGACATGGGTAATGCGATAACAAACAGAACCACCCTTCTTTACAGCTGTAATCCTCGAAAACGAATGGGGACAATAGCTATCAGGATTGTTTAAATGGTCTTTCAAATACGCTTTCACGGCACTTTCAGCCTTGATTTGTGTTGAATTTGTACAGGCGTTTAAACAAAAAACAGCCAAGGGAATAATGAGAAAATTCCATATTTTCATGATTTATTGGTAAATAGTTTTTCGTTAATACAAAATGGGCACACAATAGAAGTGGAATAAATTTTTTTAGACTCTTTTAGTGCTTCTTCATAGGAAGGGAAGTGACCTAAAAATTTTCTATTCAAAAAGTTAGGGAGGTATTTGCAACCTTCCTCATGAATTACATAAACTTCATTGTGTAGTTGTAAAGTAGTAACATAATAGATTTTCATATTTTGTTGTATTTATCTTTTATAGGATTCAAAAGTAAAACCAATAGAAAAGCCATCCTTACGGAAAACCGTAAAGACCATTACAAAATATAAAATAATAGCAAAGTCAGATAAGCCTGTAAATTATTGAAAGTAACATACAGTGGATATAGCCATAAAGAATTTCACAACCTATGTATTGAAAAAATCCGATGGATTCCTTTTAAATCGGTTTCATCCGCGTTCCAATTTTAAGTTTGGTGCAGTTAACCAATGCGAAACTATAGTGTATCAGCAATCAAATCAGTCCCAAGTCTTTGGCTAGAGCAATGAGATGCACGTTATTATTGGCTTTGAAGTAGATTTTTAATTTGTTGATGCGTTTTTCTATACTGCTAGTGCCATTAGGAATAATAGCGTCTTTTTTAAACGTTAGAGCAATTTCATCTTGAGTCAAACCAGTTGCTAAAGCACTCAACAACTGAATGTCATAGGCTTCTATTTCAATAAGTCTTTTAGCAGACAAATTATGAGCCAGTGCTGTAGAGAGATGTTTATCGTTGTTGAGGTATACTTTTTCTATAGTTTTTTGCAGTTCGGGGATACTGTTTCTGCCTTTCATGACATAACCGTCTACCCCCAGGGAATCAATAAGCGATTTGATTCGATAGGATTTGTCTTCAATAGAAAAGACTATCACTTTAATACTAGGTTGTTCCTTTCTAAGAATAGCAATCAACTCTTCTCCCGATTGCAGTTTATTTTCCCTATGGTCGGTTTTAAAAGATAAATCGGTAATCAATAGCTCAAAAGGCTGTTGCTCTAGTGCTGCTTTTTTTATTTTTAAGAAAGCTTCGTCACAGTATTTAGCATTCTCAATTTCAGGAATTCCTAAAGCTTCTAATGCTTGTACTACTGCAATGTTAATGCTGTCTAAATCTTCTGCTACTATGACTTTTTTAAACATAACGAGTGCTAATTTATAAAGGAATTAAGATGCTTACCTTAAATCCTTTTTTAGTTTCAGTGTCAAAAGTAATGCTTCCTTTTAGGTCTATAATACGGTTTTCCACATTTTGAAGACCATTTTTTAAAAGTAAGGTATCAGAGGAGAGTCCAATCCCATTATCTGTATAATCCAATTGGAGATTATTTTTTACTTTTTTAAAAGAAATAACGACTAAACTGCTTTGGCTATGCTTTTTCATATTCACTAACAGCTCATTAATGATACGGTAGAGTATAATTTTTTTAGAACTATCCAGAGCATTCAATACATCAGGATCTAGACCATTAACTAAAATAGTGGTTGAATCGCTGTTATAACTAGAGAGTACTTCTTTCAAATAGGGTACAAAGTTCAGACCTGTATCAATCGTACTGTTTTCTTTAGATATGTTTCGGGTTCTGGAATAAATAGTATCCAAAGTATTCACTAGAAATTCTTTGTTTTTTTCAGAAGTTAAGTCCTGATTATCAGCATAAGTCATAACCTGAAAAACATCATTGGCCAATTCATCATGCAATTTTTTAGCAATTCTAGTTTCAGTAGTGTAAGAGGTGAGCAACTTTTCCCTTTTGTGCTTAGATTGAATCAAGAAGTAAATCAATAGAGATAAAAGGAGTAGAGAAACCAAAGTAACAGATAACAGCATATTCTTAGTTTGTGTGCGTTCCTCTTGCAGTTTTAAACTAACATTCTCTTCTTTAGATTTTGAAGCATCGTATTTTATTTTTGCAAATTGATTCTTGGCAATTTGTTTTGCTTTTGTTAAACTGTCACTAAGACGGAGATGAATAAGAGAATATTTTTTAAATTCATTACCATCACTATTTTGGAGTATTACGCCTAAGGTTTCTAAACGGTCTTCGGCATTATTTATTTTTGTTGCCAATTCATAAGCTTTTATAGCATAGTTTTTAGCCAAAACACTATTTGTTGGTTCATAATACTTAGCAAGATAAAAATAGCTCGCAGTAGTATAGAAATCATTCTTATCTTTTATACGAAGGGACAAAGACTGATTCAAATAGTCAAGGGCAGATGGATCACCAGCTTGAAAATAGGCATATCCAAGGTTACACAAAACTAAGCCATGGGCCTCTACATTACCTAGAACTTCTTTTTGTTTTAAAACTTCTGATAAAAGAGCAATGGCTTTTTTAAACTCTTTCTTCTTAGTATAAAGATTAGCTATATTATTTTTAATAATTGCTTGATCTAATGCATAATTAGTTGTACTGAGTGCCAATTGAAAATACTTTAAGCCGTTTTCATAATCATAACTATCCATAAAATTTATTCCTAACGTAGAATAAATAATCGTTTGATATTCGATATGGGTCTCTTTATTGAAAAGTCTAATAGCTTCAGTAGCCGTAGCTTCACTACCCGAATAATCAGACTGTTGTCGCTGAATCTGAGCCATTTGCATCAAGGAATAAACAATTTTATTATTGTCATGTAGTGCTTCACCAATCAATTTGGTTTTATTATAACAATAAAATGCCTTACTATAATCTTGATTTTTATACAGAATTTCTGCTTTATTAAAAAGGGTGTAGAATTCTGAAGTCAACTTAGAAGTAGCTATTGGTTTAACTTCCTTTTTGCAAGATACCGTAACCAAAAGTACAGTCAGCACTATAATAATAATCGGGAAATGTAACTTTTTGAGTATCATTTCCCGAAAATAATAAAATTAATTTAATTTCCCTGATAATATTTAATTCTTAATTGAATTAAGGATTAGGTCTAGTAGCAGGGCCGCCAGAAGTCCCACCAATAGCAGTAACTTTCTCAGTATTGAAAGAGGGATTTTGTTTTCGGATTCCACTCAACAAGGTGCTAGTTCCAGATGATGCTATAGCTACTGTAGCTATAAGGTAAAACGATAATAAGGATACTTTTTTCATTTTTTAAGTAGTAAAAATTAGACATAGGTTGGGCTGTACGATTCCTGAAATCGAGGGTTAATTGGTGCCAAACCGATAAAATTGAGGTACCTTATAGTTACAGTTGGGAAGTGAAGTGCTGTGGTTCAGTAAAGTCTAATCATACTTCCCGAATAAATATTCCATACTGCCCAGCAACACTTTTTTAGAAGTAGTTTTGTACATTTGTTGAGAGTACAATTCAAAACAAAAACTATTTCTGCAGCAAAGTAATGGGAGTTGTTTGGAGTTGTAGTAATGTAATTCCGGTCTTTCCGATAATTCCGAAAGATTCCGTTTTATTCCAAATGATGCTTATGAACAGTAGTACGTATGAAAATTACACCGAAGCCATAAAAGCCCAATATGATGAGGTTAAAGAAGGAATGTATGCTAGTTTTTTACTGCAACCCACACCTGCTCAATTGAGAAATTTGTGTGTAATGCTTTTGGATCATGGATTAAGCAAAGCCGATGAGGGGATTTTTACTTTGTTTTTTCAAGTGAAAGAAGGGGAAAATTTAAGAAGGAGCATCGAAAATTTTGATGTAGAGAAGTTCAAGGCAGTAAAGAATTTTTTAACGGGTAAGAATACAAAGACCAATCCCAATAGTTTGAATCTAATTGCAGTGTTAGTCAATTTTAATTCGAGGCCTTTTAGTAAATTTATACAACAAGGCGCAACGGTTGTAAAAAAAACTGCTATGGAAGTGTCAATTCAGGAAGAAGAAAGTCGAGAAATTATTAAGCAAGAGTACTTTCAAGAGAATGTAATACTACACCAAAAAAAGCCAAAAGCCAGAAGTATAGCCATAGGAGTAGGAGTAATAGGCTTGATAGTTGGAAGTTTTGGAATAAAAAAAGAATATTTTCCCGATAAAGAATGTGTGCAATGGAATAAGGACCATTATGAAGAAGTAGTTTGTGAGGGAAGTAAAATAGGATTTGCAGACGTAAATCCTATCATAGAAGGACAAGAATCTTTATTGGATTTCAAAAAAATAGAAGTTTCTGATACCACAACTTTTTTTAAGAACAAACAACCTGTGATTTGGTATTGTAAACAGGATGGAAAATGTGAATATTTTAATGCCCCAGGTTTACATCCAGAAAGTGGGAAAACTTTAAAACCGATTAGTAAGTATATTATAAAGAAGTATGTTTTACAGGAAAATAAGAAATAGCTTATCGAAATTTGTTCTAAAGGATTCATTATTAACTGTGATGCGATAGATTCAATATTAAAAATTGTATAGATAAGAATTATAAAAAAAGTAATGGTTCACGAATACTTCATAAAAATTTTCTATAACAAATTCCTATTCAAATCCTTTATATTTGTATTTATCAAAATACTACATTTAAGGAAAGAGAAAAGAGTTTAAGTACACTTAATATAAAATCGAACTGACAAAAAATCATCATCAATTACTAGTTATCACAACGGATTAAATACATATATTTTTAATATAAAGCAACCTAAATTCATAAATCAGGTTGTCGTCTTTTTTTATTGTCAACAAATCTTAAATAACACTTAAATCAAGGTGAATTCCAATTTAAAACTAAACATTTTTGCCTACTTTTGCCTGACTTTTTAATTTATTAATTCCAAACTAATGGAAAAAAAGATACTTTCCTTTTTATTCTCCACTCGTTTAATGGCTTTTTTATTCTTATCTTATGCAGTGGCAATGGGAATCGGAACCTTTATTGAAAGCGAATACAATACGGATACGGCTCGAATTCTAATTTACAATACCAAATGGTTTGAAGCCATTCATTTGTTTTTTCTAATTAATTTTTTAGGAAATTTAAAACGGTACCAACTCTATAAAAAAGAAAAATGGGCGACTCTTTTATTGCACTTGTCTTTTATTTTCATACTAATAGGTGCAGGAATTACTCGGTATATTAGTTACGAAGGCATGATGCCCATTCGCGAAGGCGCTGCCGAAAATCAAATTTATTCTGATAAAACGTTCCTCACTTATTTTGTAGATGGTGAATATAAAGGTGAAATGAAGCGACGTGTTTTCGAAAATCCTTTGTTGCTTTCTCCGGTTACCAACAACGCGTTCTCCTATATCGAAGACTTTGCCGATATTCCTTTTGAAGTGTCCTATAAAAATTTTATTATGGGCGCCACAGAATCGATTGCTGAAGATAAAAACGGAATTGTTTATTTAAAATTAGTCGAATCTGGTGATGGAACCCGTCACGAGCATTATTTAAAAGAAGGCGAAGTCCAAAACATTCACAACATTTTATTTGCTTTAAATAAATTTACTAAAGGTGCTGTTAATATCAACACCACTGGAGATTCCTATACCATTCAAACTCCATTTGATGGACAGTTCATGCGAATGGCCGATAAAATGCAGGGCAAAGTGATAAAAGATGCAACGCAACCGTTAATGATGCGTTCTTTGTATAATGTGGGAGGTTCACAATTTGTTTTTCCGGAACCCGCCAAAAAAGGGTTTAAAACCTATGTTTCGAATAACGATTTTAAAGCTAAAAAACACGACGATGCATTAATGGTAACCATTAGCTCTCAAGGAACAACTAAGGAAGTTACGTTATTAGGGTCTAAGGGTAAAATAGGAGAGCCTCAAGTGGTTACTATTGGTAAACTAGATTTTACGTTATCCTACGGAAGTAAAGCCTATACTTTGCCATTCAAAATTCAGCTGAATGATTTTATTGCAACAAAATATCCTGGAACCGAAAAAAGTTATGCCGCTTTCGAAAGTCAAGTGACAGTTTTAGACAACAACAAAAAAACGGATGCTCGCATTTATATGAATCATATTTTAGATTATGGTGGGTATCGCTTTTTTCAATCTTCGTTTGACCCAGATGAAAAAGGAACGGTACTATCTGTAAACCACGATTTCTGGGGAACACTAATCACTTATATTGGTTACTTCATGTTGTTTTTTGCCATGATGGCGATATTGTTTACCAAGCATTCTCGCTTTGCAGACATCAAACGCAAATTAGAAATTGTGAAAAATAAGAAAGCAAAATTAGTTACTATTGTCCTTCTTTTTTTGAGTTGCCATGCCTTTGCACAAAATCATGCGAGTCATAAACCCACACAAAATCAAATTGATTCGCTATTAAATAAATATAAGGTTACCGAGGAGCATGCCGCTAAATTTGGTCGATTGATTGTTCAAGATGAAGGCGGTAGAATGAAACCAGTGAATACGTTCTCGTCTGAATTGTTGCGTAAAGTAAGCAAGAGCGATGCTTATAAAGGCATGAATTCCGATCAAGTATTTTTGTCGATGGTACAATTTCCTAGAGTTTGGTTTGAAGTTCCTTTAATTTACATCAAAAACGGAAATGACAGTATTCGGAAAATTATAGGATTGGAATCAAAAGAAAAATATGCTCCTTTTATTAAATTCTTTGATGATAAAGGCAATTATAAATTGACACCTTACATTGAGGAAGCTTATAAAGCATCGATTCCCGATCAATTTCAGAAAGATTTTATAGAAACCGATCGTAAAGTAAATTTATTAAATTCGGCATTGAGTGGCAGTATTTTGAGAATTTTTCCTATTCCTAATGATGCCAATAACAAATGGATTTCGTATTTAGAATTGAATCAAGCCAACATTCACGGATCTGATTCTACGTTTACTAAAAACATACTTCCTTTATACATGAGTGCTTTAGATAGTGCTGAGATTAAAAAGGATTATGTAAATGCGAATTTCTTTTTGCAAAGCATGGAGAATTATCAGAAAAAGTTTGGAAGTGCGGTTCGCCCTAACGACGATAAAATTTCTTCTGAAATCATGTATAACAAATACGATATTTTTAAAAAGTTGTATTATTTGTATATGCTAACGGGAGTTTTGATGCTATTGTTTACAATCATTAATATTTTCTTCGAAAGGAAAGCCATTCGAATTGTTATTAACGGATTTCATATACTAATAGGTTTCTTATTTCTATTGCATACTGCAGGATTAATGGCGCGTTGGTACATTTCAGGTCATGCCCCTTGGAGTGATGCCTACGAAAGTATGATTTATGTGGCTTGGGCAACCATGTTTTTTACTTTGGCTTTTGATATCAAATCAAAATTGACGGTTGCTTCTGGAACTTTTGTGGCTTCGATGATTTTAATGATTGCCCATTGGAATTGGATGGATCCTTCGATTGCGAACTTGCAACCGGTTTTAAATTCCTATTGGTTGATGATTCACGTGGCAGTAATTGTGGCCAGTTATGGTCCGTTTACTCTAGCAATGGTTTTAGGGGTAGTAGCTTTAATTTTAATGTTGTTTACCAACAGTAAGAACAAATCCAAAATGGATTTGAACATTCAAGAAATTACGTATATCAATGAAATGGCTTTAACCATAGGATTGGTGATGTTAACTATTGGAAACTTCCTTGGCGGACAATGGGCCAACGAAAGTTGGGGCCGTTATTGGGGATGGGACCCTAAAGAGACTTGGGCCTTAATTAGTATTATGATTTACGCATTCGTGATTCACGCTCGATTTGTTCCTGCTTTACGCGGAAAATGGATTTATAATTTAATGAGCATCATTGCTTTCTACTCAATTATGATGACGTATTTCGGTGTAAATTTTTACCTAACCGGAATGCATTCGTATGCTAGTGGAGACAAAGTGGTAACACCAAGTTTTGTATATTATTCAGTAGCTTGTGTTGCCGTTTTAGGTTTCTTTTCGTATTTGAGTTACAAGAAACATTTGAAGAAATAAAATTAAAACGTTATTTTTATATATAGTTGGAGTGTGTGCTTTACCTAAAGTATAGTATTTTTACACTGTAAATATTACCTCCGTCGGCTATTTAAAGGATAATTTCATAGGCTTTGTATTTACAGTTCGATATACAAGTTGCCATTTTGTGGTATTGTCTCCAAATTTATCTTACAAACCAATACTTATTGTTGCAAATTGTGGGCATTTTTAAAAACCAAATTTCAATAAGTGCTTAGGACAATTCTTAACATTATTTATAATTCTGTTTACAATTTAAGATTTAGTTTCTTTTTGATCATCTAAAAAGACATGATTAGTTCTTTTTCTTTTTTTAGGAAAAAATTCTTTTTTAACTGTTATAACTATAATTAAAGTAGATACTGCCATCAAAATACAACCCAAAATAATATGAAATGTATTACCCAAAAAAGGGTTTTCCATTACAGAAACATGATTTAAAAGATAATATCCTAAAATAAAAAATACAATACAAATTAGTATGATTTTAATATTTAAGTTACTTTTTATTTTTCTGCTTTTGAAACTACTCATAGTTTAAAATAATTAATTTATAAGCTATAATTTTATTTTAGCAATGTCATTATAATGCACTTTTTGTTTAATTACTGCATTTTCAATGACAATGATACTAGGATTTGCTCTTTCGATAGTTTTTAGTGTTGTAGCATCACAAAAATAATAATCAAAACTTTGTCCGAATTCTTTTTTTATAGAAGTGATTTCTTCTGAAGATGAAGCAGTTACTCCAATTACTTTATATCCTTTAGATTTTGCTAAACGATTTAATTGCTCTAATTTTTCTAATCCTTTTTTATCCGATTTTAATAAATCATAAGCAACAAAAAGCATTAATTTGGGTTCTTTTAATAGTTCATCTTTATAATCAGACCCTTCCTTTTCTAATGTAAAATCATGAATAGGAGGAACGTAGCCTAAAGAAATTATATTGTCTTTTCGGTCTACAAACGTTGCTCCTTCAGGAATAGACATCAAATCTTTTTCAGTAAATTCTTTATTTACCCCATTTATTTTATAAATAAATACCATTTCTATTACACTTTTTGGAGCGTTTTCAGGTATTTCCATTCCTTTAATGATGTTTGTTCCTACTTTATAGGCTCTAAAATCTTTTAGAGGCAAATGATTTAAAACCCAATACCCCATAAAGAGGCATAAAAAAATACTTACTATAAATAACACATTCGTGAATTGATGACCAAATATAGGTTTGATAGCTTTTTTATTAAAAAATAATATCAGAATAAAAAACAGCAGCACAACATCTTTTGTAAAAGATTGCCACGGAGTTAATTTTAAAGCATCACCAAAGCAACCACAATCGGTTACTTTATTAAAATAGGCAGAGTAAAAGGTAAGAAATGTAAAGAAAACAATCATTAGCAATAAGTTCCAAATCGTAAATTTAGATTTATAGCCTATGAGCAACATAAATCCTAAAACCGTTTCGAAAATAACAATAAATACAGCAATAGCTAATGCATACGGGACTAAAAATGGAAGGTTTAAAACGGTTTCCCCAAAATACTCGCCAAGTTTATAAGAAAAACCTACAGGATCATTAAGTTTAATTAATCCAGAAATAATAAATAAAATTCCAACAAAAATTCGTGAAAACTGAACACTATATTTTTTCATTTTTTGCATTATAAAAGGTAAATATAAACAAGATTATTTAAAAAAGAAATACCAAAATTATTTTTTTGATGAAAATCCCATTAAAATTAAAGCAAAAACGGAATAATTAATCATGTCTTGGTAATTGGCATCAATTCCTTCCGAAACTAATGTTTTTCCTTTATTATCCTCAATTTGCTTTACACGAAGTAGTTTTTGTAAAATTAAATCGGTTAATGAGCTCACGCGCATTTCTCGCCAAGCCTCACCATAATCGTGATTTTTAGCTTCCATTAATTCTTTTGTAATTTTTATTTTGCTATCATATAATTCAGTTGCTTTTTCAACACCTAAATCAGGTTGGTCTACCACACCAAGCTCTAATTGTAGTAAAGCCATTATTGAGTAATTAATGATTCCAATAAATTCTCCGGTTTCATCTTCATCTACCTTTCGAATATCATTTTCTTGCAAACTTCTAATTCTTTGCGCTTTTATGAATATTTGATCGGTTAATGATGGCAATCTTAAAATACGCCAGGCACTGCCATAGTCTTTCATTTTGTTAATAAAAAGGGTACGACAAATTTTTATAACCGCATCGTATTCTTGTGATGTATTCTTCATTATTGATGTATATTTGTATTCAATTTTTTTGTTTCGAACGATTCTGCCTTATGGCTTAGGGTCAAAAATAGTATATTTTTTTGAATCATGAGTTTTCAAATTTATTTACCTCGACTCAAAAAATTAAAACGTATATAATGACCATAAACTGCAATGGAAATCTCATTGATTTAGCAACACCAAAAGTAATGGGTATTTTGAATGTTACTCCTAACTCTTTTTTTGATGGGGGCAAGCATTCAAATGAGAATGAGATTTTGAATCAAGTAGAAAAAATGCTCTCGGAAGGTGCTACATTCATTGATGTTGGAGCCTATTCTAGCAAACCTAAAGCGGAGTTTGTTTCAGAAAAAGAAGAATTAGAAAGAATACTTCCAGTGATACAATCTATTTTAAAACAGTTTCCCAAAACAATACTCTCTGTCGATACTTTTCGAAGTGAAGTGGCTAGGGTTTGTATTGAAAATGGAGTAGCTATGATAAACGATATTTCCGCCGGAAGTTTAGATGAAAATATGTTTGAAGTCATAGCGAAATATAAAGTTCCTTATATAATGATGCACATGCGTGGCACAGCGCAAACCATGCAATCACTAACCAATTATGATAATATTGTTAAGGAAATGATTTTCTATTTTTCTGAAAAAGTAGCAAAAGCTACAAGTTTAGGAATTACTGATTTGATTCTAGATCCAGGATTTGGATTTGCAAAAACGTTAGAACAAAATTATGAAGTATTACAAAATATTGAATTGTTTCAAATGTTAGAATTACACATTTTAGTAGGTATTTCTCGAAAATCTATGATTTATAAAGTGTTGAATTCTAATCCTAATGATGCTTTAAACGGAACAACAGTTTTAAATACAATTGCATTGATAAAAGGAGCAAAAATTCTTAGGGTTCATGATGTAAAAGAAGCTGTAGATTGTATCAAAATAATACAGAATCTGCATTTATAATATTATTGATGATGATACGGTTCGTTTTTTAAAATAGTAAAACTGCGATACAATTGCTCAATAAAAAACAAACGCACCATTTGATGGGAAAAGGTCATTAAGGATAATGAGATTTTTCCGTTTGCTTTTGCATAAAGCGATTCAGAAAAGCCATAAGGTCCACCAATTACAAAAACTAAAGTTTTAATTCCAGCATTCATTTTCTTTTGTAATTCTTCTGAAAATGCTATGCTAGAAAATGTTTTTCCGTTTTCATCTAATAAAATCAATTGGTCTGTTGATGAAATTTTAGACAAAATCAATTCGCCTTCTTTTTCTTTTTGCTGGCTTTCTGACAAGTTTTTTACGTTTTTGATATCAGGAATGATTTCTAAATCGAACTTGATGTAAAAAGACAATCTTTTTTGATATTCTTCGATAAGTAATTGTAAATTTTTATTGTCGGTTTTGCCAATGGTAATAAGTTTGATATTCATTCGATAATATTTATAAACCTTAATTATCCATAAAAGAGCCTGAATCGTTTTTCCTAATCATTTTTAAAATCAAAAGAAATCCCGCAACCGCATTAAAAGTCATTCCTACAATCAAAAAAAGGCTATTAAAGGAATAATCAAGAACTTTAAGAACAACGCCTAAAGACACAAAAACGGTTCCTATCAAAAATAAAATTAAAATTTTAGTGTTTTTCATAGCAATATCATTGTTTTGCAAAAGTAGTTAATTCAGTTAAAAATAGTTGGCAATTGAAACTTTGTTTATTTATTTTTTTTGGTTTTGTATAAAAAAAGCATCATTTACTAATTGCTTATTGCTATATTTGCAAACCAAACAGTTTACTTTACTATGAGTCAAAGGGTATTGCTTACATCAAAAGAAGTCAATATAATATTGCATCGTTTGGCCTGTCAGTTAATCGAAAAGCACCATGATTTTTCAGAAACTGTTTTCATCGGAATTCAACCCAGAGGCACCTTTTTAGCCAACCGTCTTAAAAAAATAGTAGAGCAAGAGTATCAAATTAAGAATATAGCTTTAGGTTATCTAGACATTACCTTTTTTAGAGATGATTTTCGAAAGTCGATAAAACCATTAGAAGCCAGCGAAACTAAAATTAATTTTATTGTCGAAAATAAAAAGGTGGTTTTTATAGACGATGTACTGTATACGGGTAGAAGTATTCGTGCAGCCCTAACGGCAATACAGTCTTTTGGAAGACCTTCTGCAATTGAACTTTTAACCCTAATTGACCGCCGTTTTAGTCGTGATCTACCCATTCAGCCTGATTATAGGGGGCGGCAAGTAGATGCTATAAATAACGAAAAAGTAAAAGTATGTTGGCAAGAAAATGATGGTGAGGATATGGTTTTACTGATAAATAATAATTAATTTAATAAAATGAGTGAACTTAGTGTAAATCATTTATTAGGAATAAAATACATCAACAATGACGATGTTACCCTTATTTTTGAAACAGCAGATCATTTTAAAGAAGTTATAAATCGTTCCATTAAAAAAGTACCCTCGCTTAGAGACATTACAATTGCCAATATTTTTTTCGAAAACAGTACCCGAACAAAACTATCATTCGAGTTGGCTCAAAAACGTTTGTCTGCAGATGTTATTAGTTTTTCAGCCGCACAATCATCAGTAAAAAAAGGAGAAACACTAATTGATACCGTAAATAATATCCTATCGATGAAAGTAGATATGGTAGTCATGCGACATTCAAATCCTGGTGCTGCTTATTTTTTATCTAAAAACGTTAAGGCTAGTATTATTAACGCTGGCGATGGTGCTCATGAACATCCTACGCAAGGACTATTAGATAGTTATACTATTCGTGAAAAATTAGGCGAGGTCGCAGGGAAAAAAGTAGTTATTGTAGGCGATATTTTACACTCCAGAGTAGCCCTTTCTAACATATATGCGCTTCAAATGCAAGGAGCAGAAGTAAAAGTTTGTGGCCCTAATACGCTAATTCCTAAACACATTGAATCGCTAGGAGTTAAAGTAGAATCAAATTTGCGAAAAGCTTTAGAATGGTGTGATGTAGCAAATATGTTGCGAGTGCAAAACGAACGCATGGATGTTAATTATTTTCCTTCAACAAGGGAATATGCTAAACAATACGGAGTGGACAAATCGTTATTAGATTCGCTAAATAAAGAAATTGTAATCATGCATCCCGGACCTATAAACAGAGGGGTAGAAATAACCAGTGATGTAGCCGATTCGCAACAATCGGTAATCCTAAATCAAGTCGAAAATGGAGTGGCTATTCGAATGGCCGTGATTTATTTATTGGCTTCAAAAATTCAATAATAAATTTGTATTTAAAGTTTGTAAACCTGAATAAACTTTGTAAATTAGCATAACAATACTATAGCTGTCATGAAAGTAATTCAAAAAGGACATTCAGTTACTATAAAAGATACTCAAAATGATTTGGTTGTTTTTTTAATGAAAGTAACTCATGAATACAAGTCTTTTGAAAAACACAATATAATTATAGATATTAGTTTGTATAAAGACCTAACGGTAAAACAAATTATAAGCTTTTCATCGCTTTCGAGAACTCACAAAAGAAGCAAAAAATCATTTGTAATTGTTGCCCAAAATATCGATTTTAATACCATTCCAGATTCATTAACTGTAGTTCCTACGCTGTTAGAAGCTCATGACATTATTGAAATGGAAGAAATAGAACGCGATTTAGGATTTTAGATAATTTACAATAATTATCCATTTCAATTAAAATGAATCTAACCATACTTGGCTGTTACGCAGCAACACCTAGAACGATTACCAATCCAACTTCACAGGTTTTAGAAATTAAAAACAGATTGTTTCTTATAGATTGTGGCGAAGGTACTCAAGTACAGTTGCGAAAAAATAAAATAAAGTTTTCTAAAATCAATCATATTTTTATTTCCCATTTGCATGGTGATCATTTTTATGGATTAGTAGGCCTGATTTCGACTTTTACGTTGCTTAATAGAAACAATGACTTGCATATTTATGGTCCAAAAGGGATTAAAGAAGTAATAACTTTACAATTGCGTTTATCTAATTCTTGGACCAATTACAATTTGTTTTTTCATGTACTTGAATCTAAAACTAGCGAAATAGTGTATGAAGATGAAAAAGTAATTGTAACAACCATTCCCCTAAAACATCGTATTTATACAAATGGATTTCTTTTTCGGGAAAAAATAGGAGATAGACCGTTAAACATAGAAGCTGTCAAAAGTTTTAATATAGACCAATGTTTTTATCAAAACATCAAAAACGGAAAAGACATTACTTTAGATGATGCCCGAATTATAGATAATAGCTTACTTACTTTTGATCCTGTTCCTCCTAAATCATATGCTTTTTGTTCGGACACAGTTTATGACGAATCAATAATTTCAATCATCAAAGATATTGATGTCTTATATCATGAATCAACTTTTTTGCAACAAGAAGAAGTTTTAGCCGAAAAAACAATGCATTCAACAGCAAAACAGGCTGCTACGATTGCTTTAAAAGCTAATGTTAAAAACTTAGTTCTAGGACATTATTCAACTCGATACGAAAGTATAACACTTTTTAAAGAAGAAGCGATGACAATTTTTTCAGAAGTACTTCTTGCAGATGATAATACTTGCTTTGAATTTTAAATTCTAATATTCTGGATTATCGTCACTTCGAGTTTTTCAAAACTGTAAATTTCAGAAGGTATCAAGATAGTTACTACAAAAATAGTATACAATTGTTGTTACAAATAATTGTACTAACTGACTAAAACAGTAATTTTGTAATTCAATATCAAAACAATACAATGAATCAAGATTTAGGAAACTATAGAAAATCATACGAGAAGAGCGAACTCATTGAAAGTGAGATTCCAGAAGATCCAATAAATCTATTTCATAAATGGTTTTATGAGGTGCAAGATTTTGGAGGAGTAGACGAGGTAAATGCCATGACAGTTTCAACAATTGGTTTAGACGGATTTCCTAGAGCTCGTGTAGTATTATTAAAGAAATTTAATGAAGAAGGCTTTGTTTTTTATACCAATTACGATTCCCAAAAAGGGAAATCAATAGTAGAAAATCCCAATATTTGCCTTTCTTTTTTTTGGAGCTCTTTAGAACGACAAGTAATTATAAAAGGAATAGCCGAGAAAACATCTCAAGATATTTCAAATAATTATTTTGAATCACGACCAGACGGAAGTAAATTGGGTGCAACAGTATCTCCTCAAAGCGAAGTTATACCCAATAGAGATTATCTAGAAAATAAATTAAAAGATTTAGAGATTCAGTTTCAAGGAAAAGAAATACCTAGACCTGATAATTGGGGAGGCTTTTTAGTCCGCCCTGTAGAAGTAGAGTTTTGGCAAGGAAGACCCAATCGCTTGCACGATAGAATTCGATATACCTATCAAGAAGATTATACTTGGTCAATAAAACGATTGGCTCCATAGTAAGTATTTAATTTTGTTTTTTTATAGGAGTTAGTTCTTTTTGTTAGAGCTAACTTTTTTTTCATTTCAATTTAATAATTATGTAAGAAAAATATATATTAAAATATCAAATATATGTATTTAATCGATTTTTTTTGGCACTTAAACGTTAATTCTTGTAATATTGACTCAAGAAATAAAACAAAAACGTTCATACTATTATTAAACGATAAGAATTTTGCCCCACAATCTACTTAAAGTCTAATAATAACAATTAAAGAAGTTTGCCCCACAATCTACTTTAAACTTAAAACCTACTTATTATGAAAAGAATTTTACTAAGAGCAATGTTGCCGTTGGCATTTGTGTTCACTTTGATTTCCTGTTCTCCTGACTCAGCAGAAGATACTACAGCACCACAAGCTGAATTAGTTCAAAACTATGACTACCAACCTAATGAGTTAGAGTTAGCTGATTTAATTAATGAGTACAGAGTAAGTAAAGGTTTAAGTGTGCTTAAAATAGTAAATCATATTTCATATAAATCAGAAGAACATAACGAATACATGATTGAAAAAAATGTAGTAAATCATGATTTGTTTTCAGAACGTTCACAAAACATCATACAAGTTTTAGGAGCAGTAAAAGTAAATGAAAATATCGCATACAATTTTTCAACTCCAAATTCAGCTTTGAACGCTTGGTTAAAGAGTTCAGGCCACAAGGCAAATATAGAAGGCAGTTTTACTCACTTTGGTGTATCAATTACAGTAAATCCTACAAATGGTAATAAATATTATACCAATATCTTTATAAAAAAATAAGTTTAGTTTAATTATGTTTTGTTTTTGACAATGAAACCACTCCTAGCGAGTGGTTTTCTATTTATAATTAGGTATATAATTTTTTTATAATTTTTATCGGTACAATTTATAAAATATGACAATATTCTATTTGACTATATATAGTAGAATATAGATCAATATACAGTATTTATTTTGTAAATTGTAGCCATTAATTCTAATGGTAATCCTAAATTTATTATATGAAAAATCTAATACTAATACGACACGCTAAATCGAGTTGGGATTCTCCGATAAAAGATATTGATAGACCTTTAGAAATTAGAGGAATTAAAGATGCGCATTTAGTTGCAACAAATTGCAAACCTTTTTTGCCAAGAACTTACATAATGCATAGTAGCATAGCAAAAAGAGCTTCAGAAACTGCTATTATATTTGCTCAAAACATAACGTATCCAATTGAAAATATTTTATTTAATGATGAGTTATATACTTTTGATGAAAATAAATTAGAGCGAATCATAAAATCACTTAATAATAGTTATGATAATGTTATTCTTTTTGGGCATAATGAGGCAATTACAAATTTTGTTAATAAATTTGGAGATATTTTTATAGAAAATGTTTCAACTTCAGGATTTGTTGCATTACAATTTAATTCAGAGCATTGGCAGTCTATAGGAAAAGGTAAGACCATGAAAATAATATTTCCCAAAGATTTAAAATAAGAAATGATTAATAATAATAGATACATTGATAGAGAGAAAAGTTGGCTTGCATTTAACGCTAGAGTTTTACAAGAAGCAGGAGACGAAACAGTACCTTTATTAGATAGACTTCGTTTTTTAGGAATTTTCTCCAATAATTTAGATGAGTTTTTTAGAGTTCGTTTTGCCGCAATTAGAAGATTAAGTTTATCGGGCGATACCGGAGAAAAGGTTTTAGGAGGAATTAGTGCTAAACAATTACTGAAAGACATTACTGATATAGTTATAAAACAACAATCAGAAAGTCTTAAAATATTAAGTGCCATAGATAAAAAGCTCCAGGATGAAAACATCTTTATGATCAATGAAGATGAAATTTCAGAGGATCAAGAGGCTTTTATTAAAGACTTTTTTATTCAAAAAGTAAGCCCAGCACTAGTAACCATTATCTTAAATGATCTGGATGAGTTCCCTGTATTAAAAGATACCGTAGGCTATCTCGCAGTGAAATTAGTAATGAATGCCCCAAAATCATCAAAATCTTTCTTAAATCTTGGTAATAAAAAAACTGAAATAAGATATGCTGTTATCGAGATTCCTAAAACCATAAATCGATTTTTGGTTTTACCATCTAAAGACGATAAAACATGTATCATACTTTTAGATGATGTTATTCGTCATAATTTAAGTAATATCTTTAATATTTTTGATTACAAAAGCGTTTCTGCACACATGATTAAAATTACTCGAGATGCTCAATTAGAAATTGATAGTGATTTGAGTAAAAGTATGCTCGAAAAAATTGCAACTAGTGTAAAAGACAGAAGAATTGGTGAGCCTGTTCGATTTATTTATGATCAAAAGATAGGAAAAGATACGCTTCATTTTTTTCTTTCAAAAATGCATATTCATGCAACAGATAGTGTAATTCCAGGTGGGAGATATCACAATAGAAGAGATTATATGGATTTCCCAAATTTGGGACGGTTTGATTTATTGTACAAAACCAATGAACCTTTACCCGTTTGCGATTTAGGATTAGAAGGCAGTATTTTAGAAAAAATTAGTCAAAAAGATTATTTGATAAATGCTCCATATCAATCGTTCTCTTATTTAATTAAATTTTTAAGAGAAGCTGCCTTAGATCCAAAAGTAACAACTATTAAAATTACCTTATACCGTTTAGCAAAAAACTCTCAAATCATTAGTTCTCTTATAAATGCTGCTAAAAACGGAAAAAAAGTTACAGTACAAATCGAGTTACAAGCCCGATTTGATGAAGCCAGCAATATATATTATGCCGAACAAATGCAAACAGAAGGCATCAATCTTATTTTTGGAATAAAAGGACTAAAAGTACATAGCAAAATATGTGTGATTGAACGAATTGAGTTTGGAAAATTAAAACGATACGGACTTGTTTCTACAGGAAACTTTAACGAATCAACAGCTAAAGTTTATACTGATGTAACGCTTTTTACTTGTCATCAGCAAATTTTAAAAGATATTGATAAGATTTTTGATTTCTTTGATGTTAATTTTAGAATGCATCGGTACAAACATTTAATTGTTTCTCCTCACTACACAAGAGGGCGATTTTATAAACTTATTGATCGAGAGATTAATAATTTTAAGGTTGGTAATGAGGCATATATAAAATTAAAAATGAATAGTTTGTCAGACATAGCAATGATTGATAAACTCTATGAAGCCAGCAGAGTTGGAGTAAAAATTCAGTTACAAATAAGAGGAATTTGTTCCTTAATACCAGGTGTAAAAGGAATGAGCGAAAACATTGAAGCCATTAGTATTGTCGATAATTATTTAGAGCATACTAGAGTTTACATTTTCGCTAATAATGGCAATCCTGACGTATTTATTTCTTCAGCTGATTTCATGACTAGAAACCTTGATGGTCGAGTAGAGGTAACTTGTCCTATTTATGACGAAAGTATAAAAAAAGAGTTAATTGACACCTTTGATATTGGTTGGAAAGGAAATGTAAAAGCACGTTATCATTCTGAAAAATTAGACAATAAATATAGGGTTCGTGGTCAAAATCCTGTTTTTAGAGCACAATTAGAAACCTACAATTATTATAAAAACAGAACGCAAGCTTTATCAGAAGCTAATAAAAAAGCGCAATAAATAACAACCAATAATCCCCAAATGATCACAATAAAAAAATATGCTGCTATAGATATAGGTTCAAACGCCATGCGATTATTAGTAGCTAATATAGTTGAAGAAAAAGGAAAAGAAACTCATTTCAGCAAAAGTGCACTCGTAAGACTTCCTATCCGATTAGGTCAAGATGCCTTTACAATTGGGGATATTTCTGAAGAAAATATTGATAGAATGGTAGATGCCATGTCAGCCTACAAATTATTAATGAAAGTGCATAAAGTAGAACGCTACGTAGCTTTAGCTACTTCGGCCATGCGTGAAGCTACTAATGGTAATGAAGTTATAGCTATTATTAAGGAAAAAGCAGGTATTGATATTCAAATTATTGACGGTAAAACGGAAGCCGCCATAATAGCGTCAACCGATTTGCATTATCTTTTAAAAACTGAAAAAACATACCTTTATGTAGATGTAGGTGGTGGCAGTACAGAGTTTTCATTATTTTCTGATAGTAAGATGATTGCATCCAAATCATTTAAAATTGGAACCGTTAGGCTTTTAAATCAAATGGTAAACGATTTAGTTTGGCAAGAAATAGAAAAATGGATTAAAACCTACACCAATGAATTTGAAAATGTAACTTTAATTGGTTCAGGGGGAAACATTAATAAATTATTTAAAATGTCAGGAAAACAGCAAGACAAAGCACTTTCCTTTTCCTATGTTAGCAAACGCTATATGTTTTTAAATTCACTTACTTACGAACAACGAGTTTATGAATTAGGCTTAAACACTGATAGAGCCGATGTAATTGTTTTGGCTACAAAAATTTACCTTAATGCCATGAAATGGAGTGGAGCCAAACAAATGTTTGTTCCAAAAATAGGATTATCTGATGGAATCATTAAGGCAATGTATGCAGGTAAGATATAGTAATAAAATTTAAAAATCCAAATCAAAAGTCTTTCTTAACAATTCTAAATTCGGATTAATTTCCTTGAGTCGGTTGTATTTATCCTGAGGAGTAAAAGCAAATTTATTTTCGACACTTTCATTCACAATTACAGTTATACTGATATCATGATTGTGTAAATGGCCTTTCAGGTGGCCTAGTAGTCCGTTTATTTCTGACTCAAATTCAATTTTTGAACCTTCGTTTGGTAACTCTAGGGTTATGGCTGTTCCGTTTAAAACAGGATCATTTATTAACAATAGTGATTCCATGATACGAAAACCTTTATCGCCTAATTTTTGTGCATATTTATTCCAATGCAATAGCATATCGGTTTCGGTAAACGGTTCAGTAGGTAAATGAACGGTTTCTTTAGTTATCGACTTGGTATTTTCTAATAACTCTCTTTTGGCACGAATACTTGCTAATGATAAGGCAGAAACTTTGGTTTCTTCCGAAAAAGTATTTAAATTTTGGTTGTCAGGAACCCACTTTTTAATTTCATCAGAAGAAAAACTTTTTTTGAGGTGGGTTTCCGACGAAGGTGTAACAGTATTTGAAGCAATAGCAGTATTTGGTTCAGCAACTACATTAACCGTATTTTGTATACTTGCAATTATAGGAATATCGAGTATTTCAGGCGATTCTACAGCCATTTCTAAAACGCGACCATAGAAATGTTTAGCAGGAATTATATATCCGTCAACTTTTTTTTTTCTCCATCAAAAGTGATAGAGGCCAGTTGCATCAAACAAAGTTCTACCAGCAAGCGTTGGTTTTGAGAAACTTTGTATTTTAAATCGCAATCATTAGCAATTTCAATTCCTTTTAGCAGAAAATCTTGTGATGCTTTTTGCGATTGTAATCCGTATAATTTTTGAGCTTGTTCACCAACTTCTAATAAAGATAGGGTAGAAGGTGTTTTACTGACCAGTAAATCTCTAAAATGCGATGCTAATCCTGATACGAAATGGTGTCCGTCAAAACCTTTAGAAAGGATATCATTATATGCCATTAGCAAATCTGGAATTTTATTTTCTAAAATTAAATCAGTTACATTGATATAGGTTTCGTAATCTAGAACATTCAAGTTTTCGGTTACGGCTTGTCGGGTAAGATTGATCCCACAATAGGAAACCACTCTATCAAAAATAGACAAAGCATCACGCATAGCACCGTCTGCTTTTTGGGCAATGATATGTAAGGCATCGTCTTCATAGGTAATTCCTTGATTTTGTGCCACATCAGCAAGATGTTCTTTAGCATCTTTTACTGTGATTCTTTTAAAATCAAATATCTGACAACGAGAAAGTATCGTTGGAATAATTTTGTGTTTTTCGGTCGTAGCCAATATAAATATGGCATGTTTTGGTGGTTCTTCTAATGTTTTCAGAAAAGCATTAAAAGCTGCCGAAGACAACATATGCACCTCATCAATTATATAAACCTTGAATTGACCTGTTTGTGGTGGAATTCGAACTTGATCAATTAAATTCCTAATATCATCTACCGAATTATTAGAAGCGGCATCCAACTCGAATACATTAAAAGCAAAATCTTCATTCGGGTCGTCATAACCGGGTTGGTTAATTTTACGAGCTAAGATTCTGGCACAAGTTGTTTTTCCAACGCCACGAGGTCCTGTAAACAATAGGGCAGAAGCCAAGTGATTGGTTTCTATGGCATTCAACAATGTATTGGTAATAGCTTGCTGACCCACAACATCTTTAAATGTTTGCGGACGATATTTACGAGCCGATACTACGAATTGTTCCATTGTTTTGTATTGGATAGCAAATATAGATTTTATAAAATCAAATTAAAAATTAAAAATTAAAAAAATAAAAGCAATGGCAATGACAATAGCAATTAAATGGCATCTTCAATAAATAACATTTAAAATCTATGCTCTATTCTCTATATTCCAAAATCTCCATTATAAAATCCTAAATCTAAAATCAACAATCCTAAATCTAAAATCCCTACTTTTGCCACGCAGACCGCCTTATCGTCTCTATTAATTAGGGAAGGAAAGTCCGGACACCACAGAGAAGCATAGCGGGTAACTCCCGTCATTCTGTCCCGAAGCTTCGGGATAGGAGAGGACAAGTGCAACAGAAAGTATGTACAGGTAATGCTGTAGTGAAAACAGGTAAACTCTATGCGGTGAAATTTCAAGTATATCGACATTTAAGGGTTCTCGCCCGTTGTCGAAGGGTAGAAAGATGGAGTACGTGAGTAATTGCGTGCCTAGATAAATGATAAGGCTACGTTTAGGCGTAGACAGAATCCGGCTTATAGGTCTGCTTTTTTATTAAAACCGCAGATTCGCAGATTTAAATTAATCTAAATCTGCGAATCTGCGGTTATTTTCTTAATCTAGTAAACTACTTGAATACTATTCTTCTTCAGAATCCGAAACTAAATCTTCATCATCAATCTCGACTCCATTTTCTTTTCCAATTTCAAAGAAACTAAAAATAGAACCGCCGTAACTTTTCTTAAAAGAAAAATGAATGATATGATCAAGTTTAGTATATTTAGAATGTTCTATAATCATCATGCCGTCTTCTTGCAATAAATTTTGTTCAAAAATAGACAACACTATTTTATCGAACGTTTTTTGGTCTAAAGCATAAGGAGGATCGGCAAAAATAATAGTATAGGAAGCTTTGCATTTTTCGATAAACTTAAAAATATCACTTTTTATGGCTGCGATATTAAAATCGAACTCTGTTGCGGTTTCTTTAATAAATTTTACACAACCAAAATCAGCATCTACACTGGTAATGTTGCTACTGCCTCGTGAAGCAAATTCATAACTGATGTTTCCCGTTCCTGAGAATAAATCCAATACTTTCAAACCTTCGAAATTGAAATGATTGTTCAAAACATTAAACAATGCTTCTTTACTCATATCAGTTGTTGGGCGAACAGGAAGGTTTTTTGGTGGAGAAATACGTCTTCCTTTGAATTTCCCAGATATGATTCTCACGATTGAAAAAGAGTAAAATGTTTTAAATTATCGGCTTTAGAAAAGGAATTTTTTTTCTGTAAGTCGCATATATCAAACAAGGATACGTTTCGAATGTATTTATAGGCTATTTTATAAAATGCATCTTCTTCAGCAATTGCACCAAGAAATTCTAATGGGAAACTCTCTGGATTCATATTTAATTGTTCAGCAGTAAAAAGCAAGTAATATATTAGATCTTCAGGTTTTTTATAATCAAATGAATTGAAAAGCAATAGATGCTGATTCTGAACGATAATAATTTCAAAATGTCCAGTTCCCATGTGAACAAACATTTTCTTGGCATCGACATTTTTAGAAAGTTCTAAAAGTTTAGAAACTAAGATGGTGTTGCTATGCTTGTAAGTAAAAAAACCAAATTCGTCTACAAAAAAATTGTTGATATTCACATACGGAATGTAAACAGTATTCATTTGATAAGTTGCAATTTCATCAAAAGCAAAAAAATCAGTTTCAAAAACTTTGGTGTTGTATTGCAAATAACTGCCGAGAAACTGATCGTCAAAAAGAGCCACAGGAACAAATGTAGAAAGGTTGTTGTCGTGTAAAACGGTAATTTCATCATAGGTTTCTCCTAGTTCTGGATTTTCAGTTCTAGCTTTTGCAAATAAATTTTCAATTGTAGCCGTTTTATCAGAGGTGTCAAAAACAATATCTTTAAAAGATAAAACAGTATTATTCAACGTATCAAAACAACAAAAAGAAAATCCAGTCAAGGAAACCTGAATAGAAAGCTTTCTGTATTTTTTTTCGGTAATGTTGGCGTTATTTACTAGCATAAACTTTTTTTGACTTTAAAATCAGAAAGTAGCAAACTTACGATTTTTTTGTAATTGCTATTGAAATTTACATTGCTATTTTTTTGTACTTTGCGGTAAATTAAATCCCAAATGAGTTCCAGCCATTTTTATAGTATATTAACCAGAAATTTTCCTTTTCAGCCTACGTACAAACAGGATATTTTCTTTCAACAAATAGCAGAATTCATTACCAATACAGATAATAACGTGATTTTCGTGCTGAAAGGCTATGCAGGAACAGGAAAAACAACCGTAATTTCTACCATTGTCAATAATTTAGCCGAAATTAATAAGAAATATGTGCTGTTGGCACCAACGGGTCGCGCAGCCAAAGTAATTGCTAATTATTCGCACAAACCCGCTTTTACGATTCACAAAAAAATATATTTTCCCAAGAAAAATTCGGGTGGTGGGGTGAGTTTTACACTTCAACAAAACAAGCATAAAAACACCTTTTTTATTGTTGATGAAGCTTCTATGATTTCGGACACTAATTCTGAAAGCAAATTATATGAAAATGGTTCTTTGCTTGATGATTTGATTTCCTATATTTATTCGGGAACCAATTGCAAGATTATTTTACTGGGCGATACCGCTCAATTGCCACCAGTCAATTTAGACATTTCCCCAGCCTTAAATATTGATACTCTTGGAATGAATTATGACAAAGAAGTCAAACACATCGAATTGGATGAAGTCATGCGTCAGGAAGAAAATTCAGGAATTTTATTCAACGCCACGGAATTGCGGGAACTATTAAAAGAACATTTTGTAGATGCCTTTCAGTTTGATTTAAAAGGATTTAAAGACATTGTTCGCTTAACCGATGGGTATGATATTCAGGATGCGATTAATTCGGCGTACAATAAGTATAGCATAGAAGATACGGCTTTTATTGTGCGATCTAATAAAAGAGCGAATCAATACAATCAGCAAATTCGGACCAAAATTTTAGATAAGGAAAGCGAACTTTCTACGGGCGATTATTTGATGGTCGTAAAAAATAATTACTTTTGGCTTAAAGATTCAGATGAAGCGGGTTTTATTGCCAATGGTGATATTGTTGAGGTTTTAGAAATTTTCAATTTCAAAGAGTTGTACGGATTTAAGTTTGCCAATGTAAAAATCCGAATGGTAGATTATTCCAACCAAAAACCTTTTGAAACAGTTCTGTTATTAGATACGATTACCAGCGAATCACCCTCGTTGACGTTCGAGGAATCGAATCGATTGTACGAAGAAGTGATGAAGGATTACGAAAACGAAAGTACCAAATACAAGAAGTTTCAGAAAGTAAAAGAAAACGAATATTTCAATGGTTTGCAGGTTAAGTTTTCCTACGCCATTACTTGTCATAAATCGCAAGGTGGACAGTGGAATACGGTTTTTATAGAGCAGCCGTATTTGCCTGACGGAATCAACAGAGATTATATTCGCTGGTTGTATACGGCAATCACCAGAGCCAAAGATAAATTGTATTTGATAGGATTTAAGGATGAGAATTTTGTAGAGAAATAATTAATACTCAAAATGAAAATAATAGCAGTAATCCCCGCACGATATGCATCCACACGATTTCCAGCTAAATTAATGCAGGATTTGGGCGGGAAAACAGTCATTCTACGAACCTACGAAGCCGCAATAAAAACAAAGTTATTCGATGATGTTTTTGTTGTTACGGATTCCGATTTAATTTATAATGAAATCAGTTCAAATGGGGGAAAGGCCATTATGAGCATTAAAGAACATGAATCGGGAAGTGATCGTATTGCTGAAGCTGTGGAACATTTGGATGTGGATATAGTTATCAATGTGCAAGGAGACGAGCCTTTTATTGATGCAGAACCTTTAGCAAAAGTAATTGAGGTTTTTAGAAATGATGTAGCAAAACAAGTCGATTTAGCTTCTTTAATGCGAGAAATTAAAGACGAAACCGAAATCAGTAATCCGAATAACGTAAAAGTAGTTGTTGACCAAAATGGTTTTGCTTTGTATTTTTCACGTTCTGTAATTCCGTTTCCCAGAGAAAAGAATGTTGGAGTTCGGTATTTTCAACACATTGGGATTTATGCTTTCCGTAAACAAGCTTTATTGGATTTTTATAGCTTACCTATGAAATCATTAGAAGCTTCAGAAAAATTAGAACAATTACGCTATTTAGAATATGGCAAACGTATTAAATTAGTCGAAACTACTCATGTAGGAATTGGCATAGACACTTTTGAAGACTTAGAACGCGCTAGAAAGTTATTTTAATTTTTTGAAGAATACCCTTTTTACTGTTAAATAGATTAATAGTTTTGATGGTTTAGTATTTAGTAAGAATCGTTTTGTGATTTTTTTCTGTATTTATTTATGATAGATTTTGCGAAAATTAATACACAAAAAAAGCACCTTTTAAATAAAGTGCTTTTAAAAATAAAAAAAGGTTAGAATTATTCTTTTTTATCTTTTACTTTGCTTTCTAATCTTGGACGGTCAGAGGCAGACATATCTCTTATACAAACATATTTTCCCTCTCTTTTTTCAAAAACTGCAATAAAATTCCCTGTATACAAAGGTGTACTTACAAAATCAGAAACCCTGTAGTGACCAATTTCTACCACTTGAATTCCGTCATTTGAAGGGTGTACTTCATTAACTACAAAGGCAATTTTATATCCATTTGGAAAATTGGCTAAATCTTCTTTAATTGATTTTCGAATAGCTAATCTTCCTTCAATTGGAGGTTTGTTTTGAGAAAAACTAATCGCATTTTCGGCATAATATTCTTCGCTGTTTAAGTTACTATCATTAAATAATTCGGCCATTTTATTTTCGATGGCTTGAATCTCAATTTTTATTTGCTCTTTGTCAACTTTTACTTCTTCTGTTTTTGGTTTACAGCTTACAACTAAAGTTGAAATCGTTAAGATAACTAAACGGTTTAAAAACTTTTTTTCATATATTGGTGGATTAAATAGGTTTTATTTCATCATCAAAAATGATTTTAGGAATATAAATGTAATAATAAAATATTGAAAACCAATAAGGTAAGCTTTTTTTTGTAAATATAGCTTTCATACTTTCAAAATTATATGGTTTGCAGGATTTAATTTGCAATCCATTATTAAGTTGTCTTCCATGAAAAAAAAATAGTAATAGAAGTTTGTAATTATTGAAGTTATTTTTGAAGAGTTAAATAAAATGAAATATCTTTATAATTAGAACTTAATTGCTTTCTGTAACTAACATTAAGATACTATTTTTAGCTCTTTTTTAAAAATTAATGCATATTAAAATATAGCGGGAGGGAAATGATGAATCGTCAAAATAATTTTTTCTATTTCATAAAAAGCTATTCAGCAGGAAGAATTAGTTATAAATTTGTAGGGACAAATATTTTGATTATTTTTTGAATAAAAAGGGCAGCAACTGTTCAGCTAGTGCTCTTTTTCAACTTAAACAAACCATTAATAAAAATGATTTAATGAACTAATTCACTTTGATTTCTAAAAACCAATTGATTATTGAACGCATCTATCAAAACAATACTTTCACTAGAAATTTTACCTGATAAAATTTCTTTAGATAATGCATTAAGAACCTCTCTTTGTATTACTCGTTTTACTGGTCTGGCTCCAAATTGTGGGTCATATCCTTTCTCAGATATACAAGCAATTGCTTCTGAAGTTGCGTCTAAAGTAATGCCTTGTATGGCTAGCATTTTTTTAACGCTTTTCAATTGTAAATTTACAATTTGAGTAATATTAGCATTAGTCAAAGGTGTAAACATGACGATTTCGTCTATTCGATTGAGGAACTCGGGACGCACTGTTTGTTTCAATAATCCGAGTACTTCAATTTTAGCGAGCTCAGTTGCAGCTTCAATATTTCCCTTGAGATTTTCGAATTTTTCTTGAATAATTTGGCTTCCCATATTGGAAGTCATGATGATAATCGTGTTTTTAAAATCGGCTAATCTTCCTTTGTTGTCCGTCAGACGCCCTTCGTCTAAAACTTGCAAAAGTATATTGAAGGTATCAGGATGGGCTTTCTCAATCTCGTCTAACAGAATTACAGAATACGGTTTTCTGCGAACTGCTTCGGTCAATTGCCCGCCTTCGTCATAACCTACATAACCAGGAGGAGCACCCACCAATCGACTCACAGTATGACGTTCTTGGTATTCGCTCATGTCTATTCGGGTCATGGCGTTTTCATCGTCAAATAAATATTCAGCAAGTGCTTTTGCTAATTCGGTTTTTCCGACTCCTGTTGTTCCAAGAAAAAGGAAGGTTCCAACTGGTTTTTTCATATCCTGCAATCCAGCTCGGCTGCGTCGCACGGCATCACTTACTGCTTCGATGGCTTCTTCCTGACCCACGACTCTTTTGTGCAGTTCGTCTTCGAGTCTCAATAGCTTTTCTCTTTCGCCTTGTAGCATTTTCATCACGGGAATTCCTGTCCATTTTGCAACAACTTCGGCAATATCTTCACGGGTTACTTCTTCTTTAATTAAAGAATTTCCTCCTGATTGATCTTCTGCCAATTGTTTTTGAAGTCCCTCTAATCGTTCTTGGACTTCCTTAATTTTTCCGTAACGAATTTCAGCTACTTTTCCATAATCGCCATTGCGCTCGGCACGTTCGGCTTCGGATTTAAAATCTTCAATTTCGGTTTTTACAGCTTGAATATTATCGATAACATCTTTCTCTGATTTCCATTTAGTAAAGATTTTATTTCGATCGTCTTTTAAGTTCGCCAAATCCATTCCTAAAGCTTTGAGTTTGCTTTCGTCTTTTTCTCGTTTTATTGCAGCAATTTCAATTTCCAATTGCATCACTTTTCGATCCAAAACATCAAGCTCTTCTGGTTTAGAATTAATTTCCATACGAATTTTAGAAGCAGCTTCATCCATTAAGTCAATAGCTTTATCTGGCAAAAAACGATTGGTAATATAGCGTTGAGATAATTCAACAGCGGCAATTATAGCTTCATCTTTTATTTGAACTTTATGATGTGTTTCGTATTTTTCTTTGATGCCACGAAGGATAGAAATCGCACTTTCGGTATCAGGTTCCTCAATCATTACTTTTTGAAAACGACGCTCGAGTGCTTTGTCTTTTTCGAAATATTTTTGATATTCGTCTAAAGTTGTAGCGCCAATGGCTCTTAATTCACCACGAGCCAAAGCTGGTTTAAGAATGTTTGCAGCATCCATTGCGCCATCGCCCCCACCTGCACCAACAAGTGTATGGATTTCATCGATGAATAATACTATATCACCTTCGGCAGCGGTTACTTCTTTCACAACAGATTTCAGTCGTTCTTCGAACTCTCCTTTGTATTTGGCACCGGCAATCAATGCTCCCATATCTAATGAGAACACGATTTTGTCTTTAAGGTTTTCAGGAACATCGCCATCAACAATTCGATGCGCTAAACCTTCAGCAATTGCGGTTTTACCAACTCCTGGCTCTCCCACAAGCATAGGATTATTTTTGGTTCTGCGTGTTAGGATTTGTAATACTCTACGAATTTCTTCATCACGACCAATAACAGGGTCTAATTTTCCTGTTTGTGCTAATTCATTTAGATTTTTAGCGTATTTATTTAAGGAATTGTAATTTTCTTCAGCTGAAGCCGAAGTTACTCTTTCTCCTTTCCTCAGTTCTTCAATAGCAACTTTTAATCCTTTTTCAGTAACTCCTTGATCTTTCAGAATTTGCGCCAATTTACTTTTAGAATTAAAGATGGCCAAGATTAGATGTTCTATCGAAACGTATTCATCATTCATTTTTTTTGCGATGATTTCTGCATCGGTTAAAGTAGTGTTGGCTGTTCTAGAGAGTTGAATGTCTCCTCCAGTTACTTTGGGAAAACTTTGAATCGTACTATCTAAAATTTGAAGAAACAATGGCACATTTACGTTTAGTTTTTTCAAAATGAAGGGAGCTACATTCTCATCTACTTCAAATATTACTTTGAAAATGTGTTCATTCTCTATTTGCTGTTGACCCAAACTCTGAACCAATTGCTGTGAAAGCTGAATAGCTTCCTGCGATTTAATGGTAAATTTATTAATGTTCATGATTAAAGGTTTTATATAATTTATAATGTTTAATAACTAACTTTGCAGTAGAAACGTCAAACGGCATTCCATTATAAATTTACGGACAATTTGACGTTTAAACAATGATTTTCATTATTTTATAAAGACAAAACGACATAAAATACGACAAATGAGTATATTTAATTCACTATTTGGTAGTTCCGAAAAAAAAGAGTCAGTAATTTCAAAAGTCAATTGGATTACATTGAATAATTTAGGGCAACTGAATGAGGTTGTAAACACCTCTACAGAAAAACTAGTTTTAATTTTTAAGCATAGCACTCGTTGCAGTGTAAGTAGAATGGCTTTGAAACAGTTTGAAAATGAATTTGACTTATCTGAAAAAGTCGTTACTTATTATTTAGATGTATTAGAAAATAGAGCTATTTCTAATGAAATTGCTAGTCGTTTTAATGTATACCATGAATCACCACAAATATTGGTAATTAAAGATGGGAAATCGGTTTTTGATGCTTCCCATAGTGATATAGATGCTAGGGATTTGTCAGTGCTACAATAATCAATCAACCAAAGTAGGATTAGGAACATTAAGTTTGCGAAATTTCGTTTGAACTTCGAGAGCGAGAAAAGGCTTGGATATATAGATTTCCTACATTTGCTAATTTCTTTGATTTAGGGTAAAGCTACAGAATTAATTATTTATTAATGATAGGAGCGGAGCCAACCCTGATGGCTGTGTGAAAAACGCCATAGATTAAAATACATAGATTGTCGATTATGGAAATTATCTTATATTTTAAGAATTAGAAGTATAAATTGACTTATTAGTAATTAGGGTCTATTTCAATCGTTGAGTATAATTATCTATTTTTCTAAAAAATGAATTTACTAAAAAATGGTCATGAATTAAACATAAAAATCGATTTCTAAACTGGAATCAATTTTCTTGTAAAAATATCAATATCTTATTTTACGATACCGTATTTTTTTATAATCACTTTATCTGATTGATTGTCATAGTTTTCTATAATTAGATTGCCCTCCAAATCAAAATAACCAATCGCAATTTGATTATTGGATTTATAGATATAGCTGTTTGTTGATGTTTTTCTTAATAAGGAGGGCTCAAAGTTTCCATTAGTCAATATATAGCCAGAGGCGTCTAGAGCCAGTTTGTATATAGAACCATCTGAGACATAATATGAACTACGATCAATATCGACCGTTCTGGTACTTCCGTCAGGATTTGTAATTGTTGTTGTTCTAGTAACACTTACGGGAGAGTCTATGGTAGGGATGTTGATTGAATTGGGTTGCTCTTGCCCGTATTCTATTTTTTGCGTTCTATTTATAACTTCATTTTTAACGGTTTTATGCTCACCATTAGAATCTTTTAGAGTTGATGTCGTGGTTTTTGTTTCTGTTTGACTGTTCGTATTTTGCGCTACAACCTTGATTGAAAACAAAAACACAAGTAGCACTAAAAATACTGTTTTGCGCAGTGTAGTGAAATTGTTTATTTTATATTCTTCACATTTTTTCATAATAATTTGCTTTATAGTGTTCCATCACAAAGTTACGCTTATGGGATTTTACAATTATTTTTTAGAATTGTATAATTCCCACTTATTTAGCTAATGGGTGATTTTAATCTTAATTTTATAGAATGATTTTAAAACTAAAGTGGACATTGATTTTTTTATTCTTTTACAATTGTCAACTATCGTTTGCGCAAGGAGTTCCAGCCAAAAAAGATTCTGCAAAAGTGTATCTCAAAATTGAAAAATATTCTAAAAAAAGAAAGTTCACCCAATTTATTTATAAACTCATTTTTGAACCAGTTGCCAAACAAAAAGTCAAAAAAAGTAGTTTCCATAAAATAAAAAGACCTAATTATGCACCATTTGAAGGCAAAATAATTCGAAACATAGTAATCACAGCTCTAGATCCGTTTGGATATTCGGATGTTGATTCAACTAAAACTCCAAGAACTTTTTTAGCTAAAGCAGGGAACGCACTGCATCCTAAAACTAAGCATTTAGCCATTCGGAATTTACTTTTGATTCATAAAAATGATGTTTTAGATTCGTTATTGATTAGAGAGTCAGAGCGTTTAATTAGAAGCCAACGATTTATTACAAGTGTCACTTCACATATTGAAAGGGTTGCACAAGATTCTGTTGATGTTTCTATTCGTGTCCTAGATGCCTGGAGTTTGGTTCCCGATTTTTCTACATCAAGCTCAAAATCTAATTTTTATTTGACGGATAGAAACTTTTTTGGCACAGGTCATGAATTTACAAGTTCCTACACCGAAAGCCTCACTAATCGCCAAAATGGTTTCTCAACCAGTTACTCGATTCCTAGTATTAGAAATACGTTTGTAAGTGGCAGATTGGCCTATAGCATTGATGTAGATGGCAATAACGCCAAATTAATACAGATAGAACGCCCCTTTTATTCGCCTTATGCACGTTGGGGTGCAGGTGTAGCTTTGGGACAAAATTTGAATTCAATTCTATCCTTAAACGCAAATCAATATAAAGAAACTCAAAATGCTAAATTCAATTTTCAGGATTACTGGGCTGGACATTCTTTCCAAATTTTCAAAGGAAATTCTGAATACAATCGTGGGACCAACTTTATAACTAGTGCTCGATACTTTGATAAAAAGTATACAGACTTGCCCTATGTTAATTCTGATAGTTTGAATATTTATTCTACTGAAAAATTGTATTTAGTTGGTTTGGGTATTTCATCTAGAAAATTTACACAAGAAAAATACATTTTTAATTTTAATGTTACTGAAGATATTGCTTCAGGATTTGTCTACAATATCACTACGGGTTACCAAAAAAAGTATGAGGCGTATCAATTTTATTTAGGTGGGCGAATAGCCATGGGTAGTTATTTTGAATTTGGCTATTTGAGTGGAAATTTAGAATATGGCACTTTTGTAAATTCAGGTAAAACCAACCAAAGTACATCTAGCTTGAAAATGATTTATTTTACAAATTTGCTAGAACTTGGCAACTGGAAATTGCGTCAATTTATAAAGCCTCAACTACTTATTGGCAATAATAGGTTGGATTCTAATGCTGATAAATTGACCTTAAATGGTGCAACAGGAATAACAGGATTTGCTAGTGAAGCGTTGTTTGGAACCAAGAAAATACTCGTAACTTTTCAGACACAAGGCTATTCTCCTTGGCGCGCTTTTGGTTTTCGATTGAATCCGTATTTTAGTTATACCGCAGGCATGTTAGGTCAAAAAGGCATTGGATTTAGCCGGAGTAAACTCTATTCACAAATTGGGTTTGGTGTTATTGTCAGCAATGACTATTTGGTTTTTAATTCCTTTCAATTTTCGTTTTCAATTTATCCAAATATTCCTGATGGAAATTCAGTTTTTAAAACCAATTCGATTTCAACTTCTGATTTTGGGTTGCAAAATTTTGAAATTTCTAAACCAAATATGGTTGAATACCAATAGCTATTTAGAACAAAAAAAACCGAAACTTACGAATCGGTTTTTGATAATTGAAATAAATGCTTCAACCTATATCACTAGATTTTTGTCTATTTTTTCCAATATAATTGTTCCATGCAAACTTTAAAACTCTTCCTAAAACTCTTTTTATAGGATTTACGGAATCTTGATATAATACATTTTTACTGATATAGTTTGTTCCAAAGCCTATAGCTCCTTTTATTAAATTCGATTTTAATTGGGGTCAGCCATAAATTCACGGGTGGCAGATTTGATTAAATTGAGCGTTTTAAAACTATCAATCGTGATATGATATTGCTCTTTGAGTATACAGAAATCTTCTATTTGTTTGTTTTTTAAAAAAGCAATTTCTGCTGCCAATTTTGTTTTCTCGCTTATTGTCTTCATCCTAAGTTTTCGGTTTTCATTATATTGATAATGAAATTACTAACAGGTGTTTTAACCCATTCCTCTCTAAACATATATATCAGGATTGCTATACATAAATAAGCAAATGCAACCGCAAAAAAGCCGTAATAGATTTCGCCTAACTGTTGCCCTATAAAGAGTGATAAACCAACGTTTGCCAGTAAAATAAATAAGACCACAACAATACTAACGGCTATTTTGACAGCCAAATTTGAAAATATATCAGCCGATTTGTAAACTGCTTCATATTTGCATAATTCTAGTGTTGTTTTAGCGTAAATTTCTGATTTTTCAATCAGCTTTTCTATTGTTGCGGTGTTATTTTCCATTTCTTTTGATTATCTTTCTTGAAGATCAGAAACCATATCTTTCGCTTCTTGCAAAATTG
Organism: Flavobacterium myungsuense; assembly: GCF_042677265.1. Classification (NCBI taxonomy): domain Bacteria; kingdom Pseudomonadati; phylum Bacteroidota; class Flavobacteriia; order Flavobacteriales; family Flavobacteriaceae; genus Flavobacterium; species Flavobacterium myungsuense. Next base: position 8,725 of record NZ_JBHTIZ010000023.1, on the reverse strand, counting down.
TTTCGTATTGATTGGAAAAGTCCTTGGTAACCTTGTCAAATTTTCCTTTGACATCGTTGGCATATCCTTTTCCTTTATTGACAATTCTTTTTCTTGTTTTGGAACCTTTTGCAGGAGCAAACAATATACCTGCAATGGCACCAGCAGCAACGCCACCTAATACTCCTAATAATACTTTACTTGAATTCATAATTTCCTTTTATTTAATGATTACTAATTTATACTCGTTTTCCTTGAATTAATCTTAAGATAATTGCAATAACAGCAATGACTAAGAGAATGTGAATGATACTTCCGGCACTGTAGGCAAAGAATCCTATGGCCCAAAAAATGATTAAAATGACTGCGATGGTGTAAAGAAGATTGCTCATAGTGTTTTTTTTTAAGTTTATTAAAATGAATAAGAAAGGAATAAATTGATGACACCATTTTTTCCGTCGGGAAATACATAGTTTGTACCTAAATAGGTTTTTTCCTTGCCGACAGTTACCAATCCTAGGTTGTATCTTATACCAAAACCAATTGATTTGGTGTCATAACCAACTCCTACAGCAATACCTGTGTCGAATTTGTTAAAATCGCCTGAATCTATATTGTCTTCAAAATTGAAACTGATGTCAGAGACATTTTTTACTTTTGAACTGATTAAATAAGAAGCATAAGGTCCCAACTGGAAGTTGAAGTTATTAGTAAGATCAAAAACTAACATAATGGGTACTTCTATATAGTTCAACTCAAATTTGGCGGTTCCCGAGGTAATTGCGTTTTCATACGTTTGTTGTGAACCTTTACTAGTAAAATACATTTCAGGTTGAAGAGCAAATGATTTGGTTAGAGGCACCCTTGCAAAAAGTCCAAAATTAATCCCTGTTAATACTTTATTTTTTTGGGTGTCACTCGAAGATAAGTTTGCGAAATTTACGCCTCCTTTAACTCCTAATTTAATATCTCCTTGTGCACTAGCAGTAAAAAAGTGTAATGTAAGTAACAAAAGAATTGTAAGATGTTTTTTTGAATTTTTCATTTTTTTTCATTTAAGAATATTTGAAATGATTTACAATGATGCCATGAATGACTTACTTCCTTTTTGATTATTTTTTTTTATTTGAAGTTAAGTCTTTGAAAGCTTCCTTAACGACATCTGCATCAGAATTGAACTCTCTTTTAAAGGATTCCCAATCGGTTTGATTGTTTTCGTAATTCAGGATTCGTTTTTTGAGCTTAGTGTTTTTTTCTTGAAGTTCATCAATCCCTTTTGTATATGAAGCGTCAAAAGTGGTACCTGGTTTATTCATAGCTTTTTTCAATTCCATAATTCTGTTATCGTTTGCTATAATTGTCTTGTTCGATTCCGATTTAAAGGTTTGCCATTCTTCGTCGTTAGCTTTAGTAATTTCATCAGCTGTTTGATTGGCTTCAACTTCTTGTAAATCTTCGTTGGCGTCTTGAACATTTTCGATTGCATCTTCTTTTTCTTTAGTATTAGATTTGCATCCGAGTAGCGAAAATCCTCCTATAAGTACTGTTATAGCAAGGATATAAATTGTTTTTTTTATCATTAGAGTTCTGCAAGAATTTTATTTAATTCATCTTTGGTTTTTCCTAATTTGGTTTCGAGTTTCCCCATCATTTCTTCTTTTTTACCATCAATATATAGTAAATCATTTTCGGTAAGCTTTGCAAATTTTTCTTTGAGTTTTCCTTTCTGTTCTACCCAATCACCCAATAAGGTTGTTGTGTTCATATGTTTTTCTTTTAATGTTAGAATGCTTTTTCATAACCGTACAAAGTTGCGAAGTGCTGCGTCATAATCTTTTACATAGTTTTACAAAAGTGTTTCAATATTCCTAGCTTTTATAGTTATTGAAATCGATACCGAATACCTAAGCCAATATCGGAACCATAATTATTATCTCTATATTCATCAGAATTTAAATAGAATTCAGGACGTAGGTCTAGTGAAATTTGTAATGGAAAATCAAAATCATATTCAATTCCTAAATCTCCAGCTACAAAACCAAAACTACCGTTGTCATTATCATTTTTTCTTTCATATCTCCAACTTCCTATACCGCCTCCAACGCCTGCGTACCAATTTAAACCGCCTTCAATTTTCCAGTACCATTGGTAGATCGCAGCTAATTTTAGTGCATTTACGTAATGGCTGTCTCTAATTCCTAAATCCAATTCGAGTCGGTTGTTGCCACTAAGTTTTCGCTGATAAGAGAGTTCTCCGCCAAAACCATCGTTGTCTCCTAATCTCAAACCGAGAGCGTTTTTAGAAACATTTTGCGATTGTATGTTGCAACCAAATGCGATTAGAATACCAAATAATAAAATAGTTTTTTTCATGTTTTTATAGTTTATTGTTAACGATTATGCTTACTTCCTAATCTAATTTTTATTGAACAGTAAGAAAAGTAAAGATGCGAATCAATGGGAGGAAATGGGTTGTAATTTTAAAGGAAATAGTTTTATAATTCCTACTTATTTTTGATTCTCCGCAGTATCATTCTTACTGATTTCTTCTATTATATCTTCAATATATTCTTTAGATAATTCTAGAATTTCTTGTTCCGTTTTATGAGCAGTATTCATTACCGAATTGTTTGCTGGTTCGTGTGAGGCAATCAGTTCGTTTATTTTTAAATGTAGTAAAGCAGAATACCTGTTAAATGATTTTTGGATAATAAACAAACTCAAGAAAGTAATTCCAAAGATAATGTCGCCAATGTTTTGATGCGAATCCCTAGAAGTAAATAAATTGGTTGACCACCAAAAGAAAACCATGATTAATGCTAAAATAAAGGAAATAGCGTTTCCTAAGATTCTAGTGATTATAGAAGTTAGTTTTTCAAAAAGCATCTCCATTTTTATGAATGTTGCATTCATTTGGTATCAATATAAAAGAAATTATTTACGAAAGCGATTTGTTCTTTTTGGTTTAATTTATCCGTAATTTTTAGACTAATATCGGCATCTGAAAATCGATTGTCATGAGAGAGTATGGTTTTTAATTCTGCTTTAGCGGTAGTAGGCCCTAATAGTACTACTATTGAAAAACCAACACTATTATCGCTAATTTCTTTATAAAATTGAAGTTGTAAGTGTTGCTCTTTATCATGCAAATGACTTTCCCCTTTTTGTAGAATTTTCTTTTTTTCAAATTGATTAAAATCTGATTTTATGGTCTTTACTAACTTGGCAGTTGTAGTATATTCGATAAGGTTTGCAGTGAAATGATCTAAGTAAATTACTATTTTTTTTTGATTTTCCATTGGTTTGGTTTTAAAGGGTTTTACCAAAATGACTGTGATTGGGTGCGTATTCCTGTAGCAATTTTTTTAATGAATTAAAATAATCCTGCAAAATTTTAGTATTAATTGCTGGATGCGCTACATTGGGAATTGTTTCGGGCATTTCATTTAAGAATTTAATCAATTCTGGAAATTCCTCTCGAATGGTCATTGTTATTTTTGAAATATTTTCAGTTAGTTCTTTTTCTGTTTTCATTATGTATTTGGTAATTAAAAAAGCACCAAAATGGTTTTTGGTGCTTTTCTAGAATTAAAAATTAACCAAAGAGGCAGCTTAAGCTATTTTAGCTTGCTTTCTCTTATTCTTTTTTTGTGCTTTAACAGCTAAATCAGTCTGATCTTTTGCTTTGCAATTGCAACCACAAGCCATCGTACTGTTGCCTGCCATTTGATGTTTAGCGGCTTCATGATGATGCATGGCTGCTGCCTCATGATGCATGGCTGCTTTTTGATGATTGTCAATTATTTTTTGACTTTCAACTTTCGGATCTTTTACCTTTTTTTCTTTATCAATTACTCCAATCATTTTGTAAGAATTTAATGTTGTGAATGAATTTTCATAACTCAGCAAAGTTGGCACTAATTGCAATGTTGATTGTTATACAACTAATTAAATTCTTTATATCATTCCTAGATTTAGAATCTTAGTTTTAGCTGTGTGTGTTTTATTTAAAGTCAATTTGTTCAATTAATTGATTGTCATTAAAATAATATGCTTCATAAGATTTTGAACCAATTGTATAAACTACTTCTAACACAATTTTGTTTGCATTTTGTTTTTTGTTGGCAACTAACTTTTGTTGCTTGAAAGTTAGTTCTGACATTGGTATTTCTTGTTCAAATTTAAAACCAGAGTCATATGCAAATTCAAGTTCGTAGTTTGCATTTTGCCATTTTAGTTTGCTCTCTAAACCTTTTGTTTTAAGATCAGTATGAATAGTTCCGTTATTTGCTGTGAACAAATTTCTGGCTGATTGAGAAAGCATTAAAAATCCTGAAACTACCATCGCAAAATATCCTGTCTTTTTAAATAAAAATTCGCTTAAAAATGGTAAAATCCATTTCATCGCCCATGAAGAAAATATTGCAGATACAGCAACGACTATACCTACATAAACTACTTTCATCGAGATTAGTCCAAACAAAAAATAGAGTATAATTTTTACTAAATGTAGGATGATTTCATTAGCAGCTCTTGTCGCTATAATTTCCTCTTTTGTTAGTCCGTAACTCAAATAGAACCGATTAAAAAGAAGTCCAACAGCACCTGTTAATCCTGATAAAAAACCTGCTGAAAAACCAACAAGACTTAAAATAAAGTTTTTTGGCTTTTTTGTTTCATTTATTTCATTTGATTTTTTAAAAAGAAAGGTCAAGTTGCTAATTAAAAAGAGTCCCATAACAATTTCTAAATAAACGGGATTTACATATTTAAGTAACCAAGCTCCTAACCACACTGCGGGCAAAGCAGCAGGTACAAAATATTTTACAATATGCCAACAAATATTTTTTCTAAAAACGATAAGTCTGGAAGCAGAACTTGAAAATGTTCCTATTGACAACGCTGCGGGCACTTGACTTATTGGCAACAGTTGTCCAAGAATAGGAATGAGTATGAGTCCTGCACCACCACCGCAAATTGCACTAAGCGAAAATGCTAGGAAACTTACTATAAATATGATGAATAAAATTGTCGTCATTTTCTGAATTCTGTCCTACAAAAAATAGCAATATGATTATTTGTATTTTATTTCAAATTCATCTTGTTGAATTTTTATATGCTATTTGTGTCGTAGCATTAACCAACTCCAACCCTATAAATAGTTCAACTTTAGTCTTCATCTTCCTCCTCTGAATACTCTGAGGGAACAGGCGCACCATTTGTAATTTCAGTATGTCTAATTTGACTGCCTAAATATCCTGTTCTTGCTACCAATAAGAAACTAATTATTGAAATAAATAAAGTAACAAATGCTGTTGTTCTTGTTAATGGTGATTGTTTTATAGTCAAAAATAAACCAACAATAGAAGCAATTCCTAAAATAATTAAAGATATTAATGCAAAAAGTGCAAACTCTTCATTTTATTTTATAGTCGCTTCAACAACACCAGCAATTCCTCAACACTTTCCTATGCTCCTTCACCAGTAAAATATGCTATTCCTGCACCAATGGAAGAAATTATAAAAAGATTATAGGCTGCAATTTTTGTTTGATTACTCTTTGTCCAAATTCCGAAGGGAAGCACAAGTCCACCTAAAATGGAACCAAAAATTGGAAAGTGTGCAATGAGTAATTGAATGTGAGTTTGATCCATAATATGTTTTATTTAAAACCGATAAATTTTTCTCTTTCAGTTAGTGAAAAGTCACAATGTCTGGGTGCAGTAGTGTAAGTATTACCACAAGCAGGACAAACAAAATATTCAGATGGCAAACTATTTAAGGTATTACTATTGATGTCACCTAAAGCTTGTTCGAAAAAAACTTTATGTTTTTGCTCTGTTTTCATAGCATAAGTAAGACTTAAAAATGCAATTTGGTTGTCGGCTGTTTCGGCTGTTTTTAAAAAATCAGGATACATAGTTTTAGCTTCATAAGCTTCCCCATTTATATCATCAGATAAATTCTCTTTTGTTGATTTAACTTTGTATTCAGGTTTTATTACAGGAACAGTAGCTCCAGCATCTTCAATTACAGCTTTGTGATTTATAGCGTGAATGTTTTCGGCTGCTGAAACTGCATTATACAGTAATGCAATGTTATGATAGCCTTCTTCTTCGGCTTTCTTTGAAAATGCTTTATATTTTGCTGTTGCTGTTTTCTCGCCTTTGTAGGCTGATTGCATATTTTCAATTGTTTTAATTCCTGCATCCATATGTTGTTTGGTTGTAGTTTTTGCTTCTACATTTTTATTGTTGCATGAGGAGATTACTAAGCAGCAAATCAATACTAAGTATACATATTGACTAATGCGTAAATTTTTCATTTTCATTTTTATTTAGGTTAAACTTTGAATAAAGTTAATTTTAACATTATCCTTAGTTGTTACAGAATTAATTTTAAAACTTACAAAATTCATATTCAATTTGAATTGTTAAACTGTCTATTTTCATTTTTTGTAGCTTATGATATAGAGATTACATATAAAACCGCCCTATTAAGCAATTTTGATTCCTACTATTTCTCTTTTTTATTTCGGTTGTTTTTCCCTTTTCCACGAAGCACTTTTCCTTCTCCATTATCTTTCCAATGACTATTATTATTGTAATATTTCACTTTATGATTTTTAAAATGAGCATACGGACTATTGCCATGATAATCCTTAATTACAACCACACGACCCGAATTTAAATTATAATTTCGGAAACGATTTGGCAACGTTCTAGAACGAATCCATACACCCTTATTAAGATATATAAACTGTGATTGACGAATATATAGTACGAATCAATATCAGTTAAATAATAGTATTCTTCTGTTGTAACCAAAGGACCCCATTTTGGCGGAGAAACATTTACAATAATCTGAGCTTCAACAGAAACATTCATCACAATCAATGCAATACACAGAAAGAAATAGTTATTCATCGTCTCACAACAAAATGATCAATAGTATAATAATAATGAGTAACGCCCCAACGGAAAGATAAACGCCATTACCCGTGCTTCTTAAATTGGTATTGATTGCGCGAACTTCTTTTCTGAGCGCTTTTCTTTCCAAACGATTCATGTTTGATTTATCCATTGCTTTAATTTCGTTCAAACGGTTTAGCATCACTTGCACCTCTGCAGGAATCTCTTTTGGTGAATTGCTAATTGAATTCGAATTTTTTTCTGTTGCAGTAGCAGAAGTCGGAAATATACTTACTGATACTAGAAATATCATTAAGTAAAGAGTTGCTTTTTTCATTTGTTTAAAGTGTTATAAGTTATACTATAAAATTGAGGTGAATTCTTGTAAGTACCGTTATAGGAATTTTAGTAAATGTTTTAAAATTCACACTTTTATTGGTAATAATTTATTTGGTTATTTGGAGAACAACTTATTAAATTGCAAAATATTGTTATGGCAATAGTGAAAAAATTAGGAATAAATTATATACGGAGTATTTTATAATTTTAAAAAAAAAGATGAATGCGCAATTATGAGATTTAATAGTTAAAGTTATAACTATAATTTAACCCAATAGAAATCAGTTTGCCAACTTTTTAAGACATTATGTTGACGCATACAATAATTTATAGCAAAATAGATTAGTTATAAATAGGCTTCTTATTTCCCCAAAAAATTGATAATTACAAGTGTAATTATTATTAAAATTCCAAATAGTGTTAGAATAAATAAATAATCTGCAATTCGCTCAAATAACAATTCTCTTTTGTTGTTTTGAGTTTTAATTGAAATAAAAGAAAAAATGGAAGAAACAGTCAAAAGAAATGCTAAAATTGCTGTAAACTAATCAATTATAGTACTTTCGGATTTGTTCGTTAAATGAAGTGATGTAATAATGAAAAGACAAAAACCTAACAAATTTGCTGAGGTTCCTAAAATATGTTGGGATGTTTTATTTGCCATATTTATAGATTATTTTAGATTTAAAATCATACCAACTCCCATTTGATTTCCATTATAAAATGGAGCAATCATTGTTGAACTCACACTTTTATTTAATTTAAAAATATGATGGTCAAGATATGGTACAATCCAGTAAGCAATTTTAGTTGTTAAAATACCAATTCCTGCTCCCATAAACACATCTGAAAGCCAATGTCTACCATTATAAATTCTAAAAAAACCAGTTCCAGTTGCTACCGCATATCCTGTAATTCCATACCAAATATTTACATCTTTGTATTCTTGCCACAAAAATTCTGCACCGGCAAATGCGGTTGCAGTGTGACCCGATGGAAATGAATTTTTTGAACTTCCATCTGGTCGTTCAATTTTTGACAAATTCTTTAATACGTATACCGAAGTTCCCATTAATAAATAAGATGTTCCCAAAATTAGTGTTCTATCTCGCAAATTATTTTTCCCTTTTATTCCTAAATTGTTGATGGCATAGACGGATACAGCTGGTGCATATTGTGCAAAATCATCAATGGTTACTTTCTCATCAATACTCTCTTTTAATTCGTTGCGAAGCTCTGTATTAACCAGTTTCAAATAATCACTTTCGATTGCTGCTATACCGTACGTAAATAAAATAGCTGGGATGATTAATTGCTTTGTTTTAAATTTTAAGTTTTGTGGACAACCAATTTTTAAGCTGTCATTTATAGAGATTATTTGTCCGCTTAGTCCGCTTAAAATAAAAAGAAATAATACTAACCCGTTGGGTGTAATTAAATTATTTGATTTTTAATATTGTTTATAGGTCTGTCAAATATAAATTTATTGATATACT
>NZ_JBHTIZ010000022.1:0-109862 GCF_042677265.1 Flavobacterium myungsuense | reverse complement strand
GTTCAGTATATCAATAAATTCATTTTTGACAGACCTATAAACAATATTAAAAATCAAATAATTTAATTACACCCAACGGGTTAAGTTTACTATCATATTCTATTTATTTATTGCAGTATAATATTGTATTACAAGTAATGAAATTTTGCTTTAATATTAGTGCGTTTTCAATGATACAATTGCACTTTTTTACTTTTATTTACATTATATTAGTTTTTTTTCTAAGTTTTATCATGTATAAATACTTTGAAAAACTAATTATGAACTTAGGCAGCAATCAAAAATTCAATTGAATTCTCTTTTTACACCTAGATTTTTAAATATTTGAATGATAAGATTAATTTAAATTACGAATTTTCAATTATTTAAAAACATGAAAGTTTTAGTCTAATTCTTTTTTAGGATATGTTTAGGATTCCTCAGTGCTAAAAGCTTTTTATTCTCAATAAGATTGTTTAATTTTGTGCCACTTATATAAAAAACAGTAATAATATAATTCACTCATAGTATGGCTTTTGATATTGAAATGATTAAAAAAGTGTATGCAAACATGACTTCTCGTGTAGATGCAGCTCGACAAATAGTAGGACGTCCACTTACATTAACAGAAAAGATTTTATACAATCACCTCTGGGAAGGAAATCCAACCCAAGCTTTTAAAAGAGGGGTCGATTATGTCGATTTTGCACCAGACAGAGTAGCTTGTCAAGATGCAACTGCGCAAATGGCTTTATTGCAATTTATGCATGCAGGAAAGAAAACAGTTGCAGTTCCTACAACCGTTCACTGTGATCACTTAATTCAAGCTAAAGTTGGGGCTTCTAGCGATTTAGCTGTAGCAAATACACAATCTAAAGAAGTTTTTGATTTTCTTTCTTCTGTTTCTAACAAATACGGAATTGGTTTTTGGAAACCAGGTTCAGGAATTATTCACCAAATCGTTCTAGAAAACTACGCTTTTCCTGGAGGTTTGATGATTGGTACCGATTCACATACTGTAAATGCAGGAGGATTAGGAATGCTAGCTATTGGTGTTGGTGGTGCTGATGCAGTTGATGTAATGTCAGGAATGTCATGGGAATTAAAATTCCCTAAATTAATAGGCGTAAAATTGACCGGTAAACTCTCTGGCTGGACTGCCCCAAAAGACGTAATTCTTAAAGTAGCAGATATTCTTTCTGTAAAAGGTGGAACTGGAGCTATAGTTGAATATTTTGGAGAAGGAGCGTTGTCAATGTCATGTACAGGAAAAGGAACTATTTGTAATATGGGCGCAGAAATTGGAGCTACCACATCTACATTTGGTTATGATGAATCTATGAGAAGATATCTATCTGCAACTGGTCGTCAGGACGTTGTAGATGCTGCCGATACTGTAGCTTCATATTTAACAGCTGACCCAGAAGTATATACTGACCCAGCAACTTATTTTGACCAAGTAATTGAAATTAACCTTTCAGAATTAGAACCACATATTAATGGTCCTTTTACTCCAGACCGTGGAACTCCTGTTTCTCAAATGAAAGCTGAAGCCGCTGCAAACGGTTGGCCAATTAAAGTTGAATGGGGTTTAATAGGTTCTTGTACCAATTCATCTTATGAGGATATGGCTCGTGCTGCTTCAATTGTAAATCAAGCAATCGAATTAGGAATTAGCCCAAAAGCAGAGTTTGGTATTAATCCAGGGTCAGAACAAATTAGGTATACAATTGAAAGAGATGGCATGATTGCTACTTTCGAAAAAATGGGAACTAAAGTTTTTACTAATGCTTGTGGACCATGTATCGGACAATGGGATAGAGCAGGGGCTGATAAAGGGGAGAAAAACACCATTGTTCACTCTTTTAACAGAAACTTTTCTAAACGTGCCGATGGTAACCCAAACACTCATGCTTTTGTTACTTCACCAGAAATGGTTGCTGCTTTAGCTATTTCAGGTCGCTTAGATTTTAATCCTATAACTGATACTTTGATAAATGATAAAGGAGAAGAAGTTAAATTGAGTGCGCCTTATGGTGATGAACTACCTAAAAAAGGATTTGCTGTCGAAGATGCAGGATTTCAAGCGCCAGCTGAAGATGGTTCAAAAGTACAAATTGTTGTAAGTGAAACATCAGATCGTTTACAATTATTAGCTCCATTTGATGCTTGGGACGGGAAAAATATTATGGGAGCTAAATTACTTATTAAAGCTTTTGGAAAATGTACCACCGATCATATTTCTATGGCTGGACCTTGGTTGCGTTTCCGAGGACATTTAGATAATATTTCAAATAATATGTTAATAGGTGCTGAAAATGCTTTTAACCAAAAAGCGAATTCAGTTAAAAATCAAATAACAGGACAATACGATACTGTTCCTGCTGTAGCTCGTGAATACAAAGCAGCTGGAATTGCTTCAGTTGTAGTAGGAGATCACAATTACGGCGAAGGGTCATCTCGTGAGCATGCAGCCATGGAGCCTCGTTTCTTGGGAGTGAAAGCAGTTTTGGTAAAATCATTCGCACGTATTCACGAAACGAACTTGAAAAAGCAAGGAATGTTAGGTCTTACTTTTGCAAACGAAGCAGATTATGATAAGATTCAAGAAGACGATACTATAAATTTTATAGATTTAGTTGATTTTGCTCCAGGCAAACCATTAACTCTTGAATTCGTTCACTCAGATGGTTCTAAAGATAGTATCTTAGCTAACCATACCTATAATGATGGACAAATTGGCTGGTTCGTAGCTGGGTCTGCTTTAAATTTAATTGCAGCTGCAGGTAAAGCATAATTTATTCTTTAAGTTTTATAGAAATCCTCGAAGTTTTTTCGAGGATTTTTTTGTTTTTAAGTGATTTTTTATTTTACAGGCTTTTCGGTAAATACTTTTTTTTAGATTGACTAGCTACATTTTAAATTAATTTATTGATTTTAAAAATATATCTAAATTCTTACAAAAAAAATATTTTAACGTATTTAATCGAATTTATCAATCACTTAATCGATTTTTTTATTTTTTTATTTTTTTTAAATATTTATTTGTAGTGCAATATTGTTAATCCCAAATTAGCAGTAAAGCAAAAAACATTTCCCCAAATGTTATTATTAATCTTAACCTACTATTGTTATGAAAAAAGTATTACTCATGCTGCTTTTTACAGCGGCTCTGCAGGCACAAACAAAAAGTTATGTGTCTAGCACTGAAAATTTCTCAAATCCTGAAAGAGGATGGTACAAGTATTCTAAAGCTCAAAGTACAACTACATTTTCTTTCTTAAGCCAATCTTCCTTGACTAGTTCACGGATAAATGAAAAAGTAACTCTAATTTTAAGAATTTATGATTTAGGAGCGTTTAAGAATACTCCAATTTCTCAAACCTTTTTAGATAACATCCTGAAAGATTTTAATACATTACGGTTATCGGGCGTTAAGGCTATAATTAGGTTTCGATATACTGAAGTTGATGCTGTTGATGCAACTAAGGCGCAAATCATTTCTCATATCGAACAATTAAAAACAATTACTATTCCTAACCAAGACGTAATATCAAATATTGAAGCTGGATTTATTGGTCAGTACGGGGAATGGTATTATACCAATAATTTTGGTAATAACGGAGTTGTTTCTGCACAAAACCTAGCTGACAGAAAAGAAATAGGACTAAAAATATTAGAATTAGCTCCGGACAGAATGGTGGCCTTTAGAACACCAAGTTTTCAACAAATTATTAGTGGAACTACCTCAATTTCACCTGCAGAAGCTTATAATGGTTCAGCTAAATCTAGGGTTGCATTACACAATGACGCTTTTTTATCTAGTGCTTCAGATGTTGGTACTTTTAAAAATACCGCTCTCGAGTATCCTTATTTAGAAGGGCAATCTAAGTATACTTTTTGTGGTGGAGAATCCAATCAATTGAATACTACGTATCAAAATTGCACCAATGCTGTTAGTATGTTAAATAAGTTTCATTACAATTATTTAAATATAGGATATTATGGAGCTACTTTAGATTTATGGAAAACGAGCGGTTGTTATGATGAAATACAAAGAAGACTAGGGTATCGATTTGAATTGTTGAATTCTACAATTACTAATAATGATTTAACCATCAATTTGCAAAATGTTGGTTTTGGTAATGTTTTTAATCAAAGAAAAGCATTCATTGTATTAAGAAATACTTCTACTAATGTTGAATATTCTTTTCCTATAAATTCAGATGTACGTTTATGGCATAGAGGTACACAAACACAAATTGTTCAAAACTTAAATCTTGATGTGCCAGTAGGAACGTACTCATTATTTTTAAATTTACCAGACCCGCAAATAGCAAATCCTTTATTCTCTATTCAATTTGCTAATGTTGGAGTTTGGGATGCTACTAAAGGCTATAATAATTTGAATCAAACTTATACTAAAACAACTGCAACTGTATCTATAACTCCAGAACCTATAGTAATTACAGAGCCAATAATAGTTGTAGAACCGGTTGTAACTTCTACTCCAGTTGTTGTTGAACCAGTAAAAATTACTTTGATAAATAATTCGATAATTACAGTAACGAATTTGCCAGTGAAAGAATTTACGATTGAGGTTTACAATTTGTCTGGAAGATTGAGATCCAGATCAACAAATATTTCTAATTTAAGAAGTGGATATTATATAGTAAAAGTATTCTCGGGAGGAATTATATACACTCAGAAGATTTATAAAGTTTAATAAGGGAAATAAAGATTGATTTTTTTGTATTTATGTTTTCTCAAATGACAAACCTGTTCTTATATAGAGCAGGTTTGTCTATTTTTAGATGAATTATATTCTAAATTTATATTTCAGTTTCATTTTTTGATGAAAAAGTATATCTTTAGCCACACTCTAATCGAAATTTTATGTCAGATTCTAATAAAGATCAATTTAAAAGAGAACTAGGATTACTAGACGGAACAATGCTTGTCGTTGGTTCTATGATAGGTTCAGGAATATTTATTGTAAGTTCAGATATTGCTCGACAAGTAGGTTCAGCAGGCTGGTTAACCTTAATTTGGATAATTTCTGGAATTATTACAATGATAGCTGCTGTTAGTTATGGTGAATTGAGCTCCATGTTTCCAAAAGCAGGCGGACAATATGTCTATCTAAGAGAAGCCTATGGGAAATTAATTGCTTTTTTATACGGTTGGAGTTTTTTCGCGGTAATACAAACAGGAACAATTGCGGCCGTTGGGGTTGGATTTTCCAAGTTTGCAGCCTATCTATTTCCTCCAATGAGTGATGAAAATATTCTTTTTGAAATAGGTGTATTTAAACTCAATGCAGCTCAAATAGTATCTATAATTACTATTATTTTCCTAACGTTTTTAAATAGTCGTGGGGTAAAGAAGAGTAAAATGATGCAAACCATTTTAACAATTATTAAAATTTTATCGCTTTTTGGATTAATTATTTTTGGTTTTCTATTGGCTGCAAAAGCTGAGATTTGGAATGCCAATTGGTCAGATATGTGGGCTACAAAATCATTCGTTAAAGATTCAAGTTCTTGGTTACCAATAAGTGGTGTAGCATTAATTTCAGGAATTTCTGCAGCTATGGTCGGTTCTTTGTTTTCTAGCGATGCATGGGTGGGCGTTACATTTATAGCTGCTGAAATAAAAAATCCGAAACGAAATGTAGGTTTAAGTTTGTTTCTTGGAACTTTTATAGTTACCATAATTTATGTATTAACAAATTTAATGTACCTAGCGGTAATTCCTTTTGATGAAATTGCAACGGCAAAATCAGATAGGGTTGCTGTTGTAGCTTCGCAATATATTTTTGGAGATATAGGAACTTATATTATTGCCATAATGATTATGATTTCAACATTTGCGTGTAATAATGGTTTAATAATGGCAGGAGCTCGTGTCTATTATACTATGGCAAATGACGGATTGTTTTTTAAGAAAGCAGCAAAACTAAATGCATCAAGTGTTCCAGAATGGGCTTTGTGGGCGCAATGTATTTGGGCATCAGCATTGTGTTTGACAGGAAAATATGGTGACTTACTAGATTTTGTAATAATAATCGTTTTGATTTTTTATATTTTGACTATATATGGTATTTTTATTCTTCGTAAAAATATGCCAAATATAGAAAGACCTTATAAAGCTTTTGGCTATCCTTTTTTACCCTTGTTCTATATAATTGTAGCAAGTGCTATTTCTATTGCTTTATTGTTTACCAAAACAAGTACTTGTGGATGGGGAGTTTTAATTATGTTAATTGGAATTCCAATTTATTATATTTCTAAACCAAAGGAGTAATAGTAGCAAATAATATTCATTAAAAAAGCCATCTTAAAATTGATGGCTTTTTTGAAAATATTGAAAAACTAGTAAGATGAATTATAAAATTAATCGGATAATTTGTCCAGTTACAGTCATCATTTCTATTTGCACGGTTTCTTTTTCGTCAATATTAGAAAATATTTTTGATGCCGTTTCAATATCTGTAATTTTAGTATTTCCAATGCTTAAAATAATTCCACCTTTTAAATCATTTGCATAAACATTAAGACGCTCATTATTAAGTTCTTTTATTTTTACGCCATAATCCACTCTGAATTTTTTCTTGTCGGCAGCTGTAATATTTTCTAGTTCAAGTCCTTTAAATTCTGTACTAGACACACTAATTTTTGACAATGTTACTGTAGTGGTCATCGTTTTTTCTTTTCGAATAAAAGTAACTAATACCTTGTCGTCAGGTCTTTTTGTATTAACGTAACCAGATAACTCCGCAAAAGTAGATATGTTCTGATTGTCTAATTTAATAATGATATCTCCTGTTTGCAAACCTGCTTTTTCAGCTCCAGAATTTTTAGTTGTTTTTTTAATGTAAAAACCTTGTGTTTCTTTAATGCCTAATTCTTTTGAAGCAGAACCATTTAGCTCAGCACCTTCAACACCAAGAATACCTCTTTGTACATTACCAAACTCCATAATGTCTTGAATAATTTTCCGAGTAATATTTGAAGGTACAGCAAAAGAGTACCCCACATAAGAACCCGTTTGGGAAGAAATCATAGTATTGATACCTATTAACTCACCATGAGTATTGACCAATGCACCACCGCTATTGCCCGGATTTACAGCAGCGTCAGTTTGAATAAAAGATTGAATTCCGTTTGTATCTAAATTCCTCGCTTTTGCAGAAACAATACCAGCAGTAACTGTTGAGGTTAAATTATATGGATTACCAACTGCCAAAACCCATTCACCTACTTTTACATTATCAGAATCGGCAAAAACAGAATACGGTAATTTTTCGTTAGCATCAATTTTTAAAACAGCGATATCCATTTTGGCATCTGAGCCAATGAGTTTTGCTTTGTATTTTTTCTTATCATTTAAAGTAATTTCTAATTCTGATGCATCCTTAACCACATGGTTATTGGTTACAATATAACCATCCTCAGAAATAATCACTCCTGAGCCTGTTCCTACTTGTTCTTGTTGTTGCTGACCTCCAAATCCATAGAAAAATTCTAACATTGGGTTAGTAGTTGTTCTAAACGAAACATTTTTTACGTGAACAACAGTATGAACTGTTTTGTCTGCGGCCTCAGTAAAATCTATTGCCTCACTACTCAAACCTACACTTCTAGAATAATTTTCAGGCGCTAGTGTTACTATTGATTTAGGCCTTATCAAATCACTTTCAAATAATAGTTTGTATGCACCAAGTGTTGTTGCACCGCTTAATAAAGAGACTAAAAATAAATTTCCAAATCTTTTCATTTTTATTATAGTTTTAAATTATTTAAAAGTAAAAGTAAAAAAATATTTTTTCTATAAATTGAGTTTAACGCACGTTTAACAATGATTAACTTTTAATTAATAGTTGTACTTTTGTATTATTACAATTTAAAAATGCAAACAGAATTTTACAAATACCAAGGCACAGGAAATGATTTCGTGATGATTGACAATCGTACTAATTTTTTCCCAAAAGAGAACATTAAATTAATTGAACAACTATGCAATCGCCGTTTTGGAATAGGAGCTGATGGATTAATTCTTTTAGAAAATGATTCGATTGCTTCGAATCTCGCAAATGCTACTGATTTCAAAATGGTCTATTACAACTCTGATGGCAATCAAAGTTCCATGTGTGGAAACGGTGGCAGATGTTTAGTTGCTTTCGCCAAAAAATTAAATGTTATTGAAAATCAAACTGTTTTTATCGCTACAGATGGTTTGCATCACGCAACAATTTCAGAAGACGGAATCGTTTCGCTTCAAATGAAATCAGTAGATGCTGTAAAAATAACACCCGAATATGTTTTTTTGGATACAGGTTCACCTCACCACATTCAAATGGTAGACCATTTAGAACATTTTAATGTTAAAGAAGTTGGAGCCAAAATTCGCTACAGCGATTTGTACGGGAATGCAGGAAGTAATGTAAATTTTGTGAAACAAGTTTCCGAAAATACCTTTGCCATAAGAACATATGAAAGAGGTGTAGAAGACGAAACCTTATCCTGCGGAACAGGAGCTACAGCAGCCGCAATTGCTATGTATAGTATAGGAAAAACCAATTTAAATACTGTTCAAATTAATGTTCAAGGTGGCAAACTCGAAATTTCATTTGATAAAACGCATGAAAAGTTTACCAATGTTTTTCTGAAAGGACCAGCAGAATTTGTTTTTAAAGGAACGATTCAATGGTAACTTTAAAAGGTCAAAATATTTATTTACGTGCGCTCGAACCCGATGATTTGGAGTTCGTTTATTCAATAGAAAATGATGAGTCCATTTGGGAAGTAAGCAATACGCAAACCCCTTACAGTCGATTTTTGATTCGTCAGTATTTAGAAAACGCACATCAAGACATTTATGAAGCCAAGCAACTTCGATTAGCAATATGCAAAAATCAAGATTTCTCTGCCATAGGTTTAATAGATTTATTTGATTTTGATCCTAAAAATAATAGGGCAGGCATTGGTATTCTCATAAAAGATTCTAAAAACAGAAATTCTGGAATTGGTTCAGAATCATTAGATTTACTAATTCAGTATGCTTTTGCAAAATTAAATTTACATCAACTTTATGCTAAT
This sequence comes from Flavobacterium myungsuense, assembly GCF_042677265.1. Lineage (NCBI taxonomy): Bacteria > Pseudomonadati > Bacteroidota > Flavobacteriia > Flavobacteriales > Flavobacteriaceae > Flavobacterium > Flavobacterium myungsuense. Next base: position 100,782 of record NZ_JBHTIZ010000022.1, on the reverse strand, counting down.
ATTGATATAGAAAATGAGGTCAGTTTAGCACTTTTTACTAATTTTGGTTTTCAAAATATTGGAACCAAAAAACAATGGAACTTGGTTGACGGTCAATACAAAGACGAAGCTTTGTTTCAATTAATTAATCCATCTTAAATTTATCATTTTGAACTTTAAAAAAATTATTACACTATTTTCATTGCTATTAATTTCAAGTTTAATAGTTTACGGATACATATTATATCGTGATATTTTTGGAGCCAATACCAAGTTTAATGAAAATGAAGTTTTTGTATATATTCCAACAGAATCTGACTACGAAGCTGTAAAAAAAATAGTTTCTCCTTATATACAAGATATGGAACGATTTGAAATGGTAGCTAATAAAAAATCATATCCAGAACGAACTGAAAAAGCAGGACGATTTTTACTTAAAAAAGGAATGAATAGTAATGAAATTGTAAATGCTTTACGTATAAATGTTCCTGTTAATTTGGCTTTTAATAATCAAGAACGACTAGAAAACTTTGCTGGACGCATTGGTTCTCAAATTGAAGCGGATAGTTTGAGTTTGTTAACTGCTTTTAAAGATAAAAAGTTTTTAGAGGAAAACGGATTTACAGAAGAAAATGTTTTGAGTATGTTTATTCCCAATTCCTATGAATTCTTTTGGAATACAAATGCTACAAAATTTAGAGATAAAATGGCAAAGGAATATCGTAAATTTTGGACTGAGGCCCGCTTAGAAAAAGCAAAAAAGCTAAATCTAACACCTATTCAAGTGTCTGTATTAGCATCAATTGTGCATAAGGAAACCGTAAAAAGAGATGAAAGACCAAAAGTAGCTGGGGTTTATTTGAATAGATTAGAAAGGGGAATAAAATTAGAAGCTGATCCAACTGTTATTTATGCTGTTAAATTAAAATCAGGCGACTTTACTCAAGTTATAAAAAGAGTTTTATATAAAGATTTAGAAACCGATTCCCCTTATAATACATATAAATACGAAGGTTTACCTCCAGGGCCAATAGCTATGCCGGACATCACCGCTTTAGATGCTGTATTAAATCCTGAAAAACACAATTATATTTATTTCTGTGCTAGTGTCACAAACTTTGGTTATCATGAATTTGCAGTAACAACTGCTCAGCATGAAGTAAACCGCCAAAAATATGTGGCTTGGGTTAACCAACAAGGTATAAAAAGATAAATTTTGAAATATAAAACACCTATTTATTTAATTCTATTTGTTTTTATATTTTCTTCTTCTATTTTCTCTCAAATTTTAAAGCCTACTGATACTTTAAATACTAAGAAAAGAAATACAGTGGCCATTTCACAAGTAGCACTTTCTACAGGAGTTTTAATAGGATTGAATCAACTTTGGTATGCAGACTATCCAAAATCAGATTTCCATTTCATAAATGACAATGCCCAATGGCTTCAAATGGATAAAGCGGGTCATGTATTTTCTTCCTATCAATTAGGCAGATTTAGTAAAGAGGCATTACAATGGAGTGGAGTAAGTAGAAAAAATCAATTGTTATATGGTGCCACTTTAGGATTTGTATTTCTTTCAGCAGTTGAGGTTATGGATGGGTATTCATCTAATTGGGGCGCTTCAATTGGTGACGTTGCAGCCAATGCTTCAGGAACTGTAATGTATGTATCGCAGGAGTTGTTGTGGAAAGAGCAGCGAATTATTCCAAAATTTTCTTTTCATACCACACCTTATGCACAAGTTCGTCCAAATGTTTTAGGAAATACTTTAAGCGAACAAATTTTGAAGGATTATAATGGGCAAACGTACTGGTTGTCATTTAATTTACATTCGTTTATAAAAGGTTCTACAATACCAAAATGGTTCAATGTAGCCATTGGATATGGAGCAGAAGGAATGATTACAGGAAATAACACCTTTATAAACACTATTTTTCTCCCAGAATCAAAAAGATACCGCCAATTTTACTTTAGTTTCGATGCCGATTTGACTAAAATTCCCACAAAATCGCATGTGTTAAAAACTTTTTTTTCAATATTTAATTCTGTCAAAATTCCAGCTCCAACGTTTGAAATCAATGGCAAAGGAAATTTTAAATTTCACTTTATTTACTTTTAAAAAACTTTAACTGATTGATTTTCAGATTTGTATTTTTTGTTGTACATTTGCACTGTAGAAATTTCTTGAAGTGACAGGTTAAGAAGAAAAACAAAACATGATAAAAAAATGGTTTTTTTACACAAGTTTGATTGTAATAATTGCTTATTTAAGTTCTGGTTTTAAACCCTTCGAATTACAAAATCACAATTGGTTTCAGGCAAATAATAATGATGAATTATCATACTTATTTCCTTCAAAAGAACAAAAAGATTACCCTAATTTAAATGTCCCTTTTACTGGAAAGTTTTTTATAGGTTTTAAAGAAGCAGTTGCTTTTAAAGAATCGCAAGGCAAATACAAAAAAATAAATACTTTGGGTTATATGGGTAAATACCAGTTTGGTTTAGAGACTCTTAAAACCATTGGAATTCATGACAGCCTAACCTTTCTAAATAGTCCTAAATTACAAGAAAAAGCATTTGTTGCACTTTTATCAAAAAACAAATGGGAATTGAAGGACGAAATCGAAAAATTTTCTGGAAAAATAATTAGTGGTGTTAAAGTCACTGAATCTGGTATTTTAGCTGCGGCTCATTTAGGTGGTGCTGGTTCTGTAAAAAGATTTCTAAATTCTAATGGTGCTAAAAAATGTAAAGATAATTATGGTACTTCTGTAAACACGTACATGAGAGAATTTGGGGGTTATGAAACATCTGGTATAATAGCTGATAATGATGCAAAAGCAAAATAACAATTGTATTCATTAAAAAACAATCCTGCTATGACAGGATTTTTTTATGATTTGTGAATAATAAAAATGGTTGGTCTGTTGTGCAAATCTATAGTTGCTTTTTTCCAATCTGAAACGCGCATGGTTTTAATATACTCAGAAGGTAACGTGATATCTGCAGCAACACACAAATGAGTGTTGGGTTGCAAAGCTTGCAAAATATCATCTAGCATTTTATTGTTTCTAAATGGTGTTTCAATAAAAATTTGCGATTGATTTTTGTCCTGAGATAATTTTTCCAAATTTTTAATAGCTGTTTTTTTCTCTGCCTTATCAATAGGAAGATAGCCGTTAAATGCAAAATTCTGACCATTCATTCCAGAAGCCATCAAAGCCAAGAGAATAGATGAAGGACCTACTAAAGGTATGACCTGAATGTTTTTTTCATGGGCTAATTTAACAATTACTGCGCCAGGATCTGCAATTCCTGGGCAACCTGCTTCAGACATTAAACCAATATTTTTGCCTTCAAGACATGGTTGAATCATTTTATTGTGTTCTGAAATTAAGGTATGCTTGTTCAAAGCACTTAATCTCAATGAAGCTTGAACTTTTTCAGGATGAATACTTTTTATAAATTTTCGAGCGGTTTTTTCATTTTCAACAATGTAGTCATCAATAAAATTTACAGCTCTTTTTACCGTTTGTGGTAAAACATCTAAGGGATCACTTTCGCCTAAAGTTGTAGGGATTAAATAGAGTTTTCCGCGAGTAGAAATAGTTTTTGGTGTAGCTGTTTTGCTATGTTTTGCTATTAATTTTTCAGCAATGACTTCGCAAGATTTGTCTAACATGGCAAAAACGGAATCAAATCCGTTTTGCAACCCATAATAGGGATCAGGAACATCAACATTTTCTCCTGGAAAAAGTTCGTTTAAAATAAGTTGTACTTTACTTTTTTGTTCTTCGTTTTTGGCTAGGGATAGTACATCATTATAATTGGAGTTATCCATTACATATATGTAATCAAAAGTATCTAGGTCGGTACTCTTAAAATGTCTGCCTTTTTGATGTGAAATATCGAGTTTGTTTTTTTTGGCAACTGCAATGGCTCTATCATCAGGTTGTTTTCCAACATGCCAATTTCCTGTTCCTGCAGAGTCTACAAAAAATAAATCTTTAGGGAGTTTTGAGGCTAATAATCCTTCTGCCATAGGAGAACGACAGATATTGCCAAGACAAACCATTAAAATTTTAACGGACATTTACAGAGTTAATTTTTTATTGATGTCTTCTACAAATTTTTTGAATTGCTTGTCAGTAGAAACTAAATTATCAACTGTTTTGCAAGCGTGAAGCACGGTTGCATGGTCGCGATCGCCAATTTGAGAACCAATATTTGCTAATGAAGCTTTAGTGAATTTTTTTGCAAAAAACATGGCTAATTGCCTTGCTTGCACAACATGACGTTTTCTAGTTTTAGATTGTAAGGTTTCCAAATCCAATTGAAAATAATCAGAAACAATTTTCTGAATATAATCTATAGAAATTTCTCTCTTTACATTTTTAACAAATTTCTCTACAACATGTTTGGCTAAATCTAAAGTAACTTCTTTTTTATTGAAAGAAGATTGTGCTATTAATGAAATAATGGCGCCTTCTAATTCTCGAACATTTGTTTTGATGTTTCTGGCAACATATTCAATAATTTCGTCAGGCATTTCTACACCGTCTCGATATAAAATGTTTTTTAGAATAGAAATTCTAGTTTCATAATCAGGCTGATGCAGTTCAGCCGATAATCCCCATTTAAATCGAGAAAGCAAACGCTGTTCAATGTCCTGCATGTCAACAGGTGCTTTATCAGAAGTTAGAATTACCTGTTTTCCGTTTTGATGTAAATAGTTGAATATATGAAAAAACACGTCTTGAGTTCCTGATTTTCCAGATAAAAACTGAACATCATCTATAATTAAAACATCAATTAACTGATAGAAATGTATAAAATCATTTCGATTGTTTTTCTTTACAGAATCGATATATTGTTGCGTGAAAATTTCTGCTGAAATATATAAAACGGTTTTCTCAGGATATTTATCTTTAATTTCAACGCCAATAGCGTGAGCCAAATGAGTTTTACCTAGTCCAACTCCTCCAAAAATTAATAACGGATTAAATGATGTTCCTCCGGGCTTATTGGCTACTGCCATACCTGCAGAACGGGCAAGTCTGTTAGAATCTCCTTCAAGAAAATTATCAAAACTATAATTAGCATTTAATTGGGATTCTATTTTTAAGTTTCTAATTCCTGGAATAACAAACGGATTTTTTAATTCAGGACTTAAGTTTTTAAATGGAGCATCCACTTCTTGGGTTTTCATAGAACTTCTATGGGCACTTGGCAATTGCTCCATGAAAGGTTGCTTATTGCCATATGTATTTTCCATTTTTATTTTATACAATAATTTAGCGTTCTTACCAAGTTCCTTGGTTAAGGCTACTTTTAACAATTTTACGTAATGTTCTTCAAGCCATTCGTAGAAAAATTTACTAGGAACTTGAATATATAATGCATTATCGGTAAGCTCAACAGACTTAATCGGTTCGAACCAAGTTTTGTAAGCTTGGTCTTGGATATTGTCTTTTATGAAAGACAGACAATTTTCCCATACTGATTGCGCAGTTTTGCTCATATTTTTTGTTAAATTTGTATTTTTATTAAAGGTTATCTTACAAAGAAATAAGGATATATTTTATCTCTTTTTTGGGGTAACAAATATGTGAACAAAAATCGTTAAAAAAAAATTAAATACACATTGGTTTTTTAAAAATATTGTTGTAAGGCATATTTTTTACAATCATAAAGATACTATAAATTTAATATAAACAACATGAAAGAGCATCAAATTGAAGTAAGGGTACGTTATTCAGAAACAGATCAAATGGGAGTTGTTTATCATGGAAATTACATCCCTTATTTTGAGATAGGTAGAGTTGAATGGCTCAGAAACAAAGGGGTTTCCTACAAAAGCTTAGAGGAAAGTGGAATTGCTTTACCAATAGTTTCTATGACTATAAATTACAAAAAGTCAGCGCGTTATGATGACCTATTGGTAGTAAAAACGAAGTTCAAAAAACACAGTACTGTTAAGATAGAATTTGATTGTGAAATTTGGAGTGAGCAAAATGAGTTATTAACAACTGCTGCTTTTATTTTAGTTTTTGTAGACTTAAAAACGGGTCGTCCAACTACACCTCCTGATGCAATAAAATCACTTTTAAAGGAAATAGAAGAATAATTAATTTTAATTTTTCTCTTTTATTTCAATTTGAAACATAGAGTTAAAGATTTCAAATAACATTTCAGCATTTTTTTTTCGCGTTGCAATTTCAATTTCACAATTTAGTTCCATTTTTTGAGAAACAATTACTGCATTTTTTTCTTTTATAACTCGCATTACTTTATTCATGTTTTTATAGTCAAATGAAACTATAAAATGAATATCTATTATTTTTTCGATTATTGATGCAGATACTAAGGTTAATTGAGCAGCAGTTTTGTATGCCGAAATTAATCCTCCAACACCTAATTTTATTCCTCCAAAATACCTATACAATTACAACTAATACATTAGTTACTTCAAAAGATTGGATTTGTCCGTAAATAGGCATTCCTGCACTATTAATGGGTTCTCCATCGTCATTTATTCGATAATAAATAGACTCAGTTCCAATTTGAAATGCATAACAAAAATGAACAGCATTAAAATGTTTTTTTCTTAGAGGCTCTAGTAATGATTTAATTTCATTTTCCGAACTTATTGGAAAAGCATACCCGAAAAACTTGCTGTTTTTTTCTTTGAAAAGAATTTCCTCAGAAGGTAAGGCTATAGTTCTGTAACTATCCAAAATGATTTAAAATACTTCAATTTCAAATAAATCTACCACATCTTCTTGACCCACTTGTAAATTCCAAACCTGAATCCCTAAAGCTTTTGCTGAATCGGTATTCGCTTTTTTATCATCAACAAATAAAGTATTTCTAGGGGTTAATTCATTTTGTTTTAAAACAAAATTATAAATAGCTTCGTCTGGTTTTCTCATGCCCATTTCGTAGGAAAAATATACTCTTTCAAAACATTGGTAAAAATCTTTTGTAAAAGAGGGTCCATATTTTTTTTCAAAATGTTTGATATGAATTGAGTCAGTGTTCGATAATAAAAAAAGGCGGTATTTGCCAGCAAGCATTTGTAAAAATTCTAAACGATATAGAGGAAAATCACCTAAAATAGTGTTCCAAGCCTTTTTAATTTCTTTAAAGGTTGCGTTTGGTATGAATGTTTGAAAACTTCCTAAAAATTCTTCTTCTGTGATTTTTCCTTTTTCGAATAAGTCATTTTTTACTAATAACGGATCGTTTAAGGACTCTAAACCTAATTTTTTAAATTCATTTTCTGTTGTTTCTTTATCAAGATTGATGAATACATCTCCAAAATCGAAAATAATAGCGTTAATCATAATTTTTAAAAATTAAAAGTTCATCTTCTAAAATGAATTGCCTTTCAATCCATTTCGATTTTAAAACTGGGGCTTTAGTTCCGTTTCCTATAAACAAATTTCCTTTAAAAACTCTGGCTTCGTCCCAAAGATTAGCATCAATAAAGGTTTGTAATGTTTGTGTTCCTCCTTCAATAAGTACCGATTGAAGATTACGTTCATATAAAATTGCACAAATTTGACTAGCTATAGTATTACTAAAATCAATTTCAGACGAAGAAAGAATTATTGTTTCTGCTTGATTATCAAAGATATGACTTTCTTTTGAGATTCTATTATTTTGGTCTAAAACTATTCGAGTAGGATTTTTTCCAACCCAATCTCTAACATTTAATTTCGGATTGTCATCAACAACAGTTTGAGTGCCAACTAGAATTGATTGTTCTTCACTGCGCCATTTGTGAACCAATTGCCTTGAAAATGAATTAGTTATCCAAACAGGTTTTTGTTCTGACTTATTTTTTGGAGCTATAAATCCATCTTGACTTTCTGCCCATTTCAATACAATATAAGGACGTTTTTTCTCGTGAAAAGTAAAAAAACGTCTGTTCAATTCTTTGCATTCTTTTTCAAGAATTCCCACAATAACATTTTTGCCATATTCGATTAATTTTTTTATTCCATTTCCAGCTACTTTTATATTTGGATCTAAAGTCCCTATGACAATATTTGGTATTTTATATTCTATGATTAAATTACAACAAGGTGGCGTTTTTCCATAATGGCTGCATGGTTCTAAACTTACATAAATAGTTGCTTTTTCAAGTAAAGATTTGTCTTTTACAGTTTGTATAGCATTCACTTCGGCATGAGCACCACCATAAGCAGATGTGTATCCTTCACCAATAATTTTGTCTTGGTATACAATGACAGCACCAACCGATGGATTTGGCATCGAAGCCGGTAAGCCCTTTTTGGCAATTTCTAAACACCTTTTGATGTATTTTTCGTCTATATTCACCATACAAAAATAAGATTTAGTTTTATATAGAATTGTAATAGTAACAGATAAATATCAAAAACACATTTCTTACTTGATTTCTATTAAAGTGTGAAATAAAGTAGTGATTGAATATCTTTGCTTTTTTACTCAAAAAAATAATTTCTATCTATGCGAATTAAAGAATACAGAAGTCATTTTATTCAGGAACTTTCGCCCATTTATGATGAAGCCGAAGTGGAGAGTTTTTTTTATTTGATTTTAGAAGATAAGCGTAAGCTAAAAAGAATTGATTTGGCTTTGCAAAATGATTTGGGTTTTTCTGAAAATGAAATTCAAAATTGGAACATCATTGTCGAGCAACTCCAGCAAGAAATTCCCATTCAATATATATTAGGGGAAACAAATTTTTATGGTTTGAATTTCGAAGTCAATGAAAATGTACTTATCCCGAGACCTGAAACAGAAGAATTAGTCGATTGGATTATTGAAAGTCAAAAGTTAGAAGTGCAATCCCGAAGCTTAGGGAAGAAGACGGATTTTATAGGCGAAAATTGGAGAGTTTTAGATATAGGAACCGGAAGCGGTTGTATTGCAATTTCTTTGGCTAAAAACCTTCAAAACTTTCAAGTTTTCGCTATTGATATTTCTGAGAAGGCAATAGTAACGGCTGAAAGAAATGCTGACAAAAACAATGTTTCTATTCATTTTATTAAAACGGATATTCTAAAGCTTATCAACCTGGATGAACTTCAAACTTCGAGCTTCCCAGTTTCCATTAAATATGACATAATAGTTTCTAATCCGCCGTATGTGCGTAATCTTGAAAAAGCTGAAATCAAGAAAAATGTATTAGATAACGAACCTCATTTGGCCTTGTTCGTTGACGATAACGATGCTTTAATTTTTTACAAAAAAATAGCTGAATTGGCGCTGAAAAATTTATCAAAAAAGGGGAAATTGTATTTTGAAATTAATCAATATTTAGGAAAAGAAACTGTCGAACTATTAACAAAAATGAATTTCAAAAATATAGAATTAAGGAAAGATATTTATGGAAACGATAGGATGATTCGATGTGAAATATAATAATTTCAGTATAAACTATTCATATCTCAAAGCCTCAATTGGGTCAAGTCTAGAAGCTTTTAATGCCGGATAAGAACCCGACGCTATAGCTACAACAAATGTGGTTAAAAACGCTGCCGTAATAGCTTGCCACGGAATGACAAATATAAATGTCATAGCAGATGCAATTCCGTAACCTGCTAGTATTCCTAAAATTATTCCTAGTACCCCACCTAATTGCCCAATAATTAAGGTTTCCATAAAAAACTGTAAAGCTATTGTCCCTCGTTTTGCTCCTAATGCTTTTCTAATACCAATTTCACGAGTTCTTTCGGTAACAGAAACCAGCATGATATTCATTAATGCAATTGAAGAACCAAAAATGGTAATGATTCCTATTACCCATGCTGATACACCTAAGTATTGCGTAATGCTCAAGATGCGATTAATTAAATCATCACTTCTAGAAATTCCGAAATTATTGTCTTTTATTGGACTCAGTTTACGAACTCTCCGCATCGTACTGTTGGCTTCATCAGTTGCTTGATCTAGCAATTCTTTTTTGTCGACCATGACACTTAAAGTATAGTTTATGTCAGGTGCTGTAAATAGTGATCGGGCTACTTGTATAGGAATTAAAACTCTTAAATCTTGACTGTTTCCAAAAGTGGAACCTTTTTCTTTCAACAAACCTATAACCTTAAACTTAGCGCCTCGAATGGATAAAATTTGATCAATAGGATTTACATCTTTAAAAAGTTGCTTTACAAAATCAGATCCAATTACACAGGAATAGGTGTTGTTTGCAATATCAAAAGTGGTAAAATTTCTACCTTTTGTAGTTTCTAAACCAGAGTTTATTAAAAAATATTCATCAACACCCAAAACGGTAATTTCGGGATCGGTTTTTTTTGTTTCTGATTTTACTTCGGCATTTGAAGTCGCTGTAAAAGAAAGAGAAGTGTGTGTTAATGGATAATCGTATTTTTGTTTAAAAGCTACAGCTTCAGGATAACTAATTATTGGATTTTCTGTTTTAGCATTGTTATGGCGGTCTATTCTTTCAGAAAAATCATATTGATTAATAGTAAAAGTATTCGCACCCATAGATGCAAAATCACTAGAAACTGTATTTTCTAAAGCCGAAACAACTGTTAGAATACAAACCAAAGCGGTAATCCCAATAGCTATGATTAATACCGTAAGTATGGTACGTAACAATTGCGTTTTTATAGAGCTTAGCGCAATTCGGACATTTTCTTTAAATAAATGCAGCATCATAACAATTTGACACGAAATTACGATTTTTGTTACAAGTTTGAATTAGATGCCGTGTTATTTATTTTAAAAATAAGATATTTGCAAAGCGAATTAAAGATTCAGGATTTTCGATTTGGGATTTACCCAGCAATTAAATCCTCAATCTAAAATCTAAAATCCTAAATTTAAAAAATGGCATCAAAACCAAGTATTCCTAAAGGTACTAGAGATTTTTCACCAGCTGAGGTGGCAAAACGTCAATACATTATTTCAATTATAAAAAGCAATTTCGAGAAATTTGGGTTTCAACCCATAGAAACACCTTCGTTTGAAAACTCTGAAACCTTGATGGGAAAATACGGGGAAGAAGGGGATAGATTGATTTTTAAGATATTGAATTCTGGGGATTTTTTGGATAAGGTATCTTTAGAAGAACTACAAACTATAAACTATAAACCTTTAACTTCTAAAATTTCCGAAAAAGCACTTCGTTATGACCTAACCGTGCCATTTGCAAGATACGTAGTGCAACATCAAAACGAAATTGAGTTTCCCTTTAAAAGATACCAAATACAACCGGTTTGGCGTGCCGATCGTCCACAGAAAGGACGTTTCAGAGAATTTTATCAATGCGATGCCGATGTGGTGGGGTCTAAATCATTATGGCAAGAAGTAGAGTTGGTGCAATTATACGATGCTGTTTTTACTGCATTGGGTTTAAAAGGTGTTACCATAAAAATCAACAACCGAAAAATTCTTTCGGGAATAGCTGAAGTGATTGGTGCATCTGATAAACTAATTTATTTTACAGTAGCTTTAGACAAACTCGACAAAATAGGAGAGGAAGGCGTAAAAAAAGAAATGATTGAAAAAGGAATTTCTGAAAATGCTATCGAGAAAGTGCAACCGCTATTTAATTTTACGGGAAGTATTTCAGAAAAAATAAAACAACTTTCAGGCTTATTGACTTCATCAGCAGAAGGAATGAAAGGAGTTTCTGAGTTGCAGTTTATTTGTGATACAGTTACAAAATTAGGATTAAAGGAGTCAATTTTAGATTTAGATGTGACTTTGGCAAGAGGGTTAAATTATTACACAGGTGCTATTTTTGAAGTTGCTCCGCCCGAAGGAGTAGCTATGGGCTCTATTGGTGGAGGCGGAAGATACGATGATTTGACAGGTATTTTTGGTTTAAAAGATATGAGTGGAGTAGGGATTTCTTTTGGATTGGATAGAATTTATTTAGTGTTAGAAGAATTGAATCTGTTTCCTGAAACTATACTTGCAACATCAAAAGCGTTATTCATAAATTATGGCGAAAAAGAAGCGTTTTATGCCATGGAGGCCATTACTAAATTAAGAGCTGCAAATATAAAAGTAGAGTTGTATCCAGACGCTATTAAAGTCGGTAAGCAGTTTATGCATGCTGATAGGCGCCAAATTCCTTATGCAGTTATTGTTGGCGAAACTGAAATGAATGAGGAAAAGTTTGCATTAAAAAACTTAATTTCTGGCGAACAAATTTTAGTTAATTTTGACGAATTGAAAAATCAATTAGCAAGCATCTAGAATTTTTAGAGTTTAATAAATTAAAAAAGCTTCTCAGATGAGAAGCTTTTTTACTTTTTTTTGGGAAAAAAGGGCATTTATCTGATGATAACTTTTTTACTGATATCACCATTTGTGGTTTGTACTTTTACAATGTACGTTCCTGAGCTCACATTGGTTACAGGAATTTTAATTTTAGTCTGAGCTTGATCTTTTACATTCCATTTATTAATAGATTGACCAAGAATGTTATATAAAGTAACCGATTGAACTGTTTCGTTTAAAAGGTTATTCTTAATATTTATTGAATTATCATTGTTAGCAAATGCTACTTTAACAGCTTCATTTATGTCAAAGTTGTTTACTGATAACGATGAAGGGTTATTGAATCTTAAAGAGAATCGATCAGCAAGTGTTCCCGCTGTTAAATTAATTTCGAAATCTTTTTCTTTAATATCATGGTATAACTTGGTTACATTATCATAAATGTATATACTAGAATTTGCATCGAAATTTTCAGTTTGATTAAGAACAAATTTTGCTTTTCCTTCAATAGCTGTTTTTACACCAAGAGGGAAAGAACTTGCAGAATCAAAATAAGTATCACCTTGAATAACTAATCTAGTGTTGTTGTTTAAGAAATACATATCACTAGCTTGTGTATCCAATTGTACAGCATCATATCCAGGATCTATGGCACTAGTAGCATTTTCGTTCATAAAGCCTAACAACAACTCTCGTCTATTATTATCAGGAGAGATGTAACTAAATCGTATTTTAGCAAACTCATTGTCTTGAGGTATAGCATCTTGTCTGTTATCGAACTCTTTTTGAACTACTGTACTAGTATTAGTATTGTTTCTAAAAAGCGCATTAGAGTTTACAACATCGTCTTCTTTTATAAATAAACGTTGACTATTGTTAAAGTTAATAGTTCCTCCAGTTGCACTTCCGTTTACGAAGAAGCCTTGTCCTACAGGGATGTATCTACCAGGTATTCTAGAACTAGAACCTAAACCACTAACACCAGCAGGAGAAACAGGAGTAGTACCGCCAACAAGATTTCTTGTAGCATAACCACCTTGATAGGCCGCTAGATTGTGAGAGGCATTTGTGCTAAAATGTTCCCAGAAATACAATGTTCCTGTGGTAGAACTAAGATTAGCAGTTATAAATGCATTCGCATCTAATGCTGAAGGGTAAGGGTTACCACTTAAATTAGAATTATTAGCAGCAATAGGACTAGATATTGCACCACTGTTAGGTTTGCCTACGAAAGTATAGTTTTGAGTAGCACTTGCAGCACCGCTCCCTTTTAGAGTATAACCTTGACCTGCGAATAAAGTTCCTGTTTGTAAAACTTTAGCCCAATTGGCATAAATAGGACTCACATTTTGAAATTTAAAAATCCAATAATTACTCAAAGTGATTGGTGTTGTTGGCGCTCCGTTATAACCAGTAGTCCAAGTAAAGTTTTGAATATTTGCAGGGTCAGTTCCGTCTTTCATAACGCTATCAACTGTATACGAGTTGTTATTACTAGTCGTGCTAATTCCTCCAACAGGAGAAGACCAATAATTATAACTGAATTTATTAGATTGTCCTTGTTGATCTCTTTCTATAAAACCAGCGCTTGTAACATCTAAATCACTGTTTATAGTTTGTACCAATTGCGATCTACCTTGCAAATCTATTTTACCATCTAATTTTAAATACCAATCGTTTTGTATTTTAGTATTATTGTTCATAGTAATTGTTGCACTAGGACTAACAAACATACCCAAATCAGTATTGTTTGCAGTTTCTGTAATATTATGATTCACTTGAATTATAGAATAATCGAAGTCTACCACGTCTAAACCTCTAATGTCTTTTGTTGTGTCATTTACCGCTGTTGCAAATGTTCCTGTTCGTATTGTTGTAAATGGCATTGGAGCTTGTTGCATATTAATCACTTTATGGTTAAAAATTTCCATTCCAGTAACTAAATCAATAGATGCGGTAGTTAAATCATCAATAATATCATCTTTATAAACGTCCATTCTATAGTATCGTAATACGTTTGCAAAGGGTAACGCACCAATATCTTTAGGAACAATAGCTCCTCTTACTTGAGATGCTGTATTTTGAATTTCTTGATACACCATTCGTTGTACTTGTATGTCAGTAAGTGCTAGGTTAAAAACTCTTACTTCATCAATTTTACCTCTGAAGAAGTTAGAACTTGCACTTGGATTTTTCCCTAATGTTAAAATGTTAGAAGGAATAGTGCCAGTAGCTACAGCGGTATTTACCATTAGTCCATTTAGGAATAATTTTACTGTAGACCCGTCGTAGACAGCAGCAACATGATACCATTGTGATCTGTTTAGACTTGTGGTGTTAAAAGCCACTGTTGTCCCGTTAACTACAGCTTCTAAATTTCTTGCACTTGTAACTCGTAATAGGAAATTAGGGGTACCCATAACAACTCCAGTTGAAGAAAAAGCTGGGTTCAAATCTATCCAAGCCATTATAGATGCATTTGGTAATATACCTAAAGCAGTAGCATCTTGTGCATAATCATTTCTTCCATCAAAATCTAAAAAGAGTTTTCTGTTTAAATCTCTTGGAGAACCTATAGTTGCATCATTGGTGTCGAAAGTATCGGTAATACCATCTCGATCAGCATCACCAGGACTGTCAATTCTTCCGTCTCCATTCGCATCAAAACTTCCGTATAAACCTGTTTGAATATCATTAATACCATCATCATTTGAGTCTAGTTGCAAATAATCAGGAATACCGTTACCATCACTATCTTGAGCATAAGCTCTTGTTGTTGTTCCAAAAACTGTAGAGTTATCATAAAGGTTTAGTAGTCCATCTCCTTCAGAGTCTAATCCATCACCTCTACCATCTCCAGTAATGTCTCCATCACCATTTAATAAGTTTGCTTCATCTACATCAAATAGAGTGTCATTATCACTATCAAGGTCTAAATGATTCGGCACACCATCACCATCAGTATCAGGAATAACATATGTGCCAGCAGTAATCAATGTATCAATATAATCATTTAATCCATTTGTATTTGTATCAACCCAAGTAGCAGCATTTGTTCTATCCATTGTAGATTTATTATTGCTGTAAGCTTTAAATCCAGCTTCTTCAATATCTGGAATACCATCATTATCGTCATCTACATCAACAATGTCTGAAATTGCGTCACCATCAGTATCGATACAGTTTTGGTTAATAATAATTTGAACATCATCAATTAAATTTCCTACGGAAGCATCACCAGATGCCGTATAGCCAGCTTGAAAAGTTAAAACGATACTAGTCTGCCCTAAAGGAATTGAGTAAGTTCCTGAATATGATCCCCAAGAAGTATTTCCATCTACCATTGTAACAATTGGTGTTGACGCGATAGCATTAGCTAAATTATTTCCAAATTTTACAAAAGCTTGATCAGATCCTGCTCTTCCTCTATGTTTTATTGACCAATTGATAGTACCTCCTGCTCCATTTAAACAAAAAGTCTGATATAATATTCCTGCTATGTTTGCATTTAATTCAGCAAATTGATTACCAGCAGCAGCTGGTACTGCTCCATATCCTCCATTCATTCCAGAACTCCATATTTCGATAAAATTCTCAGCACTAGTTTGCCATCCAGTCACACTAGATGTAGGAAGAATAGCATAAGTTGCAGTCCCAATTACAGGAGTTTCAAAACTTCCATTTACAAAAACATCACTTATACAAGTGCCACATTCTACGGAATCTATAATACCATCGTTATCATCATCTTGGTCAGCATTATTTTCTACACCGTCACCATCATTGTCTAATAATCCTGTACCTTGAATCACAAATGTATACGGGTTTTCGTCACTGTCATTATTAACAATATTAATTTGAGCTAATCTTGTAAAAACCCCATTTGGATTAAATGTTACAGTAAAAGTAGTACCAGCTCCAGCACCAATTGTAAGAGTGCTAGGATTTGCAGTTATGCTAAATTCAGATGCATTAGTTCCAGAGATTGTTGGATTTGATATAGTTAAAGGAAGTGAGCCAGTGTTTACAATAGTAAAAGTACGGGTAACTGTTGCTAAATTTATATCTGCTGGACCAAAATCGGAACCAGTTGTAATTGAAGCTGTTGGAGTATTATTTGGAATTGACACACTGTTTCCTTGTAAATCAATTTCTCTTGCAGCTCCAGTTCCTTGAATGTTAAAATCATATGAAGTTTCATTACTGTCGTTATTTGCAATACTAATTGTAGCTGACCTTGTTCCAATTGCTGTAGGTGAAAAGGTTATAACAAATGTGGTACTACTAAAAGCTGCAACAGTTGTGGCTGGTGGAGTCGTAATAGTAAATTCAGATGCATGTGTGCCAGTACGAGTAATTGCACCAATATTTAATGTCATATTACCATTATTGAAAATAGTAAATGTTCTAGTTCCTGCTACTGTACTAAAATCCGTCCAATTTGAAGTTGTTGGAACAATAACAGTACTATCAGGAATAGAAATTGTATTTCCTTGAATATCAATTTCAGGGATTATTCCAAATCCTTGAATTGCAAAAGTATAAGGGTTTTCATTATTATCGTTATTTTCTATACTTATTGTAGCAGTCCTTGTGTTAATTGCACTTGGTGTAAATGTTACCACAAATGTGGTACTGCTATTTGCTGCAACAGTTGTTGCTGGAGGTGTTGTAATGCTAAAGTCAGCTGCATGTGTTCCTTCAATTGTTATTGAATCTATAGTTAATGGTAGACTTCCAGTGTTACGTATAGTGAATGTTCTAGTTGCTGTAACAGTACTAAAATCTGTCCAGTCTGCAATAGAGGGAGTAGAATCACCATTAACAATTGAAGTTGCATTACCTTGTAGATCAATTTCTTGCTCAGTTCCTGTTCCTTGTATTTCATAAGAATATGAACTTTCGTCAGGATCATTATTTATTATTGAAATTGTAGCTGTTCTAACTCCAACAGCTGTTGGTGCAAAAGTAACAACAAAAGAAGTGCTAGAACCTATTGCAACAATGCTACTTGGAGGAGTTGTTACAGAAAATTCACTGCCATTTAATCCAGAAATTGTAATTGTTCCAATAGTTAATAAGGCATTACCAAGGTTGCGTATTGTATAAGTTCTTGTTGTATTTGAAGCTCCAAAGTCTGTCCAATTTGTTATTGAAGGAGCTGCTTCACCACTTGTAATTGTTGTTGCATTTCCTTGAACCTCTATCTCAGGATAATTTACAGTAGCAATAACAACACTTCTAGGTATAGAAGCACAAGTGCCGTTAACTGCTTCTACATAAAAAGTTGTAGTTGATGTAATTGTTGGGGTAGTAAAGTTTGTTCCTGAACCTAACAAAGTACCTCCAGTTAAAGCATCATACCAGTTTAATGTGCCAATTGAAGCCGTAGCACTTAGCACAACACTTCCGGCACCTGTTCTTGTTCTAGGTGTAGTTCCTGTAATTGTAGGAAATACATTAACAGTTATAGAACCAGTTGCTGTAACTTGAGGCGCGCAACCACCAGTTGTAACAACCGAATAATTAGATGTCCCAACAGCAGTTGGAGTTCCGCTAATGGTAACTTGATTTACTGACCAAGAACCAGTAACACCAGCTGGCAAACCAGTAACTATAGCCCCAGTTGCTCCAGTTGTTGATAAAATGATGCTTGACATTGGTGTGTTAATACAAGTTGTTCTGTTAATTCCTGCCGCAATGGTATTTAAAGGAGTAACTGTAATAGTTCCTGTTGCTATTACTGGAGTACAACTACCATTTGTTGTAACTGTATAGTTAAATGTTCCTGCCTCAGTTGGAGTCCCGCTTATAGTAACTTGATTAGATGCCCAAGTTCCAGTAACACCAGTTGGTAAACCACTAACTGTAGCTCCAGTAGCCCCAGTAGTTGCTAAAGTGATGCTTGTTATTGCAGTATTAATACAAGTTGTTCTGTTAATTCCTAATGCAATTGTATGTATTGGTGAAACTGTAATAGTTCCAGTAGTTATTGCAGGAGTACAGCCACCTGTAGTTGTAACTGTATAGTTAAATGTTCCAGATGCAGTAGGAGTTCCGCTGATAGTAACTTGATTAGAAGCCCAAGTTCCAGTAACACCAGCTGGCAAACCAGCAACTGTAGCTCCAGTAGCTCCAGTAGTTGCTAAAGTGATACTTGTTATTGCAGTATTAATACAAGTTGTTCTGTTAATGCCTGCAACAATGGTATTTAAAGGTGTAACTGTAATAGTTCCTGTCGCTATTGCTGGAGTACAACCACCAGTAGTTGTAACTGTATAGTTAAATGTTCCGGAAGCCGTTGGAGTTCCACTGATAGTAACTATATTAGATGCCCATGAACCAGTAACACCAGCTGGTAAGCCAGTAACTGTTGCTCCAGTAGCTCCAGTAGTTGTTAAAGTGATGCTTGTTATTGCAGTATTAATACACGATGTTCTGTTAATTCCTGCAGCAATTGTATGTATTGTTGAAACTGTAATAGTTCCGGTAGTTATTGCCGGAGTACAGCCACCTGTAGTTGTAACAGTGTAGGTAAATGTTCCAGATGCAGTTGGCGTTCCGCTTATAGTAACTGTGTTAGAAGCCCAAGTTCCAGTCACGCCAGCTGGCAACCCAGTAACTGTAGCACCAGTAGCTCCAGTAGTTGCTAAAGTGATGGTTACTAGTGCGGTATTTATACAAGTTGTTCTGTTAATGCCTGCTACAATTGTATTTAAAGGTGTAACTGTTATAGTTCCTGTTGTTGATACGGAACAACCACCAGTTGTTGTAACTGTATAGTTAAATGTTCCAGATGCAGTTGGAGTTCCGCTGATAGTAACTTGATTAGAGGCCCAAGTTCCAGTAACACCAGCTGGTAAACCAGTAACAGTAGCTCCAGTAGCTCCAGTAGTTGTTATTGTGATAGTTGTTATTGCAGAATTATTACAAGTTGTTCTGTTAATTCCTGCTGTAATTGTATGTATTGGCGAAACTGTTATAGTTCCAGTAGTTGTTGCAGGAGTACAACCACCGGTAGTTGTAACTGTATAGTTAAAAGTTCCAGATGCCGTAGGAGTACCACTTATGGTAACCTGATTAGATGCCCAAGAACCAGTAACACCAAATGGCAAACCAGTAACAGTAGCTCCAGTAGCTCCAGTAGTTGTTAAAGTAATGTTTGATATTGAAGTATTAATACAAGTTGTTCTGTCAATACCTGCAGCAATAGTATTTAAAGGGGTCACGTTAATAGTTCCATTTGCAGTAACTGTTCCACAACCTCCTGTTAGAGTAACAGTGTAGTTAAATGTTCCAGACTCAGTTGGCGTTCCGCCTATAGTAACTGTGTTAGAAGCCCAAGTTCCAGTAACACCAGCCGGTAGTCCGCTAATAGTAGCACCCGTTGCCCCAGTAGTACTATAAGTAATATTTGTAATTGGAGTATTGATACATCTAGTTTGATTGTCAGTTCCAAGTGCAGAAGTAAATGAAATTGTATTAGAGGTACACGACCAAGTAATAACAACCTGACCATTAGCTCCATTCCCACCTATTGAAGGTGTTCCTGAGGCAATTCTCTCACCAGAACCACCACCACCAGCTCCAAAAAGTATTCCAGAAACACCATTATTTCTGTTATTACCACCGTTTCCCCCAATTCCTCCTCCAGTTGGAGCAGCGGCAGCAGTTACTGTTGTCCAAGGATTAGTTCCAGAAGTACCGTTTGCCAAAGTACCTGCAGATGATCCTCCAGGACCACCCATTCCCGTACCACTATTATTTCCATTACCTCCATTACCTCCAGAAAACTTAGTGGTTCCTATACCACTTGCAGCTGCACCACCATTTCCTCCTGCAGCTCCAGATGTAGAAGTTCCAGCAATACCTCCATTACCTCCTTTAGCAAGTAAAGTTCCAGTTGTATTAAACCACGAATCTCCTCCAGCTGTTCCGTCTACAGCAGTTCCAATTGCTCCAGTACCTACTGTTAAAGTATATGTTACCCCAGGGATAACTGTAATAGTAGAACGACTGTAAGCTCCACCGCCACCGCCACCGCCACCATCAGAATTTGAATTGTTACCACCACCAGAACCACCTGCTCCCCAAGCTTCTACTTGAATAGAGGTTACCCCTGCAGGGCATGTCCATGTTCCTGAAGTTGTAAATGTTTGAGGTGACTGAGCGTACCCAATAATAGTTACTAATAAGAGACCTATTAGTAAAAATATTTTTTTGTTTATGTAAGTAATTGTTTTCATAACTTTTTTCCCCCGAAAAATGGTTTTTAAATGTTTTTATACATTATTTAACACAACAAAAATATACTAGTAAAATGAATTGACAAAATTTTTTGCCGATAAAAAGCGTAAAACATCGATGAAATACATTAATTTTATTATTTTGTAAGTAAATATGTATAATAAATGAATTTAGATATTATGTTTTTTCTTGTGTCAAAGTAAAACTTAGGTGATTTAAAAAGAATTATGATGCTTTTTTTAGGAATAAACACACAATCAGTTTGTTGTGATTTAGTTTTAGAATGTGAGAATAGAGAGAATTTGTTTTTTTGGGATTGATTGCAATAAGACTTGAGAATATTTTAATTGTAAAAAAAAATCTCTAAACGTATATAGTTTAGAGATTTTAATAGTGTAGCGAAGACGGGAGTTGAACCCGTGACCTCAGGGTTATGAATCCTGCGCTCTAACCGACTGAGCTACCTCGCCATAAATGCATATCAAGCAGTCCTTATATGCGGGTGCAAATATAAAATTTAAATCATAGGTAACAAATATAAAAAGAGAAAAAAATTATTTTTAAAAATCCTTTTTTTTTGATTTAATATTTATATATTTCCAAAAAATTACACAAAGAAAATGGAGCTAAAATCAAGATACGAATTAGAATTTCCAATAAACTCATCACCACAATTGCTATATCAGTATATATCAACACCTTCGGGATTGTCGGAGTGGTTTGCTGATAACGTAAATTCAAGAGGAGAGTATTTTACTTTTATCTGGAATGATTCAGAGGAGAATGCTAGGCTTTCATCAAAAAAAACAGGAGAGAAAATAAAGTTCAGATGGATAGATGAAAATAAAAAAGATACTGATTATTTTTTTGAATTGCGAATACTTGAAGATGAAATAACTAAAGATGTTTCTCTTATGGTAATAGATTTTGCTGAACCAGATGAAATTGATGAAGCAAAACTATTATGGGAAAATCAAATTTCAGACCTAAAACATGTCATAGGTTCTGTTTAATATTTTATTAATTTAAACTTATATTTGTCCCGTATAATCGGGACTTTTTTATTTATTATGATTAATTATAACGGCACTATTTTTCCAGCTTCAACAAATTTATTGTATAATAATAGGGCGTTTCTATATGGAGATGGCGTTTTTGAAACGGTTAAAATTATAAACAATAGGATACTTTTTCTTGAGGATCATTATTTTAGATTAATGTCATCGATGCGAATTCTTAGGATGGAAATCCCAATGAATTTTACTATGGAATATTTTGAAGAACAAATAAAGTTAGTTGTAAATACTAATAATTATTCAGATGCTGTACGTGCTAGAATTACAGTTTATAGAAACCCAGGCGGTTATTATTTGCCTGAAACAAACACCATCTCTTTTTTAATACATTCACTACCTATAGAAAATAAGTTCTATTCTATAAATTCAAATGAATATGAAGTTGATTTGTATAAAGATATTTATGTTTCAAAACAATTGTTGTCAACTTTAAAAACGACCAATAAAGTCATAAATATTACAGCTAGTATATACGCAAAAGAGAATGACTTACAAAATTGTTTGTTATTGAATGAAGATAAAAATGTTGTAGAAGCAGTACAAGGAAATGTCTTTATGTTAATGGATAATAAATTAATTACACCACCAATTTCTGAAGGATGTCTGAATGGAATTATGAGGAAACAAATTTTAGCGATAGTGAAGAAAATGGATAATATTGAAGTGGTTGAAGAGGCTATTTCCCCTTTTGATCTTCAGAAAGCAAACGAATTGTTTATTACGAATGTTATAAAAGGAATTCAGCCAATAACGAAATACAGAAAAAAGGAATATAAAACAGCGTTTTCGCAAAAAGCTTTGAACCTATTGAATGATTTTATTGTAGCTTAATTCAATAATGGATTTTCGGGGGCATTAGACCATAAAATATAATCACCTCCTAATTCTAAAATTTTTTCTTTCCAAAAATCGGTTGTCGATTTGCCTATTATCTTATTTTGATACAAATTTTCGGCAATAATCCAAGAATTTGATGCCATTTCGTTTTCTAACTGTTGTGTTTCCCAACCAGTATAACCAAGAAAAAAACGAATATTATCTTTCTTTATCTTTCCTTCATTGATTAAATTTCTTGTCAATTCAAAATCACCACCCCAGAAAATACCACTCGAAATCTCTATACTTTCATTAATTAAATTAGGGACATTATGGATAAAATAAAGATTGTCTTGCTCAACTGGCCCACCGTTATAAATTTTAAAATTAGCCTCAATATCGGGAACTAAATCTCTTATAGTATATTTTAGAGGTTTATTTAGTATAAATCCTACCGATCCTTCGGAATTGTGTTCTGCTAATAAAATAACAGAACGATTAAATGATAAATCACCAATTATAGAAGGTTCTGCAATAAGTAATTGCCCTTTTTTTAATTTTTCTGAAATCATTTTGTAGTAATTTTCAATAAATTTAACACTATTTTTTTTAAATACATAAAAATTTTTAATAAAAGTAAAAAAAAAGTCTTCCAAAAGGAAGACTTTAATGTATTTGAGACAAACGTATACTAGTTTACTGAACCTTCTAATTCTGCACCAGCTTTAAATTTCACTACATTTTTAGCAGCAATTTTTATTGTTTTTCCTGTTTGAGGGTTTCTTCCGTCTCTTGCAGCTCTGTTAGAAACTGACCAAGATCCAAAACCTACTAAAGAAACTCTTCCGCCTTTTTTCAAAGTAGCTCCTACATTACCTAAAAATGATTCTAAAGCTAATTTTGCAGCAGCTTTTGTGATTCCTGCATCAGCAGCAATAGCATCGATTAATTCTGATTTATTCATAATAATAATTATTAATTGTTGGTTAAACATTTTGTTACTGATAACAAATTTAATAGGAATTCCTTACTGCACAAGCGTTTCGCAATGTTTTTAGTTAATTTGTTGATAACTCGAATCATTTGTTGATAAAGCGACTTGTTTTTGTCGAAAATTCGTTCGTTTCAGTGTTTTCGCAACCTAACAAACTTTTGTGTTTTCTGAAAAAGTCATTCCATTGAGCAATTCATGAATTGTCATTTTTTTCTTTCCTGGAAATTGAAGACTTAAAATGGAAAGAAATCCACCTAATACAGCTACTTTTAATTCCTTTTTATTTGAAAAAATGGTGCCAATATTTTCTATATGTTCTATAGCATTAAATTGGGCCTCATAAATTTTCACATTCCATTCTTGACTATCGTCCTTAAAAATGCACCATGCAGTTGGGTATGGCGAAAGTCCCCGAATAAGATTATGAATTTCAGCTCCTGATTTTGACCAATCAATTTTGCAATTGTCTTTATCTAGTTTATAGGCTGTTTTTATTTCTTGATTTTCTTTTTGAATTGTAGTAACCACATTTCCTTTTTCAATTAAAGCTATTGTCTCAACAACGGTTTTACTTCCTAATTGCATTAATCTGTCATGTAAGTGTCCTGCATTTTCATTTGCCGAAATCTCAATTTCGTTACTTAGAATCATAGCGCCAGTATCAATTTTGTCGTCTATAAAAAAAGTAGTTACCCCAGTTTTGGATTCACCATTAATTATAGCCCAATTTATAGGAGCTGCTCCACGATAATTAGGAAGGAGTGAAGCATGAAGATTAAAAGTGCCTAATTGTGGCATTTCCCAAACTACTTTTGGCAACATTCTAAAAGCCACAACAACTTGCAAATTTGCATTTAGCGATTTTAATTCTTTTATAAAATTTTCGTCTTTTAAGTTTGTGGGTTGTAATAAAAACATGTTATTAGCTAGGGCATATTCTTTAACTGCTGAATATTTTATTTTTTGTCCACGTCCAGCAGGTTTATCGGCGGCAGTAATTACTCCAACTACGGTATAGTTGTTTTTTAGTATTGTATCAAGAATTCCAACTGCAAATTCTGGTGTTCCCATAAATACAATTCGTAGTTTTTCCATTATAATTTTATTGAGTATTTATTATTTGGTTTTACCATTATGGTATCATTATCTAATAATTGTTGCAGCGCAAAGATAATATCCTCAGCATTGTATTTTAATTTAATTTCAATTTCTCTAGAATTTAAATCCCCTTTATTTAAAAGTATAATAATTGCTTCTGTAGTAGTTGTGGTATTCCTTTTTTTACTGTTTTTAGCAATGCAATAGGAGCAGACCCCACAATCTGAATCTGTTTTTTCTCCGAAATAGTTCAAAATTAATTTGCTTCTACAAACATTTTTTTCTTGAATATAATGAAGAACGGCGTCAAGTTGTTCTTTTTTTAAATTGTTTTGGCGTTCTAAATATTTTGAAACTCTATTGATAGTCCTCTCATCTTCACGAACTTCATTGAAAACGAGTGTAGCATCATTATTTTTAGAATGGTAGTCAATAATTTCTTTTTCTTTAAGCTTGTTTAAAACAGCTAGGATTTCGTTTTCAGAATGATTTGATTTTTTAGCAATTAATTGTAAATTAAAAGCGGTTTGCATGTCATATACTCCTGGATATGTTCGTAAAATGGTTAAGATTATAGATTCGTCATTTGGGTTTAAACTCATATAGCGAATCACTTCTTTTGAAGAAATGATAAATTGAAGCGTAATTTTTTCTGAAAATTCTTGTGATAAATTAATAATTCCTTGTCTGTCTAAAAATTGCATCGCATTGTAAGTTTTTAAAATAGGAAATCCATATTTTAAACAAAAATGATTCAAGTTGAAAGAAAATTGTTCGTTAATACCTTCTCCGTATGCAATTTGAAAATAATTACACAGTTTAATATACATAGTATTTAAAAACGATTTGTCTGGAAGTACAGCAATAAACTGACTTTCAGCCTGAACAATATCTGATGGACTTGTAAGTATCACAGAAAATGCTTTTTCGCCATTTCGCCCACACCTACCTGCTTCTTGATAATAATTTTCTAGATTCTCGGGAAGTTGGATATGTATAACCGTTTTCACATTGGCTTTGTCAATTCCCATTCCAAAAGCATTGGTAGCCACAATTACTTGTGCGTCTTCTTGCATCCACAATTGCATGTTTTTATCTTTTTCTTTTGGTGATAGACCTCCGTGGTAATAGGTAGCTTTTATACCTAAGGATTGTAACTGAGAAGACACATCCAGACACGATTTTCTATTGCGTACATATATAATTGAAGGTTGCGGATTTTTTTTCAAAATTTGTTCGATGCGAAATAGTTTGTCCTCTACCTCAAAAACCATGTAGGCAATATTTTTTCGAGCAAATGATTTTTGAAAGATTTGAGGATTTTTCAAGCTCAATTCAGCAATAATATCTTCTTTTACTTTAGGAGTTGCAGTTGCGGTTAACGCTAAAAAAGGTGCTTTCGGAAAATGAGGTTTTAGTTCAGCTATTTTTAAATACGCTGGACGAAAATCATGACCCCATTGCGAAACACAATGCGCTTCATCAATTGCAATTAAATTGATAGGTAGATTTTTTAGTCGTTCTAAAATCCAATCCGATTGCAAACGCTCAGGCGATAGGTATAAAAATTTATAGTTTCCGAATTCACAATTGTCTAAAAGATGAATCATTTCTTCTGACTTTATGCCGCCAGTTAAAGCAATTGCTTTTATGTCTTTTTTTTGCAAATTGGCAACCTGATCTTTCATTAATGCAACTAGTGGCGATATTACCAAACAAATCCCCTCTTTCATCATGCCAGGTATCTGAAAACAAATCGATTTTCCTCCGCCTGTAGGCATTAAAGTAAAGGTGTCATTTCCGCTCAAAACAGCATCAATTATTTCGTTTTGTAACGATCTAAAAGCGTCATGTTTCCAGTGTTTTTGAAGAATTTGTAACGCTGTTTGCATAGATTTCAGATTTGTTTCTGGTATTTACCTGAAAAGTGAGAATCCGATTAATTAAAATCCAACTGAATTTGATTGGAATTAGAAACTTTATCTAAAATAAATAGAATTCTATTGGCAACACTATCTTTTGGAACTTCTATGAGTTCATAACCATAATTTTGGTAAGTTTCAGTGAGATGAGTGTAAATAAGCTTAGCTTGTTCATAATTTTCGTACCGAGCATCGTCACTTTCATAAATTTCTTCCCATGGCGGAAGAATAAAAATTTTAGAATAAATATGTTCTCTACAAGCAACATCAAAAAAAGCAGGATAACTATCGCCTATGTAGTGCATGTAGGCTAAAACATCGGGAATCCCCCTGTCTAAAAAAACAATTTCATGCGGCTCGTTTTGAGCGTTTTTATATTGTTTTTTTCTTCCTTCTAAAAGCAATTCACTAAATAATAAGGGGTTTTCAAGAAACAATTGTTCAATACCTTGTTTTTTTGCTTCTAAGGTAACCTCACGCGAAATCTCAGGATAGCAACAGTATCCTTTTGCTATCAATGCATCAATGATAGTGGTTTTTCCAGTTCCTGGACCGCCTATAATAACTATTATTTCTTTGTGCACGATTTAAAAATAAGGAGCAAACTTACTTAAACTTATTGGGATTTAAAAAAATGAATGAAGTTAATAATTCAGTTTTACCAAAAATTCATAATACATCATTCATAATTGTCATTTGAAACTGTATATTTGCTTTTATTTTAGTTTAAGAATGGACAACGAGAAAGAAAAAGAAGTAGCTGAGTTTTATGAAAGGTTAAAAGTGGAGTTAGACATGAGCAATACTTGGCCTGCAGAATATTTATTTAAATTTATTGTTCCCTCAGTTGATGATAATGTTTTTCGTGTAGAGGAAGCATTTAACTGTATGGGAGCTGTAATAAAGACTACAAAATCTAAAACCGGAAAATTTACTAGCGTGTCAATAGATGTAACCGTAAAAAATGCTCAAGAAGTAATCGATAAATACCAAGAAGTATCTACTATAAAAGGTATAGTTTCCCTATAAATTATGAATTCAAAGTATATAAAAGAAAATGCGAATGATACAGTCTTTAATTTAGAATACAATTCTGAAAGACAACATTTAATCATTCCAGAATACGGTCGTCATTTGCAAAAATTGATAGATCAAGCTACCGTAATTGAGGATGATGTTGAGCGGAACAAAGCCGCTAAATATATCATTCAAGTCATGGGAAGCTTAAATCCTCATTTGCGTGATGTGCCTGATTTTCAGCATAAATTATGGGATCAACTATTTATTATGTCTGATTTTAGGATGGTTGCCGACTCTCCGTATCCAATTCCATCTCGTGAAGTTTTACAGCTTAAACCAGATGTTTTGAAATATCCCCAAAATTTTCCTAAATACAGATTTTATGGTAATAACATCAAATATATGATTGATGTTGCCAACAAATGGGAAGAAGGCGAAATGAAGAATGCTTTGATAAAAGTCATTGCTAATCACATGAAGAAATCCTATTTGAGTTGGAACAAAGACACCGTAAAAGATGATGTGATTTTCGAACATTTATTGGAGTTATCAGAGGGAACCATCAACTTAACTCAAAGTACGGAGGAGCTTTTGAATACAAACGATTTAATGCGAACCAATAAACGAGTTTCAAATAAAATTATTCCGTCTGGAGGTATAAAACCAAAAAATTCTAAAAACGGAAAATCAAACAATCCGATTCATAAAAATCAAAATAGAAAACCTTTGTAAAATAGTTGTGCGTTATAAGTTATGTGTTTGTCTTTGATAACATGAAACCTAATAACCCATAACCCATAACATCAATAAAAATGGGAACCTTTAAAATTGAAGGAGGAATTCGTCTAAAAGGCGATATTACTCCACAGGGCGCAAAAAATGAAGCATTACAAATTTTGTGTGCCGTTCTATTAACTGAAGAAAAAGTTACAATCAACAATATTCCTGATATTATTGATGTCAATAAGTTAATTACATTGTTGGGGAATTTGGGTGTAAAAATTCAAAAAAACGGACAAAGTTCCATTACTTTTCAGTCAGATGATGTAAATGTAGGTTATCTTGAAACAGAAGCATTTAAAAAAGAAGGCGGTTCATTGCGAGGATCTATAATGATTGTTGGACCACTTTTAGCGCGTTTCGGAAAGGGATATATTCCAAAACCTGGTGGGGATAAAATAGGAAGGCGAAGATTAGATACCCATTTTGAGGGATTTATAAATTTAGGAGCGAAATTTCGTTACAATAGAGAAGATCATTTTTATGGTGTAGAAGCTCCGGAAGGACTTACCGGTTCTGATATGTTGTTAGATGAAGCTTCAGTAACTGGTACTGCAAACATAGTTATGGCAGCAGTTTTAGCCAAAGGAAGAACAACGGTTTATAATGCTGCATGCGAACCGTATTTACAACAGCTTTGTAAGATGTTGAATTCAATGGGAGCCAAAATATCAGGAGTTGGGTCTAACTTATTAATCATTGAAGGGGTAGAAAAATTAGACGGATGTACGCATAGAATTCTTCCTGATATGATAGAAATTGGTTCTTGGATAGGATTGGCAGCAATGACCAAATCTGAAATTACCATTAAAAATGTAAGTTGGGAAAATCTTGGAGTTATTCCAAATGTATTTAGAAAACTAGGAATTACGCTAGAAAGAAAAGGAGACGACATTTATATTCCTGCTCACGAAAAAGGATATGAAGTAAAAACAGATATTGACGGTTCTATTCTTACTATATCTGACGCACCTTGGCCTGGATTCACACCAGATTTATTAAGTATCGTTTTAGTAGTGGCTACCCAAGCAAAAGGCGATGTTTTAATTCATCAAAAAATGTTTGAAAGCCGTTTGTTTTTTGTAGATAAATTAATTGATATGGGGGCAAAAATTATTCTTTGTGATCCCCATAGAGCCGTGGTTATTGGACACGATTTCAAATCACAACTAAAAGCAACTACTATGTCTTCGCCTGATATTCGTGCTGGAATTTCATTACTGATTGCAGCTTTATCAGCAAAAGGAACTAGTACCATTCAAAATATAGAACAAATAGATAGAGGTTACGAAAGAATTGATGAGCGACTACGCGCTATAGGTGCAAATATTGTTCGGGTATAAACTAAAATATAAAGTTTATTGACATGAATAACGAGCAAACAGCTATTAAAGCTACTTATTTTAGTATTGTAGGTAATTCATGTCTAGCTATTATAAAATTTTTAGCTGGTTTTTTCGGAAATTCTTACGCTTTAATTGCTGATGCTATAGAATCTACTACAGATATTTTTGCATCCTTTTTAGTGTTATTTGGAATTAAATATTCTAACAAGCCTGCAGATGATAATCATCCATACGGTCATGGTAGAGCAGAACCTTTAATTACTTTTTTAGTTGTAGGGTTTTTAATTACATCGGCTACAATTATTGCTTATGAAAGTATTATTAACATACAAATAGCTCATGATTTACCAAAATCATGGACACTTTATATTTTAGGCGCGATTATCGTTTGGAAAGAATATTCATTTCGATTAGTAATGAAGCGAAGCAAAGAAAGCAATAGTTCCTCATTAAAAGCAGATGCTTGGCATCATAGGAGTGATGCTATAACTTCAATTGCGGCATTTATAGGAATAGCTTCAGCACTAATTTTGGGAAAAGGATATGAATCGGCAGATGATTGGGCGGCGCTTTTTGCCTCAGGATTTATCATTTATAATAGCTATCTTATTTTTAGACCAGCTCTTGGAGAGATTATGGACGAGCATCTTTATGATGATATAGTAGATGAAATTCGAAAAGTTGCTCTAACCGTTACTGGAATAATAGCTACTGAAAAATGTTTTATTCGTAAAGCAGGAATGAAATATCATGTCGATTTACATGCAATAGTAAACGGAAAAATTTCAGTAAAAGAAGGGCATGATTTATCTCATAAACTCAAAGATTCCTTGCGACATGAAATCCCTGAATTGGGACATGTGTTAATACATATTGAGCCTAATTAATTTTTTACTACAGAAAAGACAATAACGCCAACTCATAACTTTTCATTCCAAACCCAAGAACAACACCTTTAGCATTTCCAGAAATATAGGATTGATGCCTGAAACTTTCTCTAGAAAAAGTATTCGAAATATGTACTTCAACCACTGGAGTTGTAATGGCTTTTAAGGCATCTCCAATACCAATGGAGGTATGTGTATAAGCACCAGCATTTACAATGATTCCGTCATAGGAAAAGCCTACATCTTGAATTTTAGTAATCAATTCACCTTCAATATTACTTTGAAAATAATGCAATTCTATTTGTGGAAATTTACTTTTTAAAGATTCAAAATAGTCTTCAAAAGTTGCACTTCCATATATCTCAGGCTCCCGTTTTCCTAATAAATTGAGGTTGGGACCATTTATGATAATGATTTTCATAAGTTGGTATTTATTATTTTTTATCGGTCATATGTAATTGCTTTGCCTATTCGCTACTCTTGGGTCTCATAACGCCATTGATTTTTGCGACCAATTTTAGGACATGCTCATTTCATACTTATTTTTTTGTAAAAATAGGAAAAACATTGATGAGTTAGATACTAATTTTAGTTTGATTTTTTAGATGTAACAAGTTTTGGATTTATAGCCCCAAAGACTTTAAAAATTACATTAATCGTATTTTAATTAATTTAGATTAATAAATTTATTTTTTTTTAACGTGAAAATAATTATATGTTAATAAAATTGTTGACAACTCAAAAATTTGTTAAAATTTTAAGATTTAATAATCAATACTTTTGATATATAAACTTTAAACAAAATTTATTATGAAAAAAATTATTTTAACAGCTGCTGCTGTTTTTGCATTTAGTTTTGCAAATGCTCAGGATTTAAAATCTAAAAAAGGTGAAAACTATTTGCCTGAAGCTGGTGATTGGGCAATTAGCTTTAACGCTACTGGTGTTTTCAACTATGTAGGGAATGCCTTTAATGGTAGTTTAGCTAACACTGCACCAACAGTTGCAAATGCTACACCTAATTCTTTCGTTGGGAAAAAATTCATTGACGCTAAAAGCGCTTATAGAGTAGTGGCTAATTTAGGTTTTGGAAGCAATAACAATCCAGGCGGCGTAGTTTCAGGATATGCTTTTGGTGCATATAAAGCATCAACATTTAATCTTACTGCAGGTGTTGGTAAAGAATGGAGAAGAGGCTCTACGAGATTACAAGGTTTCTATGGTGCTGATGCATTAGTAGGTTTTACTTCTACAAAATGGACTGAAGATGGAGCTCCTAAACAAATTTTTAATGCAGGGACATCTATTAACTTAGGGGTAAATGGTTTCATTGGTGCTGAATATTTCTTATTCCCAAAAATAGCTATTGGTGCACAGTACAACTATGGTTTGCGAATCGCGTCAAACGGTGCTTCAAAGTATTCAGCTACAGGTGTGCCTGAAGTTGAAGTTAGTAAATCTTCTTCAAACATTAACTTAGGTAACGTAACTTCAGCTTCTATGAACTTGACGTTACACTTTTAATATGTTTCAAATTAAATTAAAACCTCTCAATTTGAGAGGTTTTTTTTTGCTCCAAAATAGCGTTACTTTGCATCATGAATTGGCAAACCTATATAAAAAGTTATCAATCCTATCTTAAAATAGAACGGGGATTATCAAAAAACACTATTGATAATTATACGTTTGATATAGAACGACTTATCCTTTTTTTGGAGGCTAATCACATTGAAATATCTCCTGTAAAGATAACAGAAGAAACACTCCAACAATTTGTTTACAGTGTTTCTAAAGAAGTGAATCCGCGTTCGCAGGGGAGAATTATCTCTGGATTAAAAAGTTTTTTTTCTTATTTAATTTTTGAAGATTATCGTACTGATAATCCTTTAACTTTAATCGAATCACCCCGTATTGGTCGTAAATTGCCTGATACATTGTCTCTTGCTGAAATTGACGCTATCATTGATGCGATTGATTTAAGTACTCCCGAAGGTGAACGCAATCGGGCGATTCTAGAAACCTTGTACAGTTGCGGACTTAGAGTGTCAGAGTTAGTTGCATTAAAAATATCAGATTTATTTTTTGAGGAAGGCTTTGTTAAAATTACAGGAAAAGGCAACAAACAACGATTTGTTCCGATAGGAAGTACTACACAAAAGATTATTTTAGATTACCATAATCTTGTTCGAGTGCATCTCCATATTCAAAAAGGACATGAAGATACTTTATTCTTAAATAGACGGGGACGGCAATTAACTAGAGCAATGATTTTTACAATAATAAAGGATTTGACTGTAAAGATTGGTCTTAATAAAACAATTAGTCCACACACTTTTAGGCATTCATTTGCAACACATCTTCTTGAGAATGGTGCCGATTTGCGTTCTATTCAATTAATGCTCGGACACGAATCTATAACTACAACTGAAATTTATGTGCATTTAGACAGAACGCATTTAACTCAGATTATGAATACATTTCATCCTCGAAAATAAAATTCACACACCCTAATTATTATAATAATAAACTTACAATATTGATAATTTTATGTATTTTATCGTATTTATTTGTATTTTAACGATATTAATTATTAAGTTTGACTTGTGTTAAATGGTAATAGCAAATAGTGAATCAAGTTTTGCTATATACAAATTTATGATACAATTATGAAAACCAAAAACCATTCAAACCTGAAATTACTGGAAGAAAAGAATAGCTTTTATAAGAAACTGTTATTCCAATCTCCTGATTTAATTTTTCAATTTACATTTACAAAAGAGGGAACTATATTTTTTCCTTTTTTAAGTAAATCGGTCATTACACATTTTGATTTAAAAAGTGAAGAAAAGAGCATGACAGCTTTTGATAGCTTAAAAAGTAGAATTATTCCAGAGGATTTTAAAGCTTTTATAGCTAGAGTCTATAAAGCTAAATTAGAATTAAAAACATGGGAACATGAGTTTAGAGCTAAAATTCCTTCTAAAGGTATCAGATGGTTTAAAGG
Organism: Flavobacterium myungsuense; assembly: GCF_042677265.1. Lineage (NCBI taxonomy): Bacteria > Pseudomonadati > Bacteroidota > Flavobacteriia > Flavobacteriales > Flavobacteriaceae > Flavobacterium > Flavobacterium myungsuense. The sequence continues at coordinate 67,361 of NZ_JBHTIZ010000022.1, read as the reverse complement.
TGTCGCTTCGGTAGAACAAGAAGATAATGGGGATATTAATTTTTATGGTAAGATTACTGACATTACAATCTATAAAGAACAAGAAAAAGAAATTAAACTTTCAGAACAGCGTTATTTGTTTGCTCTAGAAGCTTCTTCTGAAGGAATTTGGGATTATGATGTTAGAAATAAAACGGTTTTCTATTCTTCACAAACCATGAAAATTTTAGGATATGACGCAATTGATACAGTGGATTCTATTTTTTTCTGGGACAGTAAAATACATTCTGATGATAAAGTAAGGTACTTTAAAGATGTTCAAGATCATATAGATGAAGAAACACCCTATTATGAAAACTCCCAAAGAATGTTAACAAAAAATGGAGAATACAAATGGATATTAAGCCGTGGAAAAATTATCGAAAGAGATGAAAATAATTTACCCTTGCGAATAATTGGAACACATTCTGATATTTCTATTCAAAAAGAAAAAGAAGAAAACTTAATACGTACGCTTCAAATTGTTGAAGAGCAAAATAGCAGATTATTAAATTTTGCACATATTGTATCTCATAATCTCCGATCTCATTCTGGAAATATTCAAATGCTTTTAAATATTATTGAAGAGGACAACGGTTTAGAAAACATATCTGAAAACCTTAGCTATCTGAGGTCTTCATCAAATGCTTTGACACAAACCATAGACCATTTAAAAGAACTGGTAGAAATACAAACGGTGTTAGTTAATAAAAAAGAGAACTTAAATTTAAATGAATTCTTAGCAAAAACATTAGATATTTTAGCAGATGAAATTTCTAAAAATAAAGTGATAATAAATAACTCTATTTCAGAAAACGAAACATTAACATACAACCCAGCTTATCTAGAAAGTATTTTACTTAATCTTACAACTAATGCAATAAGATATTCGCATCCTGAGAGAGTTCCCATAATAAGTTATTCAATTACTACTAATGAGGATAAAAAAGTATTGAATATTAGTGATAATGGTTTAGGAATAAATCTAGAGCGCCACGGTAAAAAACTATTTGGTATGTATAAAACATTTCATAATCATAAAGATTCTAGAGGCATTGGTCTGTTTATAACCAAGAATCAGATAGAGGCAATGGGTGGTAGTGTATCGGTAAAAAGTGAAGTAGGAGTAGGAACAACTTTTAATATTTGTTTTAATGAGTAAATTTAAAGATGTTTTTGTTGTAGACGATGATAAAGTATATCATTTTATAATTAAGAAATTATTGACTAAAAATAATATAGATGTAAAACCTTCCTTTTATTTGAATGGTCTTGAGGCTATAGAAGAAATTAAAGGGAAAATTAAGTTAGGTACAAGTTTGCCCGATTTAATTCTCTTAGATATAAACATGCCAATAATGGACGGATGGCAGTTTTTAGACGAACTTAAAAAAACTAATAATACAGTAGATAAAAATACTACAATTTATCTTGTAAGCTCCTCTGATAGTGTTTCTGATATAAATAAAGCAAAAGAATATCAAGATCAAATTAAGGATTTCTTTTTTAAGCCAATGACAGCTCAGGATTTGTGTAAGATATTTTAAAAAGAAAAGCCCCTAAATTTTAGAGGCTTTTTAAATGTTGTATTATTGTTATTATTGAATTTTTATTTAGCAATATTTACCGCCCTCGTTTCTCTAATAACTGTCACTTTTACTTGACCCGGATAGGTCATTTCTGTTTGAATTTTTTGAGAAATTTCAAAAGACAGGTTTGAAGCATTTTCATCTGAAACTTTTTCACTTTCTACAATGACACGCAATTCTCTTCCAGCCTGAATAGCATAAGCATTCTTTACTCCTGTGAAGCCATAAGCTACTTCTTCTAAATCTTTCAAACGTTGAATATAAGAATCTAAAACTTGACGTCTTGCTCCTGGTCTTGCTCCTGAAATTGCATCACAAACTTGAACGATTGGCGATAACAATGATTTCATTTCTATTTCGTCGTGGTGAGCTCCAATAGCATTACAAACCTCTTCTTTTTCGCCATATTTTTCAGCCCATTGCATTCCCAATAAAGCGTGAGGTAAATCGCTTTCAGCATCAGGCACTTTACCAATATCGTGGAGTAAACCAGCTCTTTTTGCCAATTTTACGTTCAATCCCAATTCGGCGGCCATAATTCCGCAAAGCTTTGAAACTTCGCGCGAGTGTTGCAATAAGTTTTGACCGTAAGAAGAACGGTATTTCATTCTTCCAACCACCTTAATTAATTCAGGATGCAAAGCATGAATTCCTAAATCGATTACAGTTCTTTTACCAACTTCTATGATTTCATCATCAATTTGTTTGGTAGTTTTAGCTACTACTTCTTCAATTCGAGCAGGGTGAATTCTTCCGTCAGTTACTAATTTGTGAAGTGATAAACGAGCAATTTCTCTACGAACAGGGTCAAAACAAGAAAGAATAATTGCCTCTGGAGTATCGTCTACAATGATTTCTACGCCAGTTGCTGCTTCAAGCGCACGAATGTTTCGTCCTTCACGACCAATAATTCTACCTTTTACATCATCAGATTCGATATTAAATACCGACACGCAATTTTCTACGGCTTCTTCAGTACCAACTCTTTGTATGGTATTGATTATGATTTTTTTCGCTTCTTGTTGGGCAGTAAGTTTAGCTTCCTCAATAGTGTCTTGAATGTGAGACATCGCTTGAGCTTTAGCCTCGCCTTTTAAACCTTCCATGAGTTGTTCTTTGGCTTCTTCGGCAGATAGTCCAGAAAGCACTTCCAGCTGATTCAATTGGCTTTTGTGCATACGCTCTACTTCATGTTGCTTTCTCTCTAATATTTCAATTTTACTATTGTATTCATTAGTTTTAGCTTCATAATCGTCATTGATTTTTTTAGCTTTTGCCAATTCATTTGATACCAAAGATTCTTTGTCACGGATTCTTTTTTCTACTTCAGCCATTTTTTTGTCGCGAGAAAGAATGACTTGCTCATGTTCTGACTTGAGTTCGATAAATTTTTCTTTAGCTTGAAGAATTTTATCTTTCTTAGTGTTTTCAGCTTCAAGATTAGCGTCTTTTAAAATCGATGCGGCTTCCTTTTTAGCGTTTTTGATAAGATTAGAAACATTGCTTTTTTCGATGAATTTGGATATGATAAAACCGCCTGCAATTCCTGCAATTCCTGAAATAATTATTACTAGTGTACTGTCCATTGTTTGTTAAAATTTATATATAAAAAAACCTACATTAGGTGAATGAATAAACTCGAAAAGACAAGTTTTGAGCTAACTCGTTGTTCAAGCTTCCGTATTGAAACGGCTTGCTATAGTAACGATGATTTGCTCATTCTAATTTGTTAGTGTTGAGTTTACCATATATGAACTAATGTAGGCAGTATTTTAGTCTATGTAAAGAACGTATTACTTGTCGAGATAACGACTCAATAAGTCATTAATTTTGCTAATTCTCTCTATGGTCTCTTTTCCGTCAATTGAATTATCAATTTGCTTTTGTTCTAATTGTGAGGCAAATTGCAAGGCACACATGGCCAAAACATCTTGTTTATCACGAACTGCATAATTTTCTTCAAACTGCTTAATCATAACATCAATTTTTTTTGAAGCACTTCGTAATCCTTCTTCTTGAGACATTTCTACCGTTAGTGGATAGACTCTGTCTGCAATTGATAATTTAATTTTAAGCTTTTCGTCCATAATAATGTACTAGTCTGATAGCTGTGCTATACAGTAATCAATTTCACGAATTAATGAATTTATTTTAAGCTTTGTATCTCTTTTGTTTTCGTCACTGCCTAGTAATGAATTGGCTATTTTGAGTGTTTCACAATTCTTTTTCAAGGTATCAATTTCATTAGATTGATTTTGTATAATAGTTGTAGCTTTTTTTAATTCCTGATTTAACTCTAGTGAATTTTGTTCTAAATAATCTATTTTTGCTAATAGTTTTTTAAGCTTTCCTTCAAGAGTATCAATAATTTCTACAATCTCACTCATTATAATTTTAAGTTCATTACTTATCTCAACAAAGTTAACATTCCTATTGAATTAAACCAATACTTTTCCTAAAATTTTAGTTTTGACAAAATATTTTATTGTAATATTTTGAAAAATAGCTAGTTATAACTTTGTAAATATGCAGTAAATGTATTGGCTTTTTTTTATATTAGCAAAAAAGCATTTTCATGAAATTTTTATATTTTTTGTTATTTTCTACCACGGTAATTTTTGCTCAAAGCAACTATCCAAAAGATTATTTTAGGTCACCTCTTGATATTCCTATGAAACTTGCCGGAAATTTTGGAGAAATAAGACCTAATCATTTTCATGCAGGATTCGATTTTAGAACCATGCAGAAAGAGGGTTTTAATATCTATGCTGTTGCCGACGGTTATGTGTCTAGAATTAAAATATCCACTTTTGGAAATGGGAAAACAATTTATATAGATCATCCTAATGGCTACACTTCCGTTTACGGACATCTTCAAAAGGGAGTTGGAAAAATAGAAGAGTTAATTAAAAAAACACATTATCAAGAACAATCGTATGAAATTGAAATTTTTCCGAAACCCAATGAAATACTAGTGACTAAAGGAGAAATTATTGCGCTTTCTGGAAATACAGGAAGTTCAGAAGGACCTCATTTGCATTTTGAATTTCGAGATACAAAATCTGAAAAAGTGATTAATCCGTATTTTTTTGGGTTTGATAGTTTTATGAAAGATACTAAAAAGCCACAAATTTCTAGTCTTATTGTTTATCCTCTAGATGAAAATAGTGTGGTCAATCAATCAAAGCGATCAGTTACTGTAAATTTGTCGTTGCAACCCAACGGAACCTATGTTTCGCAAGCCATTACAGCAAAAGGTAGAATTGGTTTTGGTATTCAAGCTCATGATGTATTTGATTTTTCGTATGATAAATACGGTCTTTATAAAGTGCAAACTTTTTTAAATGGCAGTCCATCTTTTGGGTGTCAATTTGATACTTTTTCGTTTGACGAAACTAAACATATCAATGCTTTTATAGATTTTTACAGGTACAGAAAAACCAAGCAAAAAGTGCAAAAATTGTTTATGAAAAATCCATTTCCGTTAAGTATTTTACATCCCGATTTTGAAAACGGAATTATAAATGTATCAAATAATTTTACTAATTTATACCGTATTGAGCTTTCGGATTTTTACGGAAATACAACTCTTGTTTCTGTCCCTATTCAATATTCAACTGTCGAAGCAACCATTCAGGAAGAAATTGTTAAGACTAAATACTTTGTTCGAGCCAAAACTGATTCAAATTTCGAAAAAGACAATGGTTCTGTTTTTTTTCCGGCAGGAACTTTTTATGATGATTTTTATTTAGACTTTGAGGTTAACGATTCAACTATGACTGTTCATAATGATTTGGTTCCCGTAAACAATTCTTTTTTAGTAACAATGATTGGTAATGCTAAATTTAACGACGATAAAACCTTTATTGCATCAATAAAAGAAAAAAAATTAAGTTACAACGCCACTAAAAGGAAAGAAAATACGTTTACTACTTATACAAAGAAATTAGGGCAGTTTGTTTTAGCTAAAGACACCATCGCACCAAAGATAAGTATTGCAAAGCCAATACAAGGCAAATGGTTAACAAGTCAAAAAACGATTCAACTCTCCATTAGAGATGCTTTGTCAGGTATAAAATCATATAAAGGGTATCTTAATGGAAAATGGATTTTATTTGAATATGAAAATAAAACTAACTCTATCACTCATTATTTTGATGATGGAATTGTAGCCGATGGAAAAAACGACTTAAAAGTTGAGGTTACAGATAATGTAGGAAATTCTACTATCTTTGAAACGCAATTTTTTAGAACTCAAAAAAAATAAAAATATAGCATTTGAAAACGAAATCATTTTTAATTATACTCTTTTTCTTCTTCTTAGGAATATATAGTTATGCTCAAAACGCCAGAGTTAAAGGGATTATTCTTGACGAAAACAACAATCCAGTAGAAAACGTAAATATAAATGCTCAGAATAAATCGGCTAAAACAAATGCAAATGGTTTTTATGAAATTAGTATTCCAGCCAACCAGAAAATCAGTATCATTTTTAGTCATGTTTCTCTTCAAAAAACTACAGTGACACTGCAATTAAAAACTAATGAAGATTATGAGTTTAATGTTACCATGAATAACAAAGCCGAGCAAATGGGTGAGGTCGTTATCGTGAATAATAAAAAGCGTGTTCAAGGAATTACAAACATAGAACCTGAAGTTATTAGAAGAATTCCTGGAGCAAATGCTGGAATTGAAAATATTTTAAAAACTTTGCCAGGAGTATATTCAAACAATGAATTGAGTACGCAATATGCAGTTCGAGGGGGAAATTATGATGAGAATTTAGTATATGTTAACGAGATTGAAGTGTACAGGCCATTTTTAATTCGGTCAGGGCAACAAGAAGGACTAAGTTTTACCAATACTGATTTGGTTCAAAATGTAGACTTCTCAGGAGGTGGTTTTCAAGCTAAATTTGGAGACAAATTATCTTCGGTTCTAGATATTACGTACAGGCGGCCTACAAAATTTGGTGCTACTGCCGAAGCTAGTTTTCTGGGCGGAAGTTTATCGGTTGATGCTGTTTCTAAAAATCAAAAATGGTCTGCCTTAACAGGAGTTCGTTATAGAGATAATAGCCTTTTAGTAAACAGTCAGGAAACTGAAACTAATTTCAGACCTACATTTGCTGACGTTCAAACGAATATTAATTATACCGCTTCTACAAAATGGCAATGGAGTTTTTTAGGAAATATTTCACAAAATAAGTACAACAATCAACCGCTAACACGCCAAACGAATTTTGGTACAATAAACGACCCTATAGCATTGTTGGTGTTTTATCAAGGGCAAGAAAAGAGCAAATACGATACTTATTTTGGCGCACTAAAATCTACTTTTACCGTCAATGAAAATTTTATTTTAAAGTTTATTGGATCTGGGTATCACACCTTAGAACAGGAATATTTTGACATTAATGCTGCCTATTCTTTAGGCGAAGTAGACGGAAATATTGGTGGAGAAAATTTCGGAAACGTTACCTTTAGTAGAGCTATTGGTAGTCAGTTGAATCACGCTAGAAACGACTTAGACGCTTTAATTGTTAATACTGAAGTTAAAGGTTTTCAAACTGTAAAGAAACATCAAATAGAATGGGGAATTAAATATACTCGAGAAGATATTCGCGACCGAATTATAGAATGGGAAGTTATTGATTCTGCGGGATTTTCAATAAACCCACCAAAATTCCCAAAAGGAATAAAATTGCCTGCAAACAATCAACCGTATGAACCTTATGTTGGGCCTTTGGTGCCTTTTCAAAATGTAAGAGCTAAAAATTTTGTAACCATTAACCGTTTTTCAGGCTATGCACAGTGGAGTCTAAAAGATAAAATAGGGAGTGCCGATGTTTGGTATAATGCAGGAGTTAGAATGCATCAATGGCAAGTATCTGGTGATGGTTTAGACGGAAACAGCCAAATAACAGTAAGTCCAAGATCCCAATTTGCCTTAAAACCCGATTGGAAAAAAGACATGGTCTTTAGACTTTCTGGCGGTTTTTATCATCAGCCACCGTTTTATAGAGAGTTACGAGATGCTCAAGGTGAAGTCAATCCTAATGTAAAAGCGCAGCAATCTATACATGTTGTTTTGAGTAATGATTATAGTTTTAAAATGTGGAAGCGCCCTTTCAAAATGGTTACCGAGGCCTACTACAAATCGTTAACTGATGTAAATCCGTATACTATTGACAATGTCAGAATACGTTATGCTGCCACAAATAACGCTACAGCTTATGCACAAGGATTTGATATGCGACTAAACGGTGAGTTCGTTCCCGGAACAGAATCTTGGTTCAGTTTTGGCTATCTAAAAACTAAAGAAAACATTGATAATAGAGGAGATATTCCTAGACCAACAGATCAAAGACTTAAATTTGCCATCCTATTTCAGGACTATATGCCTAACATTCCAAGTGTAAAAGTATATTTGAATTTAGTGTATAATACAGGTTTACCAGGTGGTTCACCATCGTATGCCGATCCTTATGATTATATCAATCGTTTAAGAGATTATCGTAGAGCCGATCTTGGATTTTCGTATGTTTTTACTGAAAAAAACAATTTACGGCCAGAGGGTCATTGGATGAAAAGATTCAAAGATTTGTCTTTAGGATTTGAAATTTTTAATATGTTCAACAATCAGAATGCCATTACCAATACATGGGTTAGAGACGCTTACACTAAAAGTCAATATGCCATTCCAAATTATTTAACCACTCGTGTATTTAATGTTAAATTGTCGGTGCGATTGTAATACATTTGTATTTTAAAATATTTAATTTTTTTTGAAATGAAAAATAGTTCAATATTCTGCATGCTATTTGTGCTTGTTTTTTTAATAGGATGCAAAGAAGAGGTTGAAAAACCAAAAGTGATTTACGAGAATTCAACGAAGCAAAAGGAGCAACCAAAAACAGATTCGACTCAAATAAAAATTGCCGATTTGCCTATTCAAATGCAAGGCACAAATTATTTATTGCATCCAGTAGCCGACATTAGTGTTAGCGGAGCCAATGCAAAAATAAAATACGATTCCACTTCGAGCGCAAATGACTTAAGTCTAAAGGTTTCAAATTACAGCGAATATGAAATTACAGGTTATTTGCAAAATTTAAAATTTCAAGAAATAGGTTCTGATTCTATTCATTCATTAACAGATAAACCAATACTTATTCAAAATGTAATGTATTTAAAATCGGTTTCAGATAAAGCCAAGCAACAGGTTTTAGTATATTCATTAGCCGATTTAGATACCAACAAAGACGGAAAATTAGATGAAAATGATATCAAATCGCTTTATATAAGTGAAATTTCAGGAAAACGATTTACTAAAGTATCAGTCGATTTTCAGGAATTGATAGACTGGAATGTAATAGAATCCAGAAACCGTCTGTATTTCAGAACCATTGAAGACACCAATAAAAACGGACAATTTGATAAGAATGATGTTGTGCATTATCACTATTTAGATTTGTCTAATAAAGACTGGAAGGTTTTTGATTATAATCCGATATAAAAGAAGTGCGTCAACAGTAATTGAAAATAATTCAATTATTCAATACTGGTAATTATTTTAAACTAAAATTATGCTTTTAACTGGTTTAAAATATTTATTTTTGCTCTTCGAAAAACAAAGACATACATTATACTATGAGAACGATACAATTTAGAGAGGCCATTTGCGAAGCTATGAGTGAAGAAATGCGACGTGATGAAACCGTATATTTAATGGGTGAAGAAGTTGCTGAATACAATGGTGCCTACAAAGCTTCAAAAGGAATGTTAGCAGAATTTGGACCAAAAAGAGTTATAGATACTCCAATTGCAGAGCTAGGTTTTGCTGGTATTGCTGTAGGTTCTACCATGAACGGCTGCCGACCAATTGTAGAGTACATGACTTTTAATTTTGCTTTGGTTGGTATCGATCAAATTATAAATAATGCTGCAAAAATGCGTCAAATGAGTGCTGGTCAGTTTCCTATGCCAATGGTTTTTCGTGGGCCAACGGCTTCTGCAGGACAATTAGGGGCAACACACTCGCAAGCATTCGAAAACTGGTTTGCCAATACACCAGGTTTAAAAGTAATAGTTCCATCAACAGTTTATGATGCTAAAGGTTTATTAAAAGCAGCAATTCGTGATAATGACCCAGTTATTTTCATGGAATCGGAGCAGATGTATGGTGACAAAGGAGAAGTTCCTGATGGCGAATACATATTGCCAATTGGTGTTGCCGATGTAAAAAGAGAAGGAACAGATGTAACTATCGTTTCATTTGGAAAAATAATTAAAGAAGCCTTTATTGCAGCAGACGCATTAGAAAAAGAAGGTATTTCATGCGAAATAATCGACCTAAGAACTGTTCGTCCTATGGATCATGAAGCGATATTAACATCAGTAAGAAAAACAAACAGATTGGTAATTCTTGAAGAAGCTTGGCCTTTTGCTAGTGTTTCGTCTGAGATAACTTATATTGTTCAAGAACGTGCTTTCGATTTCTTAGATGCACCAATTCAAAGAATTACTACCGCAGATACTCCAGCACCCTATTCGCCAACATTGTTAAAAGAATGGTTGCCTAATGCTAATGATGTCATTAAAGCTGTTAAAAAAGTATTGTACAAATAGATTCAGGATGTTTATTTTACCTAAAATTTAACAAATTCAGGACAAAAGGCTTAGGAATCTAGAATTCAAAATAACTATATTTGAAACTTCATCATAGTACAACTGATGAAGTTTTTTTTTGCAGATGAAAAATAAATTAATTGTATCGTTTTTTGTACTAATTTCAAGCGTACTATTTGCTCAAACTAAAGTTAGTGGTATCGTTGTAGACAATACCAATCAGCCGGTTCCTTATGCAAATGTGGTTTTTAAAGGATCTAATGAAGGAACAGTAACTAACGAAGATGGTCGTTTTTACATCGAATCAGAAAAAACATATGCAGCGTTAATTGTTTCTTTTGTAGGTTTTGAGACTAAGATTGTGCCTTTATCAAAAGCAGTAAATTATAATTTTAAAATTCTATTAAGCGACGGACAACAGCTTAACGAGGTCGTTATTTTCACAGGAAAAACTTCTAAAAAAAACAATCCTGCACTTGATATTCTTAGAAAAATTTGGGAAAGAAAGCGCAAAAATGGCTTGCGTCAATTCAATCAATACCAATTTGATAAATACGAAAAAGTGGAGTTCGATATGAATACGATTGATAGTGCTTTTATGAAAAATAAAATTTTTAAAGGCATGGAATTTATTTTCAATCAAGTCGATACTTCAAAAATTACCGGTAAAACCTATTTGCCTATTTTTATTAACGAAGCCTTGTATGATGTAAGCGGTGATAATAAATTTAATAAAAGAAAAGAGAAATTAAAAGCCAATAAAACATCAGGTTTTGAGGGCAATCAGAATATTTTGGCTTTTGTAAAAGATTTATATACTGATTTTGATATTTACAACAACTACTTGACTTTTTTTGACAAAAGCTTTACCAGTCCGCTTTCTAGAACGGGTATTGATACCTATAATTATGTGCTGAAAGACAGTTCTTACATCGATAATAAATGGTGTTATAATATTGTTTTTTATCCAAGGCGAAAAAACGAATTGACTTTTAAAGGTGATTTTTGGGTTAGCGATACCACATTTGCAATCAAAAAAATTAACATGGCAGTTACCAAAAGTGCCAATATCAACTGGGTGAAAGATATCTATATTGAGCAGGAATTTGAGGTCATGAACGATTCTGTTTTTTTATTGACTAAAGATTATATGATGTCCGATTTTGCATTAAACAAAAAAGAACAATCAAAAGGGGTTTATGGAAAGCGAACTACATATTACAAAAACCATCAGTTTAATAAAGAAAAACCACTTGCTTTTTATAAAGATGAAATAAACTTTATTGATAATGAAGTGTATAAAAAATCAGATGACTATTGGAAAGAAAACCGATTCGAAGATTTAAGTAAAGACGAATTGGGAGTATATAAAATGTTAGATACTTTGCAAACCGTAAAAAAATTCAAACAAATTTATAATTTGGTTTCTATACTAGGAAGTGGATACGTGCAGTTTGGAAATTTCGATTACGGTCCTATTTTCTCCTCTTTTGGATTTAATGAAGTGGAAGGAATTCGATTGCGTGCGGGCGGAAGAACCTATTTTGGACCAAATGATACTTGGCGTTTGCAAGGTTATACTGCGTATGGATTTGATGACAATAAATTTAAATACGGGGTTTCAGGAAAATGGATGGTCGATAAAAAAAACAGAATCATTATTTCAGGAGGAAACAGAAGAGATATTGAGCAAATAGGAGCAAGTCTTACTACTACAAATGATGTTTTAGGAAGAAGTTTTGCCTCATCGGCATTGTTTACAACAGGTGCAAACGGAAAGCTTACAAATATAAACCTAACTAATGTTGCAATAGAAATAGAACCTATCAAGAATTTGATTTTTTCAACAGGAATTTCCTATCGTACATTAGAATCTGCTTCAAACACTTTTAGTTTAGATTATTATACCACTTTACCAAGCGTTACAAATCCTTTGGGTGAAACAAAAAGTGAAGTAAAGCAATCAGAAGCCAATTTTGAAATAGAATATACTCCAAAAAGGAAAACAATTGGATATGGTGTCGAGAGAGCAAATGTTGACAGTCCGTATAGTAGATTGTATTTAAATTATAGTCATGGTTTTAAAGGCGTTTTAAATAGTGATTTTAAATACGATAAAATTCAGTTGTATTACAAACAACCTATAATTATAGGTCCTTTAGGGAGAACCAATTTAATTATGGAAATAGGTAAAACTTTCGGAACTGTGCCTTTAGGATTAATGAGTGTTATTCCAGGAAATCAAACCTATTTTATAATAGAAAATACCTTTAACAACCTCAATTTTTATGAATTTGTTTCCGATCAGTATGCTACTTTTCAATGGAATCATAATTTTAATGGAAGATTATTTTCTAGAATTCCCTTCATGCGAAAGCTCAATTGGAGAGAAATTATAGGAATTAAAAGTGTTTACGGAACCATATCAAATACAAATCGCGCTATAAATGCATCTGGTTTACCTTACAATGCGCCAGAAAAAGTCTATTGGGAATACAATGCTGGAATTGGCAATATATTTAAAGTGTTCCGAATTGACTTTGCTTGGAGAGGAAGCTATTTAAATGTGCCTCAAACCAATAACTTTTCTGTAAAAGGTTCATTTGGGTTTTATTTTTAAAAACGCTACTTCATATACAATTATTCAAAGTTAGCTAAATGTTTTTTCTACATTCATTTTAGGTTAAATAATCTTTTTTACGAATGAATATGCCGAAAACGTAATAGTAGATTAACCTCGTTTTTTATTGTAAAACCCCACACTTTCTTTAATTTTGCCCAAAATAAAAAAAGAATAAAATGACTGCAGCAAAATTAAAATCGTTCGATGTTTTAATCGAAATTCCAAGAGGAAGTAGGAATAAATACGAATATGATTTTTCAATAAACAGAATGCGTTTCGATAGAATGTTATTCTCTTCAATGATGTATCCAGCAGATTACGGATTTATTCCAGAAACATTAGCTCTCGATGGCGATCCATTGGATGTGTTAGTATTGATAAACGAACCTACTTTCCCTGGTTGTGTTATGGAGGTAAAACCAATAGGAGTTTTCCACATGGCAGATGATAAAGGACCAGATGAAAAAATAATATGTGTCCCAGTATCTGATCCTATTTGGAATTCACTTGAAAATCTATCTGATATTAATCCACATTTATTAAAAGAAATTGAACACTTTTTTCAAGTCTATAAAGATCTAGAAAACAAAATTGTGGATGTAGAAGGTTGGGGAGATTTGGATGAAGCTTTTGCTATTATTCAAGAATGTACAGATCGTTTCAATCAAATTGAAAACAAGCCAGAAGGCTTATTTAGCATAAAATAATTTTTTTGGTATAATTTTTATACAAAAAGCAATATTCTAATAAGAATATTGCTTTTTTATTTATTTCTGTTTTGTTACATTTGCAGCCTATTATTTAATAAACAACAATTTTAATATGGAATCACTAATGATTTATGTGCCAATAGTTATGGCAATAATTGGACTGCTTTTTATGGCAGTTAAAAGAAGCTGGGTTTTAAAACAAGATGCTGGAGACGGTAAAATGAAAGAGATTTCAGATTACATCTACGAAGGAGCACTGGCTTTCTTAAAAGCAGAATACAGATTATTAGCTATATTTGTGCTATTAGCAAGTATTGTTTTAGCGGGTATCACTTTTATCCCTGGTGTTCAAACGGATATATTAATAGTTGTAGCTTTTATTTTTGGAGCCTTCTTTTCTGCATTAGCTGGAAATATGGGGATGAAAATTGCTACAAAAACCAATGTAAGAACTACACAAGCTGCTCGTACTAGTTTACCACAAGCCTTGAAAGTTTCTTTTGGCGGTGGAACCGTAATGGGATTAGGAGTTGCTGGTTTAGCAGTTCTTGGTTTAACAGGCTTCTTCATTGTTTTCTTTCAAATATTTATGAAAGGCGCTTGGACTTCTACTGAAGATATGACTGTAGTGCTAGAAACTCTTGCCGGGTTTTCACTTGGAGCTGAATCTATTGCTTTATTTGCTAGAGTAGGTGGTGGTATTTATACTAAAGCTGCCGATGTTGGAGCTGACCTTGTAGGTAAAGTAGAAGCGGGTATTCCTGAAGATGACCCTCGTAATCCAGCTACAATTGCAGATAACGTTGGAGATAACGTAGGTGATGTTGCAGGAATGGGTGCCGATTTATTTGGTTCGTATGTAGCAACAGTTTTAGCTGCTATGGTTCTTGGAAATTATGTCATTAAAGATATGGGTGGGAACATTCAAGACGCTTTTGGCGGAATAGGTCCAATTTTATTGCCTATGGCAATTGCAGGTTTCGGAATTTTATTCTCAATAATCGGAACCATGTTAGTAAAAATATCAGATGATAATGCAAAAGAAGCGCAAGTTCAAAAAGCTCTAAACATCGGAAACTGGGCATCTATAATACTGACAGCTATTGCTTGTTACTTTTTAGTAAACCTAATGTTACCAGCAGTAATGACAATGGAATTCTTTGGTGAAGGAGCTCAAGAAATTTCATCTATGAGAGTATTTTATGCTACACTTGTAGGTTTAGTTGTAGGTGGTGCTATTTCATCAGTAACCGAATATTACACAGGATTAGGGACAAAACCCGTTTTGGCAATTGTACAAAAATCTTCCACTGGTGCGGGGACAAACGTAATTGCCGGTTTGGCAACTGGAATGATTTCTACTTTTCCTACAGTTCTTTTATTTGCTGCAGCAATTTGGTCTTCTTATGCTTTAGCAGGATTTTATGGTGTAGCATTAGCAGCATCTGCAATGATGGCAACTACGGCTATGCAATTAGCGATTGATGCTTTCGGACCAATTTCTGACAACGCTGGTGGAATTGCTGAAATGAGTGAATTACCAAAAGAAGTTAGAACAAGAACGGATATTTTAGATTCAGTAGGTAACACTACAGCTGCAACAGGAAAAGGTTTTGCAATCGCTTCGGCAGCATTAACATCATTGGCTTTGTTCGCTGCCTATGTAACTTTTACAGGAATTGACGGAATTAACATCTTTAAAGCGCCGGTATTAGCAATGTTATTTGTAGGTGGAATGATACCTGTAGTTTTCTCCGCTTTAGCAATGAACTCGGTTGGTAAAGCAGCCATGGATATGGTATACGAAGTACGTCGTCAGTTTAAGGAAATTCCAGGAATTATGGAAGGAACTGGAAAACCAGAATACGGTAAATGTGTCGAGATTTCTACAAAAGCAGCTTTGCGTGAAATGATGTTGCCAGGTATCATGACTATTGGTTTTCCAATTGCAATTGTACTTTTAGGGAAACTAGTTTATGGTGATAACAACCAATTAATTGCTGAAATGTTAGGGGGTTATATGGCTGGAGTTACTGTTTCTGGGGTGCTTTGGGCAGTGTTCCAAAACAATGCTGGTGGTGCTTGGGATAATGCTAAAAAATCGTTCGAAGCTGGAGTTATGATTAATGGCGAAATGACGTATAAAGGTTCAGACGCTCACAAAGCAGCGGTAACCGGAGATACTGTTGGAGACCCGTTTAAAGATACTTCAGGACCATCTATGAATATTTTGATTAAATTGACTTGTCTTATCGGATTGGTTATCGCTCCAATTTTAGGAGGTGGAAGCCATGAAGGAGCAACTGCAACTAAAGCAGCTTGTTGTGCTACTGAAATGAAGAAAGAGACAGGATGCGATAGGATTAAGTGTGCTACAATGACAAAAGACGAGTGTGCTAAAATGTGTGACGAAAATGGGTGTTCTCCTGAGCAAAAAGCAGAATGTATGGCCATGTATGGTGAAGATGGTAAATATATTGGAACACCAAAAAATAGTATTTCAGAAAAAGCCGTAAGAGTTGAAATTACAAATACTGACGGAAAAGCGAAAGCAACTGTTACTACAACCGTAAATGGTGCTTCTGCCACTCAAAATTTTGAAGGAACAGAAGCTGAAGTAAAAGCTAAAGTGGATGCTTTGAAATAAAGTAAGTCTTGATTCAAAATTAAAATGCCTCGCAATAGCGGGGCATTTTCATGTAATTTTTTTAATCTCTAAAACAAACCGTTTATCTCTGCATCAATTTTATTGATAATCATTCCTAAATCTTCGGGGTTGTCTACAAAATTCAGTTGGTCAACATCAATAATGAGGAGTTTGCCTTTATCGTAAGTATGGATCCAAGCTTCGTATCGTTCGTTTAATCGACTTAAATAATCTATGGAAATAGTGTTCTCATATTCTCGACCACGCTTGTGAATTTGTCCTACTAAGTTTGGTATAGAACTTCTAAGATATATCAACAAATCAGGCGCGCCTACTAAGCCTTCCATTAATTCAAATAATAAAGAATAATTCTGAAAATCACGATTGGTCATCAAACCCATTGCATGCAGGTTGGGTGCGAAAATGTGAGCATCTTCATAAATCGTTCGATCTTGAATGATTTTTTTACCACTTTGTCTTATTTGTAATACTTGACGAAAACGACTGTTTAAGAAATAAATTTGCAAGTTAAAGGACCAACGTTCCATTTGATGGTAAAAATCATCCAAATACGGATTGTCGACCACGTCTTCAAAATGCGGTTCCCATTTGAAATGTTTGGCTAATAAACGTGTTAGTGTAGTTTTTCCTGCTCCGATGTTTCCCGCTATTGCTATGTGCATTATGGTATAGTAATTTTATAATTCGTAATTCCTTCGACTGTAAAAATAGATAAAATTTGGTCTTTGTAATAAAATTTTTCAAAGGTTTTTTTATCAAATTCAATTAAAGTAGATTTATTTCCATTTAAAGCGTAATTATACAAAGCATTCCCTTTTCTGAAAATTAATTCTGAATCGGATAGTACTTGTACAGTATCAAATCCTGGAACTTTTCCTACGAGACGCACTTTCCCAAAAATAGAGCATTCATACCAATTTTGTTCCTCATCTATCCATTGAAACGTATTGTAATCAGACGAATAGTAAACTATAGTACCATTAAAAGGGGTGGTGATAATTTTATATTCTGATTTTAAGAAATCGAATAAGCCTATCTGTTGCGATAAGTTATTGTAAATCCATAGTCGGTTGCCAAAAGCCAATCCTGTAGCAGTAGCTAGAATTGGAATTGAGTTTTCTGAAAAATTAATTCGCTGTGTTTCGTTGAGCTGATTGTCAAGTAGAATGACAGTATTAAAATCTTCGTAAAAAAGAACAATATTTAATGGGTTTTGAATATCAACATTCGAAATTTTACCAAAAGAAAGGTTTTTATATTGCCAAATTTGAGTTTTTGTCTTCTTGATAAAAACATTATTTTTAATATAGTATTGAGCGCCAAAAGAGTCAAAACCAATATAAGCATCTGCATGAAAGGCAATAGTGTCTCTCTTTGTTAGGCTCCATTTTTTATCTTGTGCAGACAAAAGTGCAGCATAAAAGAGCACAAGTAAATAGATTAGTTTTTTCATAGTAGGCTAAATTACAATTTTAGGCTAAATTTTTTCCTAACTTTAAGATATTAATTTCATTAAAAAACTATTCTATCTAAACATCACTTCGAAAGTATTTATAAAATCTATTATTTGGAATAAATAGAAAAATTATGTTTACTGTAATTTAGGTTAAAAGACAAACTATTAGAAGTTAATTTTCTACATTTGAGAATAAATAGTTAAGTGATGAAAAGTAAATTAGGTGTCTCATTTTTGATTTCAATTTTTATAGTAAATAGCGTTTTTTCACAAGTAATAAAAAAACCTTTAATTGCTGCAATTTCCACTAAAGATTTGCGAACTGATATGTTTGAAATGTCTGGGAATCATTTTAATGGACGAGAGGCAGGAACTTTAGATGAGCTTAAAGTTTCTATGTGGTTGGCTAATAAAGCTAAGGAGGCTGGAATGAAACCTGCAGGAGACGATGGGACATTTTTTCAATATTTCAATTTACATCGGCATCAAGTGTCACCTTCAACTTTCGTAACTGTTGGTTCTAAAAGTTATGAATTATGGAAAGAGGTATTGATTTCAGAGACCAATCCGTCTAAGGTCAATGCTCCAATTCTTTTTGTAGAAAATACTGCTTTATCAAATTTAGAGAGTATAGATTTAAAAGGAAAAGTTGTGGCAATACAAGCATCTCAAGATGGTATTTTAAATGATATTTCTTTATTTGAAAGACGGTATCCAGGCTATGTACGCAACAAGTTTTATGAAACTGTAGTAAAAAAAGGAGCATCCGCTTTAATTATTATTGCAGATGAACAAGGTGAGAAAAGTTGGGATGCTGTAACGCCTCAGATGTCTCGTGGTATATATGGTATCACTGGTGTTAGAGATGCGGTAGTTGCCGCTATGCCCGTTTTTTGGTTGCATAATTCAGAATTAGATTTTATCAAAAACACTAAAGATTTTTTAAAATCCGAAGTTCATGTAGCATCCTATCAATATCCTTCGGTAAATGTTATTGGCAAAATAGAAGGAACAGATCCTGTTTTAAAAAAGGAGTTCGTTTTAATTAGTGGACATCAAGATCATGATGGCGTGCGACAAAAATACGATCAGGATTCTATTTATAACGGTGCAGACGATAATGCTAGTACTTGTGTTGCCATGTTAGCCATGGCAAGAGCCTATAAAAAACAGCCAGGAAAAAGATCAATTTTGTTTGTGTTTCATGGTGCAGAAGAGCGTGGCTTACTAGGATCTCGTTGGCATGCTTCACACCCTGTAGTTCCTGAAAAAGAAATAGTTGCAGTATTAAACGGAGACATGATAGGTAGAAATAATGTGAATCAAGCGGCATTATTAGGTTCTACATCGCCTCATGAAACGTCTTCAGATTTAGTACGTATTGCAAAACAAGCGAATGATGATGGTCCAAAATTCGAATTGGATAAACTTTGGGATAGGCCTGAACATCCTGAAGTTTTCTTTTTTAGATCTGATCACTTGCCCTATGCAAGAAAAGGAATCCCAAGTGTTTTCTTTACGAGTGTTTTGCACAGCCAATATCATACTCCTATGGATGAGGCAGAAAACATAGACTATGCCAAATTGCATAAAATGACCGAATGGATGTACAGAACTAGTTGGTATTTAGCCAATGATAAAAATCGTCCAAAACCTTTGCCGAATATCAATTTTGAAAGATAGAATCTTATAAAGGTAAATTAAATATATATTTTTTGAAAATTTTAATTTAAAGTTTCTTTTTAGAAGAATTAAATTTGACTAGTTCTAAAATAATCATTTTCTATTATTTAGAACTAGTCATTTCAATTAATTATATTCCAAAAGCAGTTTTTACTTGCTCTACAAAATCTAGTTTTTCCCAAGTAAATAATTCAACCGTTACAGTTTTTTCATTTCCGCCGGGAGCAGAGAATGTTTTTGTTATTGTTTCTGGAGTACGTCCCATATGGCCGTAAGCTGCAGTTTCACTGTAAATTGGGTTTCTCAATTTCAAACGTTGCTCAATAAAGTAGGGACGCATATCAAAAATAGCCTCAACTTTTTTCGCAATTTCTCCATTAGTTAAATTTACTTTTGATGTTCCGTAAGTATCAATAAAAATCCCCATAGGTTTTGCAACTCCAATTGCATAGGATACTTGTACTAAAATTTCTGAAGCGACTCCAGCTGCAACTAAGTTTTTGGCAATATGACGAGTAGCATAAGCAGCACTTCGATCTACTTTACTTGGATCTTTTCCAGAAAATGCGCCACCACCATGAGCCCCTTTTCCGCCATATGTATCTACAATAATTTTTCTTCCTGTTAAACCGGTATCGCCATGAGGGCCTCCAATTACAAATTTCCCAGTAGGATTGATATGGTATTGAATTTTTTCATTAAATAAATGGGCATGTTTAGGATTTTTTGCTATGATTCGAGGAATCAAAATTTCAACAATATCTTTTTTGATTTTAGCAAGCATAATTGCTTCATCATCAAAATCGTCATGTTGAGTAGAAATCACAATAGCATCAATACGAGTTGGTTGGTTATCATCACTATACTCCAAAGTTACTTGAGATTTAGCGTCAGGACGTAAATAGGTTATTTCTTTATTTTCACGACGTAAAATTGCCAATTCTTGCAATAATTTATGTGATAAATCTAAAGCCAACGGCATGTAATTTTCTGTCTCATTGGTAGCATAACCAAACATCATTCCTTGGTCGCCAGCTCCTTGCTCTTCTGGGGTTTTTCGATCTACTCCTTGGTTAATATCTGCAGATTGTTCGTGAATAGCTGAAAGTATTCCACAAGAATTGGCTTCAAACATGTACTCACTTTTAGTATATCCAATTTTACGAATAACCTCACGTGCAATTTGTTGAACATCTAAGTAAGTGTTTGATTTTACCTCACCCGCCAAAATCACTTGACCCGTAGTAACTAATGTTTCACACGCAACTTTTGAGTCAGCATCAAATGCTAAAAAGTTATCAATTAAAGCATCCGAAATTTGATCTGCAACTTTGTCTGGGTGTCCTTCACTTACAGATTCTGACGTAAATAAATAAGCCATAATAATTATAGTTTTTAAAAATTAAACGAGAAAAACAATTGCTTAAAAAGACTAAAGTAGAATTTCTGCTTTAGCATTTTTACTACTGAAATTTTTCAGTACCCATAATGAATTTAAGTCATTATGAAGAGGTTGCAATCAGTTCAAATTTTTCCTCTTGTATTCGGTTGCAAATGTATGAAACCATTTTGAATTGCAAATTATACCTGACTATTTTTTTGATTTTAATTATAAACCTTATTTTATCTTCAAATTCAATGTTGTTCTTAATAATTCTTATCAGTAAAATCTATTAGACTAAAAATTTGTATGATTAAAAAAATAGTAGTAAATTTGCACTGTTAAGTTCATTACCGTATTGAAATGTTATAAAGAAAGGCAGAGGGATTAGACCCGATGAAGCCTTAGCAACCCTTCGGTTAACGAAGAAGGTGCTGCATTCTACCATTTTTTATGGACAGATAACAACAAGAAGTCTTCTAATTCAATTCGAACTTTCTTTTTAATATTTCCAAATACAAATCATCAAACAATAAAGATTTGAAATTGGATTATAAACCTAAAAATATAGTTTTACAAAATTTTGTCACAGAAAGTGGTGTGTTTTGTCCTATAATAAATCTAAGCTATCAAGTATTTGGACCTGAATTGAATTCGGTACCAATAATAGTTGTAAATCATGCATTAACTGGAAATTCCCAAGTAGTAGGTGAAAACGGTTGGTGGAATGATTTGATAGGAATTGACAAAACCATAGATATTAGCAAATATACTATTGTATCATTTGATGTTCCAGGAAATGGTTTTGATGGTCATATAATTGATAATTATTTAGATTTTAATACTCGAGATATTGCCAGAATGTTTCTTGAAGGACTTCAGTTTTTACAAGTAAAGCGATTGTTTGCACTTATTGGAGGTTCCGTTGGAGGAGGGATTGCTTGGGAAATGGTAGCACTAGCACCCAAAATAACTGAGAATTTAATTCCTATAGCAACCGATTGGAAATCGACAGATTGGTTAATTGCTAATTGCTATTTGCAAGAACAAATCCTCAATAATTCGCGTAAGCCTATTGAAGATGCTAGGATTCACGCCATGTTGTGTTATAGAACTCCTGAATCATTTAAGGAAAAATTTCAGCGAAATACCAGCGATCAGCTTGAAACGTTTAAAGTAGAAAGTTGGTTAAATCATCATGGTGAAAAGTTGCAAAAAAGATTTCAACTCTCAGCCTATAAAATGATGAATCAATTGCTTAAAACCATTGATATTACTCGAAACAGAATTTCTTTCGAATCGATAATCACTGAAGTAGATGCTAATATTTACATCATCGGAATCAATTCAGATCTCTTTTTTACAGCTAATGAAAATCGTGAAACCTATCAAGAAATTAAAAAGTTTAAAGAAAATGTTTTTTATAGCGAAATAGACTCACAACACGGTCATGACGCCTTTTTAATGGAATATGATCAATTAGACAATTTATTAGAAGTTGTTTTTAAAAATAAAAAAGACAAACAAATGAAAATATTGAAATTCGGAGGCAAGTCATTAGCCAACGGTGAAGGAATAAACAAAGTTTTAGATATTATTATTGACAAGAAAAATAAAGGTGAAAATATTGCTGTAGTTGTTTCTGCAAGAGGAAATGCAACAGATGAATTAGAAGATATTTTAACAATAGCTGCTAAAAACGGAAACTACAAGCCTTTATTACAAAGTTTTAAAGAATATCAAAAAGAGGAATACAAGGATGTAGATTTGTCTGAAGAATTCGAAAAATTAGATAAGCTTTTTGAAGGAGTAAGTTTGATAGGCGATTATAGCGATAAAATAAAAGATCAGGTGTTATCGCAAGGCGAATTATTGGCTGCCAAATTAATTACCGCAGTTTTAATAAAAAAAGGGATTAATGCTAACTTTACCGATACTAGAGAGCTTATAATAACCGATTCAAAGTTTGGCGATGCGCAGCCTTTAGATCAAGTTTCAAAGAAAAATATTGTTCAGTATTTTAAAGAGAATAAAGATTCGGTTAATATAATTACAGGTTTTATTGGGTCGAATAATAAAAGCGAAACCACTACTTTAGGAAAAAATGGAAGCAATTATACTGCTTCGTTAATAGCCAATTACCTAAATGCATCGGAGCTTCAAAATTATACACATGTTGATGGCATTTATACTGCCAATCCAGATTTAGTTTTAGATGCAAAAAAAATAGATCATTTATCTTTTAATGAAGCCAACGAATTAGCCAATTTTGGAGCTACGATTTTGCATGCTAAAACAATTATTCCATTATTAGAGAAAAATATTCCTTTACGAATTTTAAACACTTTTAACAATGATAATGATGGAACTTTAATCACATCAAATTCAAATAAAGAAGGAATTAAATCGCTTTCAGTTTTAGATAATGTCTCGCTTGTAAATCTTGAAGGGCGAGGATTATTAGGAAAAACAGGAGTTGATGCTCGTATTTTTAAAGTTATGGGCGACCATAATATAAGTGTAAGTATTATTTCGCAAGGCTCATCAGAGCGAGGAATTGGTCTGGTTGTATCTGCTGATAAGGCTACTAAAGCCATGATTGAGTTAGAAAAAGAATTCGAAAATGATTTTTATTCTAAAGATGTCAATAAAATAACCGTTACCGATAATGTAGCAGTAATTTCGATTATTGGTCAGGATTTAAGTACGTTTCATAAACCATATACTGCGCTTATCAAAAATAAAATAATTCCAATACTTTTCAACAATACGGTTACTGGAAAGAACGTGAGTTTAGTAGTAAAAAAATCGGAACTTAACAAAGCGTTGAATGTAATTCACGGTGAGATTTTTGGTGTTTCTAAAAAAATAAATATTGCCATTTTCGGTCACGGATTAGTAGGAGGCACCTTAGTCAATCAACTTTTAGAGTCGGCTGCTGCCATTGAAAATAGAAAAGGAATTAAGTTAAATGTTTTTGCCATTGCAAATTCTAAAAGCCTTTTGTTAAATAAAAATGGGGTTTCTACCAATTGGAGAAATGAAATTCAAACCAATGGAAGTTCTTATACAATTAACGACGTTATAGCTTTTGTAAATGAACATAATTTGGAGAATTTAATTGCAATTGATAATACTGCAAGTGCTATTTTTGTGGAGAATTACATCAAGTTGGTAGAGAATAGTTTCGATTTAGTTTCCTCAAATAAAGTTGCAAACACCTTGAGTTATGCTTTTTACAAACAATTGCGAAAAGTATTAGAAGACAATCAAAAAACATATCTATACGAGACTAATGTTGGTGCCGGATTGCCATTAATCGATACTATAAAATTATTGCATCTTTCAGGTGAAAACATAACTAAAATAAAAGGAGTTTTCTCAGGGACTCTGAGTTATTTATTCAATAATTTTTCTGCTAAAGACGTTCCGTTTAGCGAAATTCTGAAAGAAGCAATCGACAATGGCTACACCGAACCCGACCCCAGAGAAGACCTTTGTGGCAATGATGTAGGTAGAAAATTATTGATTCTGGCAAGAGAATTAGATTTGCAAAATGAGTTTGAAGAAATAAATATTCAAAATTTAATTCCAGAGCATTTGCGTCAAGGAAATGTAACAGATTTTCTATATAAATTGACCGAGTTTGATGCAATTTATAGCAAAATAAAAGCAGAACAAAAACCAAATCACGTATTGAGATATATAGGCGAATTATCAGGTAATTTGCAAAACGAGAAAGGAAATCTTGAAGTAAAACTAGTTTCAGTGCCATCAGATACTGCTTTGGGCGGATTAAAAGGTTCTGATTCGTTCTTCGAAATTTATACAGAATCTTATGGTGACAGGCCAATAGTAATTCAGGGAGCAGGAGCAGGATCGGCAGTTACAGCTCGTGGTGTTTTTGGCGATATTTTAAGATTATCCGATAAAGGGTAGGGATTTCAGATTGTAGAATTGAGATTTTTGATTTCAGATTTAAATTAAATATAAAATGAAAATTACATTAAACAGAGTAAATGAAAACTTTCACTTCGAACTAAAAAACGATCGAGGACACATAGTAAATGTAGATGCTAGACCCGATTTTGGTGGAAATGATATGGGGCCAAGTCCAATGGAATTAGTATTAATGGGAGTTGCAGGTTGCAGCGGAATCGATATGATTTCAATTTTAAAAAAACAACGTCAAGAAATCGCTTCTTTTAAAGCTGAGGTAGAAGGAGAACGGGTTCAAGTTGGAGAGGCAAAACCATTCAAAGATATTTACGTAGTTTTTTATTTGGAAGGTAACATAAAAGGGGATAAAGCGGCAAAAGCAGCACAATTGTCTTTCGAAAAATATTGCTCGGTTTCTAAAACTTTAGAACCAACAGCAACTATACATTATAAAGTAGTTTTGAATGGTTTGGAATTAGCCAAAATTTAAATCCAACAACTATAAACTAAAAACAACAAACAATAAACAAAAAATGAACGATTCAGAATACGGTTTTGAAACCCAAGCCATACGAACACAATTAGAAAGAACAAAATTTCAAGAACACTCAGTGCCTTTATATTTAACATCAAGTTTTGTATTTGAAGATGCTGAGGATATGCGAGCTTCTTTTACCGAAGAGAAAGAGCGCAACATTTACAGCCGTTTTAGCAATCCAAATACTACTGAATTTGTAGATAAAATTTGTAAAATGGAAGGAGCAGAAGCCGGTTATGCTTTTGCAACAGGAATGGCTGCGGTATATTCTACTTTTGCGGCTTTGCTAAACGCTGGTGATCATATTGTTTCTGCGGGAAGTGTTTTTGGTTCGACTCATGCTTTATTTGTAAATTATTTTCCAAAATGGAATATTCAAACCACTTATTTCGATATCAATAAACCCGAAACTATTGAGAGTTGTATTCAACCCAATACTAAAATTTTGTATGCAGAATCGCCTACAAATCCAGCCATTGATATTATCGATTTAGAATTACTGGGAGCAATTGCTAAAAAACACAATCTGATTTTAATTATCGATAACTGTTTTGCAACACCCTACATTCAGCAACCAATAAAATTTGGCGCACATTTAGTAATTCATTCTGCTACAAAATTAATTGACGGTCAAGGTCGTGTTTTGGGAGGAGTTACAGTAGGTAGAGAAGATTTAATTCGTGAAATATATTTGTTTTCAAGAAACACTGGGCCAGCTTTGTCACCATTTAATGCATGGGTTTTATCTAAAAGTTTAGAAACTTTAGCGGTTCGTTTAGACAGGCATTGTGAGAATGCTTTTAAAGTTGCCGAGTTTTTAGAAGCACATCCTAATGTTAATACTGTAAAATATCCGTTTTTGAAATCGCATCCACAATATGAAATTGCCAAAAAGCAAATGAGTTTGGGAGGAAATATTGTTGCTTTTGAGATTAAAGGCGGAATTGAAGCTGGAAGAAAATTCTTGAATAACATAAAATTATGTTCGCTTTCAGCAAATTTAGGTGATACAAGAACAATTGTTACACATCCAGCCTCTACAACGCATAGTAAGTTATCTGTTGAAGAAAGGTTGGCAGTAAGTATTACCGATGGTTTAGTGAGAATTTCAGTAGGTTTAGAAACTGTAAAAGATGTTATTGACGATTTAAAGCAAGCTTTGGCTTAGGATTTTAGAAAGTTCATTATCTATTTTATATTTCTAAAACAAGAATATTTGTAATCTTAATTATTTTTCAATTCAAAAACCTAAGTTTGTAATTACTAATAAGATATATTGATTTTGGATTATTTTAAATCAGAAATCAGTAATCGTCAATCAGCAATCTAAAACCAATTATGCTTTCAAAGAAAACAAAATACGGAATAAAAGCATTGACTTTTTTGGCACGCCAAGAAAATCAAACTCCAGTTCAAATTGCTGAAATAGCAAAGGCAGAACACATTTCTTTAAAGTTTTTAGAAAGCATTTTGTTGCTTTTGCGCCATTCAGGATTTTTAGGAGCAAAAAAAGGAAAAGGTGGCGGTTATTACTTAATTAAAGATCCTAAAGAAATAAACATGGCTATTGTTTATCGCATTCTTGAAGGACCAATTGCTTTGTTGCCTTGCGCGAGTCATAATTTTTATGAAAAATGTGACGATTGTTCTGATGAAGCACTTTGTGCCGTTCGAAAGCTAATGATAGAAGTTCGTGATAATACTTTAAAGATACTCGAAAACAATTCTCTCGCAGATATCGCATTTTAACAAATAATTTATAAAATAAAGTTTTGTAGTTTATATAAAAATATTACTTTTGTGCTTTAATCTATCATTCCGATAGGGTAGTAGATTTTAATAAAAATTATAATTATGATTAAACGATTTGTCAATAATTCTGTTGGAACTATTCAAAATAGTGATTTTGCAAAACGACTTTGGGTTATTGTGCCTGTTTCTTTGATATTAGGATTAATTTCAATTTTAGTATATAAACATTACGATGATTTTTCGTGGGCAGGATTTGTTGCAGGATTTGATAAAGAATTTTTAGTTTTTTTCTGTATTGGTGTTTTTGCTCAATTAGTCGACGGAACTTTAGGAATGGGCTATGGAGCAACATCAACCTCATTTTTATTAGCTTATGGAGTTCCGCCAGTAATTAGTAGTACAGGAGTTCACGTTGCTGAGATGTTTACTACAGGTGCATCAGCAATTTCACATCATCGTTTTGGAAATATTAATAAAAAATTAGTTCGTCATTTATTAATACCAGGTGTTTTGGGTTCTATTACGGGAGCCTACTTGTTGTCAGATGTTATTGATGGCGATGTTATAAAGCCCTTTATTGCTGTGTATATGATGATTTTGGCTGTCATTATTATTAGGAAAGCGATTCAAAAAAATATTGTAAAAAAGAAAACCAAACGTTTGGGAATCTTAGCTTCTTTTGGAGGTTTTATGGATTCAGTTGGTGGCGGTGGTTGGGGGCCGATTGTTACCTCTACATTACTCGGTAGAGGCCGAAATCCTCGTTATACAATTGGGTCTGTAAATGCTGCTGAATTTGCGGTTTCTTTTGCCAGCGGAATTACTTTTATGCTTTTTGGAGGCATTCATGGGTGGCAAGTAATTATTGGTTTAATTTTAGGAGGAGTAATTGCTGCACCATTGGCAGCCTATCTTGTAAATAAAATTCAAAGAAAACCAATGATGATTATTGTTGGAATATTGATAATCATTTTGAGTTTAAGAACCTTATCTAAATTAGTATAATGAGTACAGCTATAGTAAATAATTTATTAGATAAAACAAAGGATTTCTCTATCGAGGAAACATTATCTTTTTTAGCTAATGAGTACAAAGATAAAGTGGTTTTTTCGACTTCTTTCGGGCAAGAAGATCAAGTGATTACCGCTTTAATTGCTAAAAACAATTTGCCAATTACTGTTTTTACATTAGATACAGGAAGATTGTTTCAAGAAACCTACGATGTTTTTCATAAAACAGAAAAAAAGTATAAAGTAGGTATTAAAACGTATTTTCCTGAAACCGCCGATGTAGAAAATTTATTAAATACAAAAGGGCCAAACAGCTTTTACGAATCGGTAGAGAACAGAAAAGAATGTTGTTTTATCCGCAAAGTAGTTCCATTAACAAAGGCCTTAAAAGGATATGAAATTTGGATTACAGGACTTCGTGCAGAGCAATCGGAGAATCGAAGTGATTTGTCGGCTTTTGAATACGATGCTCATTTCAATATCATTAAGTTTAATCCGTTGCTAAAATGGAGTCTTGAAGAAGTTCAAAAATATATTGATGACAACAATGTGCCTCAAAACACTTTACACAAAAAAGGATTTGTAAGTATAGGTTGTGCTCCGTGCACTAGAGCTATTGCCGAAGGAGAAGATATTAGAGCCGGACGATGGTCTTGGGAATCAAGTCATAAAGAATGTGGTTTACACCAAAAATAGAAGAAAGAAGTTAGAATAAAGAGAAAAGAAAAAATAATAATAGTTAAGAGATTTTTAGTGGAGGTCACAACAACCTGAAACTTTAAATTTTAAACTTTTAAAAAAATAAAAATGAGTTCAATATTAAAAACAAATGCTTTAGAAAGCGAAGCAATTTATATATTCAGAGAAGTAATTTCTCAATTCGACAAACCCGTTTTACTTTTTTCTGGGGGAAAAGATTCAATAACTTTGGTGCGTTTAGCACAAAAAGCATTTTTTCCTGCAAAAATTCCTTTTCCTCTGTTGCATGTTGATACAGGTCATAATTTCCCTGAAACAATCGAATTCAGAGATAAATTAGTAGCTGAATTAGGATTAGAATTGATTGTTCGTAATGTGCAAGATGCTATCGATGAAGGAAAAGTAGTGGAAGAAACAGGAAAGTATTCTAGTAGAAATACACTTCAAACGACTACTTTATTAGACGCTATTGAAGAATTTAAATTTGATGCTTGTATAGGAGGAGCTCGTCGTGATGAAGAGAAAGCAAGAGCCAAAGAACGTATCTTTTCTGTTCGTGACGATTTTGGTCAGTGGGATGAAAAAAACCAACGACCTGAATTGTTTGATTTACTCAACGGAAAGATTGAAAATGGTCAAAACGTGCGTGTATTTCCCATTTCAAACTGGACAGAATTAGATGTTTGGAGTTATATCGAACAAGAACAAATAGAAATTCCATCAATATACTTTTCGCACAAGCGCAAAGTTTTTTTAAGAGATGGGTTAATATGGTCACATTCTCCTTTTGTTTACCAAGAAGAAGATGAACAAATTGAAGAAAGAATAGTTCGTTTTAGAACTGTTGGAGATATGAGTTGTACAGCAGCAGTTGAATCCTATGCGGCAACAATTCAAGAGGTAGTGGGAGAGATTCGTTCTTCGACAATTTCTGAAAGAGGAGCAAGAATAGACGATAAACGTTCAGAAGCTGCCATGGAAAAAAGAAAACAGCAAGGGTATTTTTAGAATTTAATTTTTAGAAATTTAAGAAGTAAGTATAAAAAAATAAGAAGTTTATAAGTGAAGTTTTCAAAACGTGAAACCTTAAACTTTTAAACTTTAAACAAAAAATAAGAATGGAAGTTTTAAAAATAGCAACAGCAGGAAGTGTAGATGATGGGAAAAGTACTTTAATCGGAAGATTATTATACGATACGAAATCATTGACTACAGATAAAATTGAAGCAATAGAAAAGAGTAGCAAGCAAAAAGGATATGATTATCTTGATTTTTCTTTAGCCACCGATGGTTTAGTTGCTGAGAGAGAACAAGGAATTACTATAGATGTAGCACATATCTATTTTTCGACTGCCAAAAAAAGTTACATCATTGCAGATACTCCAGGTCACGTAGAGTATACACGTAACATGGTTACAGGAGCTTCGACTTCACAAGTATCTATCATTTTAATCGATGCGCGTAAAGGAGTAATTGAGCAAACGTACCGTCACTTTTTTATCAATAATTTATTAAGAGTAAAAGATGTGATTGTAGCCATTAATAAAATGGATTTAGTTGATTATTCAGAAGAAGTTTTCAATAAAATCAAAACAGATTTCCAAGCTTTAAACGCAAAAAGTGCTTTCAAAGAGCAAAACGTAAGTTACATTCCGCTAAGTGCTATTAATGGTGGAAATGTTGCTGATAAGTCTGAGAATATGCCATGGTACACTGGGCAAACTGTTTTAGAACATTTAGAAAATCTTGAACCAAATGATATTTACGAAAACGGAATTGCACGTTTTCCTGTTCAAACCGTTATTCGTCCAAAAACAGAAGAATATCATGATTTTAGAGGATATGCCGGAAAATTATACGGAAACTCCATTAAGGTTGGTGATGCTGTGACAGTTCTTCCTTCATTAACAGAATCTAAAGTAACGAACATTCACTTTTTTGATAAGCAATTTGATGAAGCTACAGCTGGTTCTTCAATCACCATTGAATTAGAAAATGATATCAATGTGACAAGAGGCGATATGATTGTAAAATCAACCGAACTTCCAAAAGTAGAAAAAGACATCACAACAACTGTTTGTTGGATGGATAGCAAAAAATTAGTAGCAGGAGCAAAGTATTTTGTTCAGCACAACACTAATAGGGTTTTGGCCAAAATTGATAGCGTAAAAAATGTTATTGCTACCGATTATTCAGGAAAAACTCCTGCCTCTCAATTGACAATTAACGAAATAGGAGAAGTATCCATTAAATTAAGTAAAGCCATTTATTTTGATGCTTATACTGATAACAAATCAAATGGTGCATTTATATTAATTGATGCTGCAACAAACACAACTGCAGGAGTAGGATTTATAAAATAGTTATTAGTTTGTTGTATAGCAAAGGATTCATCCACAAACTATAAACCAAAAACAATAGAAATGGAAAGTTTTCAAACAGAAATAGAAAATCCGATAGTACAAAAGGATATTATCGATTTAGAAAGAAAAATTGCTTTATTCCGTGATGGTAAAATCGATGATGAACGTTTTCGTAGTCTGCGTTTAGCTCGTGGTGTTTACGGTCAGCGTCAGGAAGGCGTGCAAATGATTCGTATTAAATTGCCTTTTGGTAAAGTAACAAGCGAACAATTAACTCGTATTTGTAAAGTTTCTGAGGAATATTCAACAGGACGTTTGCATATTACAACACGTCAGGATATTCAAATTCACTATGTAAGCTTAGATAGAACACCGCAACTTTGGGCAGAGTTAGAAAAAGATGATGTCACCTTGAGAGAAGCTTGTGGAAACACCGTACGAAATATAACCGCTAGCGAAACCGCTGGTATAGATCCCGATGAACCTTTTGATGTGTCGCCTTACGCACACGCATTATTTCAGTTTTTCTTGAGAAATCCAGTGTGTCAGGAAATGGGACGTAAATTTAAAATGTCATTTTCATCATCGGATAAAGATACAGCGTTGAGTTATTTACACGATTTAGGATTTATTCCAAAAATAGTAAATGGTGAAAGAGGATTTAAAGTTATGCTAGGAGGAGGATTAGGTTCACAACCTCACCATGCAGAATTGTTATCGGAGTTTGTTCCTGCGAATCAAATAATTCCAACAACCGAAGGAATTCTTAGAATATTTGATCGTTATGGCGAAAGAGCAAAACGTCTAAAAGCTCGTATGAAATTCTTAATCAAAGAAATTGGTAAAGACGAGTTTTTACGATTGGTTGAAGAAGAGAAAAAAGCATTATCATACCAAACGGTAGAGATTGATCCTACTGCTTTTGAAGGAGAAATCCCAGAACCATTACAAGCAGCACCAAAAGTAGTTATTGATGATGTACAGGCATTTGAAGCTTGGAAAAAATCAAACGTAATTGCCCAAAAACAAAAGGGTTATGTAGCCATAGGAATTAAAATTGCTTTAGGCGATTTTTATTTAGACAACGCTAGACAATTGGCTTATTTAATTAAAAATTATGCTACAAATGAATTGCGTTTTACATTAAGACAAAACATATTAATTCGTCACGTAAAAGAAGAAGACTTACCATTTTTCTATCAAGAATTGGCCAAGTTAGATTTTGTAACTTTAGGGTATAATAGTACTGCTGACATTACCGCTTGTCCAGGAACCGACACTTGTAATTTAGGTATTGCCAGTAGCACAGGAATTGCAGATGAATTAGAAAGAGTGCTTGCGGCAGAGTATCCAAAGTATGCAAACAATAGCGAAATCACTATTAAAATTAGTGGTTGTATGAACGCTTGCGGACAACATAATATGGCAGAAATTGGTTTTCAAGGAATGTCAATCAATTCAGGAAAACTAGTAGCGCCAGCTTTACAGGTACTTTTAGGTGGTGGAAATTTAGGAAACGGAGAAGGACGTTTTTCAGACAAAGTAATCAAAATTCCAAGTCGTCGCGGACCTGATGCTTTACGTCTCATTTTAAATGATTTTGAAGCAAATGCTAACGGACAATCGTTCTTGAATTATTATGATGCCAAAGGTGAAAAATATTTTTATGAATTCTTGAAACCTTTAGCTGATGTAACTAATTTAACCGAAGCCGATTTTATAGATTGGGGAAATGCAGACAACTACGTAAAAGCTGTTGGAGTAGGAGAATGCGCCGGAGTAGTAATTGATTTAGTAGCTACTTTAATTTATGAGGCTAAAGACAAATTAACATTTGCGCAAGAAGCTTTTCAAGAAGAGAAATGGTCAGATGCTATTTACTTGGCTTATGCAGGATTTGTAAATGGTGCTAAAGCTTTATTATTAGCTGAAAACCAAAAAACAAACCACCACGCTGGGATTATCGATTTGTTTGATACCGTATTTACAGCAACTAATAAAATAGAGTTGAATGCCACATTTGCAAGTATAGTATATCAAATAAAAGAAAACGAACCAATTAAAGAGTTTGCACAAAAGTATATTCAAGAAGGAATTGCCTTTTTTGATACAATTGAAGAATATAGAGCCAAAGATTTAGCTAAAATATAGTGGAAAGAAACGAGTTATATCCAATTTTTTTAAAGTTACACAACCTCAATGTACTTATTGTAGGTGGAGGTAATGTGGGTTTAGAAAAGTTATCGTTTATGCTAAAATCCAGTCCAAATGCAAATGTAGAGGTGGTGGCACCAAAGTTTTTACCAGAATTAGAAGCTTTAGCACAAAAACATCCTTCAGTAAAATTGACGTATAAAAAGTTTAATCGCTGGATGCTTCGCAAACGCAATATGGTTATAGCATGCACCGATGATTTAAAAGTAAACAAAAGAGTTTACGATTTATCTAGAAAGAGGTATCTGATTTGCAATATAGCAGATACTCCACCATTATGCGATTATTATTTGGGAGGAATTGTAACTAAAGGAAATGTAAAAATAGCCATTTCTACTAACGGAAAATCGCCAACAACCGCAAAAAGGTTAAGAGAATTTTTTGAAGAAATTATTCCAGAAGACATCAATAAAATGGTAGAAAACCTTAATGAATATCGTAAAACTTTAAAAGGAAATTTTGAAGAGAAAGTCCAAAAAATGAATGAAATTACAGAAGCATTAAAAAATAAAGAAGCATAAATAGTAAAGAATAGAAAGATGGTTAAAACAGACATACTTATAATAGGGGCAGGACCAACAGGTTTATTTGCCGTTTTTGAAGCAGGATTATTAAAATTAAAATGTCACATTTTAGATGCATTGCCACAACCAGGTGGACAATTATCAGAATTATATCCCAAAAAACCAATTTATGATATTCCGGGATTTCCAGATATATTGGCAGGAGATTTGGTTAATAATTTAATGGAACAAATTAAACAGTTTGAACCAGGATTTACACTAGGAGAACGTGCAGAAACGATCCAAAAACAAGAAGATGGAACTTTTATTGTAACCTCAAATAAAGGTAAAAAATTTCACGCTCCTGTTGTTGCTATCGCTGGTGGTTTAGGAAGTTTTGAACCAAGAAAACCATTAATTGAAGATATAGAGTTCTATGAAGACAAAGGGATTAAATATTTCATTAAAAATCCAGAAAAATTCAGAGACAAAAAAGTTGTAATTGCAGGCGGTGGAGATTCTGCCTTAGATTGGAGTATTTTCTTGTCTAATGTTGCAACTGAAGTAACTTTGATACATAGAAGAAATGAATTTAGAGGTGCTTTAGATTCTGTAGAAAAAGTACAAGAATTAAAAAATGCTGGAAAAATAAAAATGATTACTCCAGGAGAAGTTGTTGGGTTAAACGGAGCTGAACATTTAGAATCTGTTGATGTAGATATAGAAGGCGCGCATAGAAATATTCCGACAGATTATTTTATTCCACTTTTTGGACTTACACCAAAATTAGGGCCTATAGGTGACTGGGGTCTTGAAATTGAGAAAAATGCGATTAAAGTAAATAATGCTTTAGATTATCAAACCAATATTCCGGGAATTTTTGCCATTGGAGATGTAAATACGTATCCTGGAAAGTTGAAATTGATTCTTTGCGGATTTCATGAAGCTACTTTAATGTGTCAAGCGGCGTATCAAATTATCAATCCAGGTAAAAAATATGTTATGAAATATACAACTGTTTCTGGTGTTGACGGATTTGACGGAACCCGTAAAGAAGCTCCAAAAGCAGTGGTAAAGGCAATAACCTAAAAATTTAAGTTAGTATATACTATCAAAATAGCCTTATCATTTGCAAGTGGTAAGGCTATTGCGTTACTTTGCAATTCGAATTTAAAAATACATCTCTAAGTGAGATTTTCATAAATAACTATGTCAACAATTCAAGAAGCGATACAAAAAAGAATTCTCGTCCTCGATGGGGCAATGGGAACGATGTTGCAACGTTATAATTTTTCGGAAGAAGATTTTCGTGGAGTACAATTCAAAGATTTTCCACATTCTCTAAAGGGCAACAACGATTTATTATCATTAACACAACCACAAGCCATAAAGGACGTTCATGCCGCTTATTATGAAGCTGGTGCTGATATAGTTGAAACTAATACTTTTTCAGGTACAACAATCGGGATGGCCGATTATCATCTAGAAGACTACGTATACGAACTAAACTATCAATCTGCTAAAATTGCTCGAGAAGTCGCTGATGAGTTTACAGCTAAAAATCCTGATAAACCTCGATTTGTAGCGGGTTCTATTGGTCCAACAAACAGAACGGCCAGTATGTCTCCAGACGTTAACGATCCAGGATATAGAGCCGTAACTTTTGATGATTTACGCATAGCTTACAAACAACAAGTCGAAGCGCTACTTGATGGTGGTGTAGATTTACTTTTGGTAGAAACCATTTTTGACACTTTAAATGCCAAAGCAGCACTTTTTGCCATTGAAGAAGTTAAAGACGAACGCCATATCGATATTCCGATAATGGTTTCAGGAACGATTACGGATGCTTCGGGAAGAACGCTTTCTGGACAAACGGTAGAAGCATTCTTGATTTCAGTGTCGCATATTCCGTTGTTGAGCGTAGGATTTAATTGTGCCCTTGGTGCCGATTTGTTAAAACCCTATTTGCAAACTTTGTCGCACAACACTTCGTTCAATATTTCGGCGCATCCTAACGCAGGTTTGCCTAACGCTTTTGGAGAATACGACGAAACGCCGGAGCAAATGCAAGCCCAAATTCGTAGCTATCTCGAAGATAATTTAGTAAACATAATAGGCGGTTGTTGTGGAACAACCCCAAATCATATCAAACTGATTGCTGATATTGCGAAGGAATATAAACCGAGAGTTTCGACGGCGGTGATGTAAATATAAACAGACACGATTTAGTGTCTAAATTATAACTAATGATTCACAAAACAAGAGTGAATTAGCAGTAAAAAAATAAAAAATGGCACAAGCAGAAAGTAGAAGAAACCTAGTATTATCAGGATTAGAACCCTTAATTATTACGCCAGAAAGCGTATTTGTTAACGTTGGCGAACGTACTAATGTTACAGGTTCTAGAAAATTTCTTCGATTAGTTAAGGAAGAAAAGTACGAGGAAGCATTAAGCATTGCAAAAGAGCAGGTTGAAGGCGGTGCGCAAATCATCGATATTAATATGGATGAAGGAATGTTGGATGGTCAATATGCTATGACAAAATTTCTGAATTTAATTGCAGCCGAACCCGATATATCACGCGTTCCTATCATGATTGATAGCTCGAAATGGGATATCATCGAGGCAGGCTTGAAAGTCGTTCAAGGAAAATGTGTAGTGAACTCCATTTCGTTAAAAGAAGGAGAAGAGCAATTCATTCATCATGCCAAATTAATTAAAAGGTACGGTGCTGCAGTAATCGTTATGGCTTTTGACGAAGTAGGTCAAGCCGATAATTATGATCGAAGAGTGGAAATTTGCCAACGATCCTATGATATTTTGGTCAACAAAGTAAATTTTCCGCCGCAAGATATTATTTTCGATTTAAATATATTTCCTGTAGCAACTGGTATGGAGGAGCATCGTTTGAATGCTTTAGATTTTTTTAGAGGAACCAAATGGGTTCGAGAAAATTTGCCTCATGCACACATCAGTGGAGGAGTGAGTAACGTTTCGTTTTCGTTTAGAGGAAATGACACAGTTCGTGAAGCGATGCATTCGGTTTTCTTGTACCATGCCATTAAAAACGGAATGACAATGGGAATTGTAAACCCAGAGATGTTGTCTATTTATGATGAAATTCCAAAAGATTTATTAGAACACGTTGAAGATGTAATTCTAGATCGCCGCGATGATGCTACTGAGCGGTTATTAGACTTTGCAGAAAATGTAAAAGGCGATGTTAAAAGTAATGATAAAGCAGTTCAAGAATGGCGTTCAGGAACTGTTCAAGAGCGAATCACTCATTCCTTGGTAAAAGGAGTTGACGCCTTTATAGAAATTGATGTCGAAGAAGCTAGATTGGCTGCTTCAAAGCCAATTGAAGTAATCGAAATCAATCTAATGGCTGGTATGAATGTGGTAGGAGATTTGTTTGGTTCGGGAAAAATGTTTTTACCTCAAGTAGTAAAATCAGCTCGAGTGATGAAAAAAGCAGTTGCCTATTTGTTGCCTTTTATTGAAGCGTCTAAACAAGTTGGCGACAAGCAAGGCAATGGAAAAATATTAATGGCTACTGTAAAAGGTGATGTACACGATATTGGTAAAAACATAGTTTCGGTAGTTTTGGCTTGTAATAATTACGAAATCATCGACCTTGGTGTAATGGTTCCACCTGAAAAAATAATTGCTGCTGCTGTAGAGCACAATGTTGATATAATTGGTTTGAGCGGTTTGATTACACCGTCATTAGATGAAATGGTTTACCTCGCTAAAGAATTAGATAAACGAGGAATGAAAGTTCCAATAATGATTGGAGGAGCAACAACTTCACGTGCACATACAGCAGTAAAAATAGCACCGCAATATAGGGAAACGGTTATACACGTTAATGATGCTTCTAGAGCTGTTACTGTTGCAGGAAATTTATTAGACGACAATAGAGAAAAATATACTCAAGATATTCGTGCAGATTATGATTTGTTTAGAGAGTCGTTTCTGAACCGTTCTAGAGATAAGAATTTCTTGACTATAGAACAAGCACGAAAAAATAAATTGCAATTAGATTGGGCAAATTTTACTCCTGTTAAACCAAATAGAATTGGAGAGCAAGTTATAGCAGTAGACTTAGATGTTTTGGTTCCTTATATCGATTGGACACCATTTTTTAGAACATGGGAATTGTTCGGAAAATATCCAGCGATTCTAACCGATGAGCTTGTGGGTGAACAAGCAACTTCTGTTTTTGCGGATGCTCAGGAAATGATGAAAGTCATTTTGAAAGAAAAGAAATTGCAAGCTAAAGGAATTTATGGAATCTTCCCAGCCAATCAAATCAACGATGACGATATTGAATTGACAGATGAAAACGGAAAGCCATTGCAGACATTCTTGACCTTGCGTCAACAATCCCAAAAAACTAAAGGAGCTCCAAACATTGCATTAGCTGATTTCATTGCTCCAAAAGATAATGGAGTCGTCGATTATATGGGTGCATTTTGTGTGACCACTGGTTTTGGTGTTGACGAATGGGCTGCTGAATTCGAAAAGGATTTAGATGATTATAACTCCATAATGGTAAAAGCTTTAGCTGATCGATTTGCTGAAGCCTTTGCTGAATATTTACACGAAAAAATCCGTAAAGAAATTTGGGGTTATTCTAAAGAGGAAGCTTTAAGTGCCGAAGCAATGATTGATGAAGAATACAAAGGAATTCGACCAGCACCAGGATATCCAGCTTGTCCTGACCATCTTGAAAAACCAACAATTTGGAAATTGTTAAATGTGGAAAAAGAAATTGGTGTAACTTTGACCGAAAGTATGGCGATGTGGCCAGCATCATCTGTGTCTGGATACTATTTTGGAAACCCAGAAAGTAAGTATTTCGGACTTGGAAAAATAAAAGAAGACCAAGTAATTGATTATGCCAAACGAAGAAATATTTCAACTGATATGGCCATAAAATGGTTGAATCCTAACATAGCAGATTAAAAAAGTTTATTGTTTGCAGTTTGTTGTTTATGGTTAGTCAACAACAAACTATAAACTATAAACCATAAACTAAAAAAAATGAAAGTAACACAACATATAGAAAACGCTAAAGGAGAAACCTTATTTTCCTTCGAAATTATACCGCCACAAAAAGGGAAAAGCATTCAAGAATTATACGACAATATCGATCCTTTAATGGAGTTCAAACCTCCTTTTATAGACGTAACCACTTCTCGTGAAGAATATATATATGTCAATAAAGGCAATGGTTTATTAGAAAAAAAGTTAACTAGAATGCGTCCTGGTACTCTTGGTATTTGCGCTTCTATAAAACATAAGTATAATGTAGATACTGTTCCTCATGTACTTTGCGGTGGATTTACAAAAGAAGAAACAGAATATTTATTAGTCGATTGTCATTATTTAGGAATAGATAATGTTATGGCGCTTCGAGGAGACGCTATGAAAGATGAACAATCTTTTGTGCCTAAAGAAGGCGGAAATAATTATGCTACAGATTTAGTAACTCAAATTTACCAACTTAATCAAGGGAAATACCTTCATGGACTATTAGATGTAGATAACAAAGCTGATTTTTGTATTGGTGTTGCCGGTTATCCTGAAAAGCATTTAGAGTCACCATCTTTAATTTCTGACTTAAAAAGATTGAAGGAAAAAGTAGATGCTGGTGCAGATTATGTGGTTACACAAATGTTTTTTGATAATACTAAATTTTTTGACTTTGTAAAAAAAGCAAGAGAAATAGGAATAACAGTTCCAATTATTCCTGGTATAAAACCAATTGCTGTACACCGACATTTACAGGTGTTACCACAAATTTTCCGAATAGATTTACCCGAAGACTTAATAAATGCGGTCGATCAATGTAAAAATAATGCAGCTATAAAAGAGGTGGGAATTGAGTGGGCAATTCAGCAATCATTAGAATTAAAAGCAGCAGGAGTTCCAGTTTTACATTATTACTCCATGGGGAAATCAGAAAATATTAGAAAAATAGCTAGTAAAGTTTTTTAGAAACAAAGACACCATTTTATTTGATTGTGTCTTTGTTTTTAAAATCTGAAAAAAAGATTAATTCACGTATATTTTAAATGTTTTAACTTGACGTGAATTTTTCTGTATTACCTTCAATAGGTACAAACCTTTCGATAAATCTGTGGTATTTATTAATAGTTCATTTTGGTCTTTAATAACTTTACTTTTAACTAACCCACCAATTAAAGAGTATATTAAGATTTCAACTTTTTCAATTTCACCTAAAATTTTAAGATTTTGACCATTTGTAGGATTTGGATAAACAACAATTTTATCTGCAAACGCATTATTTGAAATATTTAATGAATTACAGCCCCCAATTGTTAAAGTATGTAATTTGTTTATAGTTGTGTTTTCTCCGCCTGATGCTAAAGAATAAGTGTAATAAAAATAAATTTTTTCGCCAAGTGTTGCATTAATTTGATAAGGTACATTTGGGGTTACATTATATCCGTTAAATGGACCTGTCGCACTTTTACTATAATAAAGGATACAAACTTTGTTTCCAGTTGTTGAAATGGTTGGTTTAAATGTAATAGTTGGATTGGATGTATTGGTTACCGTATAGCTGTATTGTCCATTTGTAGCAACTGAATTACAAGGATCAGTAATAATGGGTGTTGTGTCTTCAACCATAAATGATAATGTAGTACTAACTAACCCGTCAGTTGCTTTAATAGTTACAGGGCCGGAAAGTGTTGGGCTAAATAATCCATTCGGTGCTATTGTGCCATTTCCACTTGTAATGCTCCAAATAATATTGGTTGGAAATGTATTGTCATCAACATCATATCCTTGTGCTGAAAATTTTTGAGTTGAATTTAGATTCAAACTTGTAATTTGAGGCATAATAGAAATTTTAGATAATGAAGCATTTTTGCCAACTAATCCTCCAATTATTACTTTTACATTAGTTGGATAAGTACATTGAATAGTTGATGAATGATCTCCAACATCATCATAGGCGAAAGCATAAGTTTTAGAGTCATAACTTATATTATCTTTATGAAAAAAAGCAACATATTCATTATAAGGTTTTATTTTAAAAAATAAAGAGGAGTCATGCGTATATTGTATAGTTGAGCCAGTTATATTAGTATTAATAGCATGGCGATTTATTGCAGCTGAAATTTGAGCTTGAATCATTAAATCTTCATTATATTTAACATTATTGGTACTTGTATTTACTGGGGTATAGGCCATAGATCCAGACCCATCAATTGCGTTTGCAGTCGTTGGTTTTGAATAAATAGTTGCAATTGATCCATCTCTTGAATCAGTAAAGTTGAATGCATTACCAGTTACTCTCCCAACCCAGACTCCATTTTCGCCAATATTTATTGTCAAATCTTTTGATGAATAGGTATTCCAAATGTCATTGATGTAAGAATCCAATGCCGTTTTTGAAAAAACCGGTAGCTTTGTAGGCTGCTCAATTATTGGCTTCCCATCCAATGAATTGGTTTTTATAGTTTTGCAAACTAAATATTCATTAGAAACTGAGGTGTCCCACAAAGACATAATTTCATTATGTGATAACAATTCTCCAACTTTACTGTATTTTGGAATGCCTTCACCAGCTATTGCATTTGCATAGTTTTGTTCATAGTTTAAACTTGAGTTTACTGACCCTGTAAAACCATATACTTCAATTCCCATAGGATATTGGTAAGCATCAACTCTACTGGTGTTGGTAAAAAGTCCAGAACCACCCCATGTAAGTTCAATTAATTCCCAACGAATTCCGTCATTAGGATCGCTAGAGGAATTTAAATTGGCTCCAGCATATCCTCCTGTTTTAAGAAAATGCAAATACATTGGTGATTTGAATGAAATAAAAATTCTACTGGCAAATAATTCTTTAGGTATTTGGATAGTTTTATTAGGAATATCACTTAGTTTCATAAAAATATTAGGGTATTTCCATTCTGCTGGAGAACTCCAAGAGGGCCCTGAAACGGTGTTGTCAGCAGCATTCATTTTTATAAGATTACTAGTACTCATATTCATCCATACGTCTCCCATTGTTTCATACTTTCCTACTAATGCTATATAAATTTCAGAATCTAAATATTCAGAATTATTTTCAAAAACATAAGGAAGTTTTAGAGTTTGAGAAAAGCTATTGGGAACAAAAAAAAGTAAACTGATAAGAAATAGAGTAATTATCTTCATATTTGTAATTTAAACCTATAAATGTACTAATAAAATCCTCTAGGACTATTTTTATTAATGAAATTATTTATTCTGTTGCCTATAATTCTATTTACAAATTTAACTTTTTCACAAGAATTTGAGAATTCATATACAATTGATTTAAATTACTTTAGAGGAAATGTTATGGCTCATTCCCCAGATTTACACCAACTAATTACGGGGCATCCAGATGGTTTGTTGGTAAGTTTTTCTCAAAAAACAAATGGTAATAAAGATTGGCATGCTTTGTATAATTATCCTGAATATGGCGGTTATTTTTTATATCAAGATTACAAAAATGAATTACTTGGAGAGAATTTTGCCGTTGGTGCTTTTTATAATTTTTATTTTTTAAACAGAAAACTAAGTTTTAAAATAGCCCAAGGAATTGGAATTACCTCTAATCCATACGATAAAGAAACAAATAGCAAAA
The DNA here is from genome assembly GCF_042677265.1 of Flavobacterium myungsuense. Taxonomy (NCBI): domain Bacteria; kingdom Pseudomonadati; phylum Bacteroidota; class Flavobacteriia; order Flavobacteriales; family Flavobacteriaceae; genus Flavobacterium; species Flavobacterium myungsuense. The sequence goes on along the minus strand of NZ_JBHTIZ010000022.1, from coordinate 24,925 downwards.
ACAAGGCATTTGGATCAAAAGTAATGGGAAACATTAATCTTGGTTTATATTATAAGAAAGAAAATGTAATTGATAATTTCGGATTTCAATCGGGATTTCTCTTCACTCATTTTTCTAATGGCAGAATAAAATCTCCTAATAGTGGTATAAATACCTATTGTTTAAATGTGGGTGTGAATTATGTTTTTGATGAAGTTATAACTATAAAAAAAGATACCGTTTTTGTAAAATCAAAATTTACAGAACCTCTAAAATACAATGTTTTATTTCGCACTGGTTTTAATGAAAGTCCAATAGTTGGAAGCGGTCAAAAACCATTTTACCACATCGGGTTTTATGCTGATAAAAGAATCAACAGAAAAAGTGCCATTCAGCTTGGAACGGAACTTTTTTTAACTACTTCTATTAAGGAGTATATACGATTTAGATCTATTTCTTTTCCAGAAAAACCAGTTGATATTGATACCGACTATAAAAGAGTTGGTATTTTTGTAGGTCATGAATTATTCATCAATAAAATAGCTATTGAAGGGCAAATAGGATATTATGTTTACAGGCCATTTAAGGATGGTGCTCCAATTTATGATAGAGTGGGTATGAAATATTACTTTTCAAAAAAAGTATTTACAGGAGTTTCTCTTGTAACACATGGTTTTTTAGCGGAAGCGATGGAGTTTGTAATAGGTGTTCGATTGTAATTAATTATGAGAATAGTAGTTTCCATTTTGTTTGTTCTTTTTTTTACAAGTTGTGAAAAACCATTCGATTGCGTAAAATCGAGCGGAAAGTTAACCACTAAAGTATATGAAGAGTTAAAATTTACTAAAATAATTGTTCATAAAGGAATTGCTTTAGTCATTACCCAAGGCGATAATTACAAAGTTGAGGTCAAGACTGGTGAGAATTTAATAAATGACATTGAAGTAACTAGCGAAGGCACTACATTAACGCTAGAAGACAATACGACTTGTAACTGGGTTCGTGATTATGGAGAAACTGTAGTGTATATTACAGCTCCAAATCTTACCGATATTTATTGCAAAACTGAAAAAGAAATTACCTCAAATGGCATCTTAAAGTATGAAAATTTGCGATTAATTTCAATGAATACAATAGATGGGTATAAAGGTGTTGGAACAGGCGATTTTATTTTACAATTAGATTGTGAAAACGTATTAGTAGAAAGCAATGAAGTTTCACGATATTATATTTCAGGAAAAACGAACAATGCTAGTATCAATTTTTACGAAAATGATGGGGTTTTTAATGGAAAAAATTTAATGTGTAATGCAATTAGCTTTTTCCACCGAGGTTCAAATGATATGTTTGTTCATCCACTGGTATCAATATCGGGCGATATTTATAATATTGGTAATGTATATTGTTACTCAAGACCTCTAGCTACAAACATTAAAGTGAAACAACATTACAAAGGAAAATTAATTTTTAAATAGAAGTTTTGACTAAAATAAAAATCTAGTTTTGAGTAATCTCTCTAAATACCGTTTCTAAGTTTTTGTTTTTCTGGTTCAGTTGTAACGTTTTCAAACCATTTTCATGAGCAAAATCAAAAACGGAAGGCCTCATGTCTTTATCTGAAATAAAAGTCAGTTCCCAAGTCATATCATGAGTGTTTTTATAGGACTTTAAATGCGGGATCTTAGCAATAGCTTCTTCTTCAATTTTATAATCAAATTCAACTTCAATAATTTGCTCCTTGTTAGCAGAAATTAAAACATCAAGTTTTTTGTCAGCAACAATTTTTCCTTTATCAATAATGATTACTCTGTCGCAAATTGCCTCTACTTCTTGCATAATATGCGTTGACAGAAAAATAGTTTTGTCTTTGCCGACACTTTTTATAACATTTCTAATTTCTACCAACTGGTTTGGATCTAAACCGGTTGTGGGTTCGTCTAAAATTAATACTTCTGGATTGTGCAAAAGCGCATTGGCCAGACCTACTCTTTGACGATATCCTTTAGAAAGTTGACCAATTTTTTTATGACTTTCAGATGACAAACCAGTTAACACAATCACTTCCTCTATTCTAGAATGAGCGACTTTATAAACATCGGCATTAAAAGCCAAATATTCTCTCACATACAAATCCAAATACAAAGGATTGTGTTCCGGCAAATATCCTATAGATTGCTGCACTGCTTTTTGTTGCGCATTAACATCGTTTCCATTTACAGAAGCAGAACCTTCATCAGCAGCAATATAAGTAGTTAATATTTTCATTAATGTTGATTTTCCAGCTCCATTCGGACCAAGAAAACCTACAATTTCTCCTTTTTTTATAGAAAATGAGATATTGTCTAAAGCCTTTTGAGCCCCATAACTTTTTGAAATAGCATTAACTTCTATTGACATTTAATTTTTATTTAAAGCAAAAGTAAACAGAAAAAACTTCTTTAAGGGTATAGAATTAAAAAATATATAATCTAAATTTTCCTTTAAAAGATTGTTATTATTAACGAATAAAACAAATAAAATTCACTTTAAATCATATTTCAAGCAAAAGTAGCTACAGATGATGTTGTGTTTTGTAAAGATATAATTCAAATTCAGTAGATAATTAATTAGTTTTCTTGCCTTTTTTATAAAAAAAAACACGTTTCACAAAGAATTCTTTTTTTGTTAGATAAAATTAATTTTTTTTTTTGAAACACTTAAAATAAAGTATACATTTGCAAAGCATTTATTTAAAAAATACGATAATGTTGAATAACCGTTTTTATTTTAGTAACACATATTACTTCTTTTTTAGGAAGTAAAGGATTGTGCTATGGTTATTTGAAATATAAGAAACAAATAAAACTAATATACAATCCTGATGAAAATCAGGATTTTTTTTTGAGTAGAAATGAGAACAACAAATAAGCAATCTTTTTACCAAACTTCTCCTTCTCCTTTGGAGAGGGTTGGGGTGAGGATAGCGATACAAGGTATAAAAGGATCTTTCCACCATCAAGTGGCTCAAGATTATTTCTATCAGAATGTAGCAGTAGATGAATGTTTGTCTTTTGAAGAATTAGTAGATAGTTTGATGTCTGGAAAATCAGATCAGGCGGTTATGGCGATTGAAAATTCAATTGCAGGACCAATTATTCCTAATTATGCTTTAATCGATAAAAATAACTTGCATATTATTGGCGAACATTATTTAGATATTCATCAGAATTTAATGGCGCTAAAAGGTCAAAAAATTGAGGATATTCTAGAAGTACATTCGCACCCTATGGCATTGTTACAGTGTATGGAGTTTTTAAAAAAGCATCCAAATATAAAATTAGTTGAAGACAAAGACACAGCCGAAACCGCTAGAAGAATTCACGAAAATCAACTCAAAGGAATTGCTGCCATTGCCAGTAAAACCGCTTCAGAAATGTATGACTTAGAAATATTGGCACCAGAAATTCAAACTATTAATAATAACATGACCCGTTTTGTTATTATAAATAAAGAGGATTCGTTTGCCGACGAAAATGAAATTAACAGAGCTTCTATCAAATTCGAATTGGATCACAAACGCGGAAGTCTTGCTGCCGTATTGAATGTGATGAGCGATTGCAAATTAAATTTAACAAAAATTCAATCCTTACCTAAGATTGAAACGCCTTGGAAATATTCTTTTTTTGTAGATGTGACGTTCGAAAAATATGAAGATTATGCAAAAGCGAAAGCATTATTGACCATTATGGCAGAATACTTTAAAGTTTTGGGAGAATATAAAAATACTAAGCCATGATTACTACTGCGAAACGATTAGATATCATTGAAGAATACTATTTCTCCTCAAAACTGAGAGAAGTACGACAATTGGCTTCAGAAGGAAAACCAATTATCAATATGGGAATTGGAAGCCCAGATTTAAAACCTTCACAAGATGTTATTGATGCTGTTGTTGATGCCATGAAAGATGAAAATGCGCATCAATATCAAAGTTATCAGGGTTTGCCAGAATTGCGTCAAGCAATGGCCGATTTTTATCTAAATAATTACGGAGTTGCACTTAATACTGTAACCGAAATTTTGCCCTTAATGGGGTCTAAAGAAGGGATTATGCATATTTCGTTGGCTTTTTTAAATGAAGGCGATCATGTTTTGATTCCAAATCCGGGCTATCCAACGTATACATCGGTAACGAATTTAGTTGGAGCTGTTCCAGTTTATTATGATTTAAGAGAAAGTAATAATTGGGAACCTGATTTTGAAGCTTTAGAAAAATTAGACGTATCAAAAGTAAAGTTAATGTGGATAGGCTATCCTCACATGCCAACAGGAGCAAGAGGAAGTATACAATTGTTTGAGAAATTGGTGGCTTTTGCCAAGAAACATAATATTTTACTTGTAAATGACAATCCATACAGTTTTGTTTTAAATGACAATCCGATGAGTTTACTGCAAGTAGATGGGGCCAAAGAGGTAGCATTGGAACTAAATTCGTTATCAAAAACGTTCAATATGGCAGGTTGGCGAGTAGGAATGGTTTTAGGAAATGCCGCTTGCATTGATGCCGTTTTGAAGGTAAAAAGCAATATGGACAGTGGTATGTTTTACGGTATTCAAAAAGGCGCTATTGCAGCATTAAGAAGTGATAAATCTTGGTTTGAATCAATGAATGTGATTTATAAAAAAAGAAGAATTCTTACCGAGCAATTGGCAGAAAAATTAGGTTGTGAAGTCTATAAAGAAGGTGTAGGTTTGTTTGTTTGGGCAAAATTACCAGAAGGAATTACATCTGCAGAAAAGTTTATAGATGCCATATTATACGAAAAATCAATATTTATTACTCCAGGAACTATTTTTGGATCTAATGGAGAAGGATACATTCGATTTGCACTTTGTGTCAAAGAAGAAAAAGTACAAGAAGCAATAGATAGGTTTTAGATGGCAGATTTTCCTGCAAGGTTTTAAAACCTTGTAGGTATAAAAATTAGAAGATGAATATACACGTAATAGGAATAGGATTAATTGGAGGTTCGATGGTATTGGACATCAAATCATTGCATCCTGATGCGACTATATATGGAATAGACACCAACGAAAATCATTTGGCGGAAGCAATCGCTTTAGGCGTTATTAATAAAGCAGCTACATTTGATGATTTAGTAAATGCCGATTTTGTAATTGTTTCTGTACCAGTCGATGTAGCGTTAATCGTTTTGCCAAAAGTTTTGGACGCTATTGGAGAAAATACCATAGTATTTGAAGTTGGTTCGACCAAAACACCTATTTGTGAGGCAATTGCCAATCATCCGAGAAGAAGAAATTTTATTGCTACCCACCCAATTGCAGGAACAGAATTTTCAGGTCCTTCAGCAGCGATAAGAAACTTGTTTCAAGGCAAAACGAATATCATTTGCGAAGTCGAAAAAACAACATTTAAATTGCAGGAAAAGGCAGTCGAGTTGTTTAAAAGCATGGGAATGAGAATCAGATACATGGATCCGAAATCACATGACAAACATATTGCTTATGTGTCTCATTTATCGCACATAAGTGCATTTATGCTAGGGAAAACAGTAATTAATAAAGAAAAAGACGAACAGGATATTTTTGATATGGCAGGTTCTGGATTTGAAAGCACGGTTCGTTTGGCTAAAAGTTCGCCAGCCATGTGGACACCCATTTTCAAACAAAACAAAAAGCACGTCGTAAAAACTCTAGAAGAGTATATCTCTAATTTATCAAAGTTTAAAGACTTATTGATAAACGACGATTTTGAAGCAATTTATAACGAAATGCAAAGTGTAAATAAAATAAAAGAAATATTAAACGGAATGAAAAAATAATAAATAACCTTAAAAATAATTTTAAAAAACAATACGAATAAAATAAATTTTAAAGAATAAATAACTAGAAAAGATGGAAAACAAGAAAGAAATGAGAGATTGGTTAAACGAATTCAATTTAACTCATCCCTTTGTAATTGCAGGACCTTGTAGTGCTGAAACTGAAGAGCAAGTATTAAAAATAGCTCATGAATTAAAAGATTCTGATGTAAGTGTTTTTAGAGCAGGAATCTGGAAACCAAGAACGCGTCCAGGAGGATTTGAAGGTGTGGGTGAAATAGGATTAAAGTGGTTGAAAAAAGCAAAAGCTGAAACAGGATTGCTAATGGGAACTGAAGTGGCTACTGCTGCACACTGTAAATTAGCTTTAGAGAATGATATCGATGTGCTATGGATTGGTGCTCGTACAACTGCTAATCCGTTTGCGGTTCAAGAAATTGCGGATACTTTAAAAGGAACAGATAAAATCGTTTTGATTAAAAATCCAGTAAACCCTGATATGGCTTTATGGCTAGGTGGAGTAGAGCGTTTGTATATGGCTGGAATAAAAAAATTAGGCGTAATTCACAGAGGATTTTCTACCTATGAAAAAACAAAATACAGAAACATTCCAGAATGGCAAATTGCTATCGAATTGCAAAATAAATTCCCTGATTTACCTTTAATCATTGACCCATCACACATTACAGGTGATCGTAAAATGATTCTTGAAGTAACTCAAGAAGCTTTAGATTTAAATTATGACGGAATGATTATCGAAACGCATTTCGACCCTGATAATGCTTGGAGCGATGCCGCACAACAAGTGACACCTACCGCTTTGAAACAAATTTTTAAAGATTTGAAAGTTAGAAAAGTAAGTGGCGATACGCCTGATTTTGACAACAAAATGACAAAATTAAGAGCAAACATTGATGTTTTAGATGCTAATTTATTAGAGCTTTTAGGAAAACGTATGAAAGTGGCTGACGAAATTGGTCAAGTGAAAAAAGACAATAATGTGGCCGTTTTACAAAGCAATCGTTGGAACGAAATTCAAGAAAAAATGGTTGCCGAAGGTTCTAAAAAAGGATTGACTGAAGAATTTATCATCAAATTATTCAAAGACATTCACCAAGAAAGTATTGGACACCAAGAAAAAATATTGAATTCGTAAAAAAGATTTCAGAATGATGATTAACGATTTTTGATTTCAGATTGCTAAGTCGTAAAATTTAAATTTTCGATAAAAATCCCAAGGCATATCGTTTTGGGATTTTTTGCTTATTTCGGAGTCATTCAAAATCATAAATCTAAAATCCTTAATCTAACATCATAAATCATATATCTTTGCAAAGATTTCGATTCTAAATCTGAAATCTAAAATCAGAATTCGTAAATCGCAAATCAAAAAATGACAGGACTCGTTTATAAATCTACTGGAAGTTGGTACACCGTAAAATCCGAACAAGGCGATTTTATAGAATGTCGTATGAAAGGAAAATTCCGAATCAAAGGAATTAAAAGTACCAATCCTATAGCTGTTGGCGATGTTGTAGACTATGAACTCGAAGAAACATCAGACACCGTAACAGGTACCATTCATAAAATTCACGACAGAAAGAATTATATCGTTCGTAAATCTGTAAACCTATCGCATCAAATGCATATTATTGCATCAAACATCGATAGGGTTTTCTTGTTGGTAACAATCAATAATCCGCCAACAACCTTCAACTTTATCGATCGGTTTTTAGTAACTGCTGAGGCTTACGGAATTGAAACCATATTAGTCTTCAACAAAATAGATACCTTTGATGACGCTACTTTAAACGAGCAATTGTACATGCAACATGTCTATCAAGAAATAGGCTACCAATGTTTACGGGTTTCATCAACTCAAAGAAAAGGAATTGATGCCTTAAAGGAAATGATGATGGGCAAAGTCAGTATGTTTTCAGGACATTCTGGAGTAGGAAAATCCACTTTGGTCAACGCCATGGAGCCTTCTTTAGATTTAAAAACAAAAACCATTTCTGAAGCCAGCAAGCAAGGACAACACACCACCACTTTTGCCGAAATGTACGATTTGTCATTTGATGCTAAAATTATCGATACACCGGGAATTAAAGGTTTTGGCGTTGTAGATATGGAGCCTGCTGAAATTAGCGGTTATTTCCCAGAATTTTTCAAGCTGAAAGACCAATGCAAGTTCAACAATTGTTTGCACAAAGACGAACCCCATTGCGCCATAAAAACAGCTTTAGAAAACGATGAAATAGCATGGTCACGCTACAAAAGCTACCTTAAAATTCTTGAAGGCGATGACGAGCATTACCGAACTGATATTCATAATGAAGATAGGATAATTAGCGATAAATCTAGAGAATAGTTGTAAATTGTGAATGGTAAATTGTGAATTATGGCAGATAATATTATAAAAATAAAATCATTTAGTTTTGCTTTAAGGATTGTGAAATTATATCAATTTTTAAGTATCGAAAAAAAAGAATTTGTTTTAAGTAAACAATTATTACGAAGCGGAACTTCAATAGGTGCATTGGTAAGAGAATCAGAACACGCAGAAAGTAAATCAGATTTTATTCATAAACTTGCCATTGCACAGAAAGAAGCTAATGAAAGTGATTATTGGATTGAATTATTGTTTCATTCTGAATATTTGAATGAATCTCAATTCGAGTCATTAAATTCTGATATAGTTGAGATTAATAAAATTTTAGCTTCTATAATTATTTCGACTAAAAATAACCTAAAAAAATAATTATTGATATTCACAATTCATAACTTATAATTCATAATTATTTTGAAAACCGTAATCCAAAGAGTATCCTCAGCCTCTGTAACAGTTAACGGAAAAATCGTAGCCGAAATCCAAAAAGGGCTACTCGTTTTGGTAGGAATTGAAGATGCCGATACCCAAGAAGACATCAATTGGCTGACTTCAAAAATCACAAATCTTCGCATTTTTGGTGATGAAAACCACGTTATGAATCTATCCGTTCAGGACATAGCCGGCGATATAATTGTCATCAGTCAATTTACGCTTCAAGCCTCAACAAAAAAAGGCAACCGACCCTCTTATCTAAAAGCTTCAAAAGCCGAAATCGCCATCCCACTTTACGAGCGTTTTGTTCTAGAATTAGAAAACCAACTAGGAAAAAAAGTACAAACCGGCATATTTGCTGCCGATATGAAAGTTTCTTTGCTCAATGACGGACCGGTAACGATAGTAATAGACAGTAAAAACAAAGAGTAAGAAGCTTTTTTAAACACTACTTTATAAACATCCTGCAAAGGGTGTTTTTTTTTATGCAAAAAAATCATCCAATTACGGTTTCCCGTAAAAAAATCATTTTCAAACGGCCTAAGTTTAAAAATTATTAATCCAAAAGTCATTTTAAACAACACTGACTTTTTAAAAATCATGTAAGTATGCCATTTGAAAACCTGAACAACGTGCATTACACCGCAGCCGAAAAAACGCTGACCACAACTGCATTAACAGCCTTAGAAACCGCCTTGGCAACTAAGTTTAGAAACCTCTCTCCTGAGGAACGCAAGAAATACGGGAGCATCAATGAGCAAAACAAACTCATTGTAAACAAAATTCTAGATTACAGAAACAATCAATCGGGTTTGAGCAGTGCCGATGTAGATTGGGACGAGTTTCAAAGCGATTATGATTCCAGGGCGTTTATTCAAGCCATTATTTCTAGGTTGCAAAGCCTCATCGACGGATTAGACAATAACAAAATCCTACACGATTATGACAACTACCAAGCGGCGCTTACTGATTATGGCTATAGCCAATACAAAGCAGGAACTAAAACCGCAGGTTATGAAACCAAAGTAAACGAGTTGTCACAATTTTTTAGCAGAACAGGTACTTCAACTACTCCTGCATCTGACACTGCTACCCCATAAATACTGCAGTTGCAACAATGACAGTACCCTTTCAGACAATCTTAAAGGGTATTTTTTTTGTCTCAAAATGCCAAAAAACGCCAACGTTCACGTCAGGCACGTAAAGTTTTACGTCAAGTACGTGAAGTTTCACATCAAGCACGCCAAATTTTACGTCATATCACGTAAAGTTTCACATCAAGAACGTGAAGTTTCACATCAAGGACGTAAAGTTTCACGTTTTTAAGATAAATCACGCACAATACATACTTAACACGGCACAATTATTTATATTTGTTCAATACATCACAAACAAGGCATGAGATATAAAAACATCCGAGAAGAAGAATTAAAAAATAAAGTTGGAGCCGATTGGTTCAAACAATTTGATACTACCGAAATTATAGGAAACATCGATTTTACTGTTTTTCCGCAACAAGATAATTTATTTGGGCGCACACCTTTGCTTTGGGCAGAAGCTAAAACAGGAAATTTTGATGTAGCTACTATGTTTGTGCAACTCATTTTAACTATTGGCAAAGCACGAACTTTTGATAAAACCATGCCACCTGCTTTTTTGGGTGCTTTCGATTTTAAAAAAGTAGCATTTGTTCCTTACATTAATATACAAGATATTTTTTATCTAAACGATTTCAATTGGAACGTTACGCCTAGTAATCACGAAACCAAAGAATTTCAGCTCATTAAACAACGTATTGAAGCGACACTAAAGCAAAATACCTACGTTTATGATTATCAAAAAGACGAAAAAGAACTCCAGACGTTTATAAAAAACAATTTAGCCAAAGCCACAACAACCAGTAAATTAAAAATTGATAAAAACAATTTCATCCCAATATATTTACGTTGGTTAGAAATTGTAAAACCCATCATTGACGTTAATTGGGACGATTTAAAAAAAGCCAATATTTTAGACAGCGATTTCTATTTGGCTGATTTGTTTGTTGATGATAAAGACACCCAAAACATTGGAGACGATTTATCGATTCGCGAAAATTTATTTGTGATGTTTCAAAATGAAGGGTATAAAATAGCTAAGGAAAACCTCAAGCAAATGTTTGATGCCAACATTATGCTAAAAAACAAAGACACCTATTTGCATTTTTGGAAGCGCTACAAACGACCACCACTCAAAGAGTTTCAAGATTATATTATAGAACGTCGCGATTTACTCGTGCCACAAGACATTCGGGAACGAAAAGGTGCTTTTTTTACACCCCGTATTTGGGTAGAATTATCACAAAAATATTTAACCGATTATTTAGGCGAAAACTGGCAAGACGAGTATTACATTTGGGATTGCGCCGCAGGAACCGGAAACCTTTTAGCCGGATTGACCAACAAATACAACATTTACGCCAGCACACTAGACCAAGCCGATGTAAACGTAATGCACGAGCGTATTGATCATGGCGCGAACTTGCTTAAAAACAACGTGTTTCAATTTGATTTTTTGAATGATGATTTTTTCAAGCTACCACAAAGCCTGCAAGATATTATTAATGATGAGGAGAAGCGAAAAAAGTTAGTGGTGTATATTAATCCGCCGTATGCTGAGGTTTCTAGTATTGGTATAAAGGGAAAATCAGGTGTTAATCAATCAAAAACTCATACAAAGTTTAGTAATGAATTAGGAGGTGCAGGACGTGAATTATTTGCACAATTTTTATTTAGAATATTTTCCGAAGTTAAAGGATGTATTATTGGAGAATTTTCGACGTTAAAAATTTTTAACGGTTCTGCGTTTAATAGTTTTAGAAATAATTTTAAATCTAATTATGAAAATGGCTTTATCGCTCCTGCATATACATTTGATAATGTGAAAGGAAAATTTCCTATTGGATTCAAAATTTGGAACACTTCAAAAATAAATAATATTTCAAAAATAGAAATAGATGTTTACAATGTAAAGTCAGAATATATAGGCATTAAAGCTTTTTATGTTAACCATAACAAAAATAATTACATCAATAACTGGATTTCATCTTTCAAAATAGATAAGGACTTTATAGGCTTTCTAGCTGGTACAAACGGAAATGACTTTCAACAAAACGCTATTGTATATTTACTGAATAGCAAAGATCAAATGGCTAATCCAAGAGGTATATGGGTAAATCATAGTAATTTAATTCAAGTATCTATTTATTATACTGTTAGGAAATTAATTGAACATACATGGATAATTCATAATGATCAATTTTTATATCCTAATAATAAATGGATTTTAGATAAAGAATTTCAAAATGACTCTTTAACCTATATTTTATTTCATGAGAAAAACAACATCCAAAGTCAATTTGGCACCAACCATTGGATTCCTTTTACAGAATATGAAGTCAATGCACAAGCCAAGTTTGAAAGTAATTTCATGACCCATTTTATAAAAGGTAAAATAAAACAAGAAGCTCAAACCACAGATTTATTTAGTTCCGCAATAAGCCCTAACAGGGTTTCAAACCCTGTTAGGGCTATAGAAGTAACTGATGCAAGTCGTAAGGCTGCAGATGAAAATGTAAAATTGCAATTTTCTGACGAAGCTGTTGCAGTGTTTGATGCCGGTCGTGAATTATGGAAATACTATCATGCGCAAAAAGACGTAAATGTTAACGCTTCTTTATATGACATCAGAGAATATTTTCAAGGTAGAAACGATAAAGGCAGAATGAATTCTAAAAGCAATGATGCAACCTACTCGCAACTAATTGCTAACCTTAGAAGTAAGCTGTCAGTTTTAGCCGATAAAATAAAACCAAAAGTATATGAATATGGTTTTTTGAAGGAGTAATTCGCAAAAACCCTAACTCTAACCCTAACAGGGTTTTGAACCCTGTTAGGGTTAATAAATTATATAATAAAATGGAACAAAAACAACCCATACTTCACGGAAATTATTACCACATTTACAATCGAGGTAATAACGGAATTGATGTATTCTTAGAAAACGAAAATTACTATCATTTTCTTCGGTTGTATGCTAAATATATAGAGCCTGTTGCCGAAACCTTTGCTTGGTGTTTGTTGAAAAATCATTTTCATCTTTTGGTAAGAATCAAAGAAAAATCAGAAATAAACAATGAAGAATTGAGTTATTCAACAACTGAAAAACCTAAAACAGTTGATCCATCAAGGCAGTTCTCGCATTTGTTCAATGCTTATACACAAGCAGTAAATAAACGCCATAATAGAACAGGAAGTTTATTTGAAACCACTTTTGAAAGAAAATTGGTTTCCTCTGAAAAGTATTTTCAACAATTAATTTTTTACATACATAACAATCCAGTACATCACGGTTTTGTTACGCAAATGAGTTTGTACCCATGGTCATCTTATGAAACGGTACTCTCGGATAAACCATCTAAATTAAAAAGGAAGGATGTAGTTGAGCTATTTGGAGGTTTAGAAAATTTTCTTTTCTATCATAATCAACAACAAGATTTAAACGAAATAAATAATTTAATAATTGAGTATTAATTTTTTCAACCCACCCTGTCAGGGTTCCACACTCTGACATTAATTTTTATAATCCACCCTGTCAGGGTTCAAAACCCTGACAGGGTTAATATACAAAAAAACTATGAACCTAAAATCCTCCCAACTAGAAGTCGACACTTGGATAAAAGAACACGGTGTGCGCTACTTTAACGAACTAACTAATATGGCGCAACTTACTGAAGAAGTAGGCGAAGTAGCCCGCATTATTGCCCGACGTTACGGAGAACAATCGGAAAAAGAATCAGATAAAAACAAAGACTTAGGAGAAGAATTAGCCGATGTCGTTTTTGTTGTCTTATGTCTCGCCAACCAAACCGGAATCGATTTGCAAGCCGCTTTCGACAAGAAAATGGATTTAAAATCAGTGCGCGATAAAGACCGTCATAAGAATAATGATAAATTAAAATAAGATGGAAGTTAGGAGTTGGAAGTTTAATGTTTCTATACCTATATTTGCACTTTCTGTGAAATAATAAAAAAAGGAACCTATTTTTACAGGCTTTAAGCCTCTAGCTCCCAGCTTCAATCTCAATTACGGGCTCCAAATCTGAGACTAATAGACTATTACTATTACAAGCTTTGTTCTTGGTTTATGAGAACAAAACGAATTCTTTCGAACAATCAATCTAATGATTTTTCAACTTGTACAAAAAAACAAATAATTCACTTCGGAATTGCTCCAAATCGTTTGTAAATTAAAACTTTCTTAAAAAAAGCAACTAATTACAACAATACCATTGCTTAATTAAAAAATAGATTTAAGCCATTGCTAAGCCTTTCAAATTTGAGAGGCTTTTTTTATTGCATCTCATTATATTTCTTAAGTAATTTTATTTTAAATTTGTAAGTTTTTTACCATTAAAAATGATTAAAAGTGTATTTAATCGGTAAAAAAATACACTTAATCTTGTTTTTATTTTTTTTTCCCAAATAATAAAATTATGTTTGTCATGTTAAATAAAATAGTGAATACTATTTGTTATAAACTGAATGTTTATTTAAATGGAATAGCATGAAAAAAATATTAACTAATTCTAAAAATCAAACTGTATTAAATTTTGCAATATCCTTGTTTTTTATAAGTGGTATTTCAGCACAAACTTCGTCAACAAATAAATCCCTTTTTGCCCCAAGCATGTTCAGGTTAAATTTTACAAGTGACAGAGAAGTTTTTAAACAGATGGAAGAAAGGTATACTCTGGATGCAACATTAGTTGTATCCGGAGTTATCTTTGGAATCAGCACGAATCAGTACGAAAAAAAACAGGAATTAAAATGGCTCCAATTTGATTCTAAAGGCTATTTAATTAAAAAAATAGATTGTTTACAACAAAGGCTAAACAGTGCAGTGCATTTCATCGATTCGTCTATTTTAAAATGCATTACAAAGAAAAGTATTCTCGATGAAAATCATAAAATTTTAAAGAAAATGCATTTTATCAATTTTATAAGCCTTTCATCCTATAAATAATTCAATTATTAATTCGCAAATTAAATTTGCAACGAAAATATTTTATTAAAACAAACCCAAAACTATACAATAAATTATTTAAACCAAAAATTATTATTATGAAAACAATTTTTTCAAATAAAAAAATAGTACATGTCGTCTTCTTGGCACTAACCTTATTTTTTGTAGAAAGTTCTTTTGCTCAAACTACTTACTATTCACGACTTACTGGTGGTTGGAATGCTGCTGTTTGGTCAACTACAGTTAATGGTACCGCTACAACTGCAACAATTACATCCAATGATAATGTAGTTATTCAAGATAATCACAATATTACTGTGAATGTCGCAAATGCTGTGTGTAAGTCTATTTCTATGGGAACAAGCAACGCTGTAGCTACTCTAACTTTCGCAGTTTCCTCACAACTTACAGTTTCGGGAGCAGTTACTTTGGGTAATTCTGGTGATAATAATCGGCGTGGTGCCATTGTAATGGCGGCAGGCGGTAAATTGATTTGTAATTCACTTGCATTAGGAAATGCAGGAACAAATACTTTTACGTCTGGAACAGGAACAGTAGAGCTTGCAGCAACCAATACGTTGCCAGCAACTATTTTTACGACTTTTAATAATCTTATTATTTCGACCGGTAAAACGACGACTGGTCGTGCTTTGACTATTACTTCACTTACAGTTAATTCTGCCGATGAATTTGAATTGGCACATGCTGTAACGGCAAATGCACTTTCATTAGAAGGTGGTTGTGCGGTAACAGGTGCAATTGTTTCAGGGTCATCTACATTAACTTTAGGTGGTAATGTAACAGTAACAGACAATACAGGAGGTACAGCAGGTGCTGTTATCTCTTGTCCAGTTGCTTTGAGTGCTACTAGAACCTTTACAGTAGCTGATGATGGTACATCAGCAAATGATTTAACTATTAGTAGTGTCATCAGTGGTACTGCTTTTGGTATTACAAAGGCTGGAGCTGGTACTTTATTTTTAAGTGGTTTGAATACCTATACTGGAGCTGTTACTGTTAGTGCAGGAACTTTGTTGGCTAATACTATTGCTAATGCTAGTACCACTAGTTCTCTAGGAACTGGTGCAGGGACTGCTGCAATTTCAATAGGAGCTTCAGGTACACTTGCGTATAGTGGATCAGGAAATACTTCTAGTAGAGCAATAACCTTAACAGGAAGTGGAGCAACAATCAATGCCTCTGGTACTGGTGCATTGACTTTATCTGGAGGAATTACAGGAAATACTTTTAATCTTATTTTAACTGGGACAGGAAATGCTACTCAAAGTGGTGTAATCAATACCACTACAGGAACTGTTACCAAAAATGGAACAGGAACATGGGTGCTTTCAGGAACTAATACCTTTACAGGAGCAACAAACGTAAACGCTGGTACTCTGAATATTCAGAATGCTCAAGGAACGGGAACAACTGCGGGAGGAGTTACAGTAGCCAGCGGTGCTACATTGCAATTGCAGGGAGCAATAACAGTAGGAGCTGAGGCTTTGTCACTAGCAGGTGGAGGCGTTGATGGTAATGCAGCATTTGATAATGTAAGCGGTAACAATAGCTGGGGCGGAGCCATAACTTTGGCGGCTGATGCTACTGTAAGAAATCAATTAAATAATCTAACGATTTCTGGTACTGTAGCCTTAGCAGGTCGTCAGCTTACTTTGGGAGGTGCTTCGACCGGAGGATCAATCAGTGGAGTCATCAGTGGTTCGGGTAGTGCAGTTAGTGCTATACGAAAAGTGACTTCAGGGACATGGTCTTTATCCGGTGCCAATACTTATACTGGAAATATCCTTATTCAATCAGGGACTTTAACTGTAGGTAACGCATCTGCACTAGGGGCTAATACAAATAATTTGTCCATCTCATCTGGAGCTGTAGCTAATCTATCATCAAGTGAAACCGTTGCTTCTTTAACATTAGATGTTTTAGGGACTCAAAACGGTACTTGGGGCTCTGGTTCATCGTCAGCTACATTCAAGGATGATATTTATTTTACTTCAACAGGTATACTCACTTTTTCTAATGATACAAGAACAACCCCAACAGTTACTCCGACAATTGGTAGCTATACTTTTTCAGGATCAGCACAAGGACCGAATACTGCAACGAATACCGGAACGGCAACAAGTTATACTTACAGTTATGAAGGTACAGGAGGAACAACTTATGCAGCTAGTGCCACAGCACCAACCAATGCAGGAACCTATACGGTAACAGCAACTGTTGCAGCTAATAGAAATTATCTATCAGCGAGTTCATCAGCAACAGCATTTACCATTGGAGTAGCAACACCTACAGTTACCGTAACTGTTGGTACCTACACCTTTTCTGGATCCCCTCAAGGACCAAATGCCGCTACCAATACTGGGACAGGAACAAGCTATACTTACAGTTATGTGGGTACAGGTGGGACTACCTATACAGCGAGTGCCATCCGTCCAACTAATGTGGGTTCATACACGGTAACAGCAACTGTAGCTGCTAATGGTAACTTTGGTTCAGCAAGTTCAACAGCAACAGCATTTACAATTGGAGTAGCAACGCCTACTGTTACTGTAACTGTTGGTACCTATACCTTTTCAGGATCTCCTCAAGGACCTAATGAAGCAACAAATACTGGAACGGGAACTAGTTATACTTACAGTTATGTGGGTACAGGTGGAACTACTTATACAGCGAGTGCCACTCGTCCAACTAATGTGGGGACCTATACGGTAACAGCAACTGTAGCTGCAAATGGTAACTTTGGAGCAGCGAGTTCAACAGCAACAGCATTTACAATCGGACTAGCCACACCGACAATAACACCAACAATTGGTACCTATACCTACACAAGAACAGTTCAAGGACCTAATGCTGCCACGAATACTGGAACAGGAACTTCTTATACCTTCAGTTATGCTGGAGTGAACCCTACGGTTTATGGTCCAAGCGCTACTCGTCCAATTAATGTAGGAAGCTACACGGTAACAGTAAGTGTTGCTGCTAATGGAAATTTCGCAGCTGCAACTTCTTCACCTACTGCATTTACAATCAATTCAATAGCGCTAACCATTACAGGAGTAACGGTTAGTAACAAAATATACGATAATACCACTACCGCTTCATTAAATACCGCTTCAGCTACTTTAGTTGGAGTATTAAGCCCCGATGTTGTGACTTTAAATTCAGCAAGTGCTTCAGGAACTTTTGCTTCTGAAAACGCAGGAGCCGGAATAGCTGTAACGACTAGCGGATTTAGTATTGGAGGCGCCAATTCAGGGAATTATACCTTAACACAGCCTACAGGTTTAACGTCTACGATTAGCCCTAGACCTGTAACTTTATCTGGAACGAGAGTGTATGATAATACTGATGTTGCAGCTGCAACAGATTTGACTATAACCAATAATTTAGATGGAGCTAATTTAACTTTATCTGGAAGCGGATCTATTTCACTAGAAGATGTTGGTACCCATAGCATTAGTGTTGCTTCATTACCGGCAAGAGTTCAGTTTGCTACAGCAAATACGGGAGGAAATCCTGCAACAAGTTGTATAGCAACCTTTAGTGCTACTCCAACCAATGGGAATACGTTAATAGCTGTAATTACTACAAGAAATAATGCAGCAAATACGGTTTCGAGTATTACACAAACAGGAGCAACATGGACTCGAGCCACACAAGGGGTAAATACAAATGGTACTACCACAGAGATATGGTTTGCTCCGGCGAGAACTACAGTAGGTGCTTCTGTTACGGTAACTTTAAACCAAGTTAGCACTAGAACTTCTCTTGTGGTTATGGAATACAGTGGGATTTTAGCATTAAATCCATTAGATGTTGTTAATAATTCCACTGGAAATAGTGCAACCGCGACTACAAATACTATCACCACTACTCAAGCGAATGAGCTGTTAATAGCGGGTGTAGGGTTGGTAAATAGCACTTTTACACTTAATTCAATAACTAATTCGTTTACAACTGTTGCTAATGTAGCTACAACAAATGGAACATCCAGTAATAATGCTGAAACCTATGCTTTAGAAAGAATAGTAAACACAGCAGGAACCTATTCTACGGGAGGAACAGTAAGTACTTCCTCTCAATGGTCGGCTGCCATTGCTTCCTTTAAAGCGGTTATACCATCAGGAAATGCTTTTGTATTGGGTGGTTCAGCAGCTTCAAATTATACCTTGAATGGAGTATCGGGTTCAATGGAAATTACGCCTAAAAACCTAACCATTAGCGGTGTATTTGCAACTAACAAAGTATATGACGGTACAACCGTTGCTACTTTAAATTCAGATCTAGCCTCTTTATCGGGTGTGATATCCTCAGATGCGGTTTCTTTAAACAGCTCCAATGCTACCGGTACTTTTGCTTCTGCAAATGTAGGAACAGGAATTGCCGTTACTGCTAGCGGATTCAGTCTTACAGGAGCTAATGCAGGTAATTATTCAGTAACACAGCCTACCGGTTTGTCAGCCAACATAACTTCAAAAGGGATAACCATTTATGCCAATAATAGAAATAAATGTTTGGGATCTACCCTCACTTTTGCTGGGAATGAGTTTACTACCAGTTCGCAAGAAAGTGGGCTTACAATTAGTGGCGTTACCCTTACAAGCACCGGCGCTACCTCGTCAGCAGCCTTGGGAACGTATACAATTGCTGCCTCAAATGCCACAGGAACAGGATTAGGTAATTATGCTATCAATTATGTTTCAGGAACATTAACGGTAATGAGCTCACCTGCTACAACTGGTGCGTCTATTTGTCCAGGAGGTAGTGGTGCATTGACATCATCTGTCTCTTGTATTTCAGCATCTATTTTAGGTGGTGTAAAAAATCCAGGCGCAGTAGTTAATACTAGTAGTATCGGAAATGTTGCTTGGAGTAATCCTTCAAACGCTATGACCAATAATGGTGCTTATGCTAGCGTGACGCTTTCTAATTCCTCACAAGTAAGTAATTATCTAATGTCTGCTAATCATTCGTTTGCCATTCCTACGAATGCAATTATTCAAGGAATTACGGTAGTTATACAAAAATATGCGACTAATTTTATTGGGTTTACTCGTTTTAGAGATAATGAAGTAAGGTTAGTTAAAGCTGGAACAGTAGTTGGAGACAATAATGCAAACGCTGGCCAAGACTGGCCTCAAACAGCACAAGATTTTACGTATGGAAGCGTAAACGATTTGTGGGGTACTACTTGGACCGCTGCTGACATCAACAATGCTAATTTTGGAGTTGCCTTGTCTGCATTAAGCGCTACCAATCCATTTATACCTATCCCTTATTCTGGAGAGGTTGATGCTATAACTATTGAAGTTATATATGGTTTACCAGGAACTCTTAATTGGTTTACAGCATCATCAGGTGGTTCTGCTATAGGTTCTGGTTCATCTTTTAATCCAGTTGGTGTTGCAGGTTCTCCTTTAGCAAATACCAATACGCCAGGAACGACAACATTTTTTGCCGAATGTTCATCCTTACCAGGATGTCGTACCGCTACTGATTTTGTTATCACTGCGAATCCGACGGCACCAACGGCTATTAACAATACAAAAACCTATACAGGTATTGCCAATACAACAAGTATTTCTGCCACGCCTCAAGCCAATCAAACTATCGATTGGTATCAAGATGCTACAGGTGGTAGTCCATTAGTATCAGGAAGCACTACCTATATTCCAACAGCAGTTAATGTAGGAACATATACTTTTTATGCAGCTGCAAGAGCTAATTCACTAGGTTGTACGAGCACTACTAGAACAGCAGTTACTTTAACTATTACTAAAGCACCTTTAACGATAACAGCAAATAATCAATCTGTAAGTTTTAAAACGGCAGTAGCAACAGTAATAGGCGCTGGTACTTATACCGCTTCTGGTTTTGTAAATGGTGAAACGGCTGCTGTAATCAGCGGAACAGTCACATATACCACTACTTATACTGCAACTACCAATGCAGGTACATCGGGTGTAACGATTACTCCAAACGTTTCTGGATTGACAGCTACCAATTATAGTTTTGGTACTATTGCAAATGGTACTATTACCATAGGTAATGCCACACCAATTGTAACTCCAATAATAGGAAGTTATATCTATACGGGTGTGCCACAAGGACCAAATTCGGCTACAAATACAGGAACAGGAGCGACCTACACCTACAGTTATGTAGGAGTGTCGGGTACTGCATATAACGCAAGCGCAACTCCTCCAACAGCAGTAGGAAGTTATTCGGTAACAGCTACCGTAGCAGCTGATGGGAATTATTCTGCAGCAAGTTCGGTTCCAACTGCCTTTACTATTGGTAAAGCGGTATTAACAATTACAGCAAACAATCAGGCAGTTTCTTTTGGTGTTGCTGTGGCTTCAGTAACAGGAGCAGGAACCTATACGGCGACTGGTTTTGTAAACGGAGAAACAGCTTCTGTTATTAGTGGCGCTGCAACATATACTACAACATATACTACAACCACAGCATTAGGCACTGCAGGAGTAACCATTACTCCAAATGTTACTGGACTTAGTGCTGCCAATTACAGTTTTGTTGGAGCGAATGGAACCATTGCCATCAATAATAAAATTACGCCAACACTATCAGTTACTATTGCAAGTTATACCTATACGGGTTTACCTCAAGGACCTAATACAGCTACTAATTCTGGAACAGGAAGCACTTATACCTATAGTTATTCTGGATCAGGAAGTACAGTTTATGGACCAAGTGCTACTTTGCCAACAGTTGCAGGTAGTTATACTGTAAAAGTTGCAGTTGCAGCTAGTATTGACGGTGTGTACAATTCCGTTACTTCTGCAGAAACAGCTTTTACTATTAATAAAGCTACATTGACACTAACAGCATCAAATGCCAATAAAACGTATGGCACTGTAATAACTACACCTATATCAGGTTCAACTGCCTATACGATTACAAGTGGTTCTTTAAAAAATGGAGAAACTATAGGTAGTGTAACTTTAACTCATGGAGTAGGAGCATTAGCGGCAACGGATGCAGTAGGAAGTACGTCAATAATTACTCCAAGTGCCGCAACAGGAGGAACTTTTTCAATAAATAATTATACGATTACGTACAATACTGGGACTCTAACAGTAACGCCATTAGCTATAACTGTAACTGCTACTGGTCCTGCGAAAATTTATGGTACAGCTTTAACTACTGGTACTAGTACGTCTAATTTTACGGTTACCGGTACATTGCCTTCAGGACAAGCATTAACTAGCGTTACGCTTACACCAAATGCAAACGGTTTATCTGCTACTACAGCAGCTGGAGCCGCATATACAGTAACGCCATCATTGGCAACTGGATCAGGAGGTTTTATAGCAAGTAATTATTCAATTACTTATGTAGCTTTTTCAGGAGTTGTAGCAACTAAAGCATTAACGATAACTGCTAATCCTGTTAGTAAAGTGTATGGTGAAGTATTAACTACTCCAGAAACAGGTTCAACTTTATTTACAACTAGCGGGTTAGTAGGCAGTGAAACAGTAGGTACTGTTACTTTAAACTATGGCTCTGGGGCCTCTGCAATTAGTATAGTTGGGACTTATGCTAGTGCTGTTGTGCCTTCAGCGGCCATAGGAGGTACGTTTAACGCTTCTAATTATACGATTACCTATGTAGGCGGTACTACAACAGTAACTACAGCGGCATTAACGGTAACTGCTCAAGATCAATCGAAATGTTTCGGAGCTAATGTTGTGTTTTTTGGAGATGAATTTTTGACAGCGGGATTAAAAAATGCTGATGATGTTACTACAGTATCTTTATCGAGTACTGCATCATCTACAGCAACAGTAGCAGGAACCTATGACATAGTTCCTTCTGCAGCAACGGGAACGGGTTTAAGTAATTATACGATTACCTATGTTAACGGAACATTTACAGTAATTTCATCGCCAGCACCTTCACTTTCTGTAACTCCTGCTACTGCAACAGTATGTAGCGGAACTCCTGTTGCTATTACAGCAACGGTATCGGGAGGTAGTCCTAACAAGGTGTATACAGGTGTAAATACTAGACGAGTAAATATTCCAACTAATAGTAGTAATTCAGTTTCACAATTTGGTGAATCAACAATTGATCTTACAGATGCCACTTCAGCTACAGTAAGTAGTGCTTCTGTAATTTCTGTTCAATTTAGTATTACTCATACTAATGTTCAGGAGTTAGATGTGTATCTTGTTGACCCTTCTGGAACAAGAGGAATGTTGTTGACTGCAAATAATGGGGGAAATGGTGATAATTACACCAATACCATTATTAGTACGAGTGCAACAAACAAAATAGGTTCGTCAGGAAATAATTCAGCACCTTTTACAAATACATATGCTCCTGAAGGAGGTATTTCAACAGAACCTGCGACAAATACTCAGAATGGTAATAATAGTGGAAGTTATAGTACAGCCAATATTGGTTCCTTAGCTTTAAATGGTGCAACAATCAATGGAACTTGGTCTATAAAGGTTTTTGATGTGGATGGCAGCACTACAGGAAGATTAGACAACTGGACGCTTACCATTACAAATCCAGGGGTATATACGTCTACACTTGTAGGGCCAGAAGCGAATGAAACCATTACGTATTCAGGAACAAACAATCGTAACGTGGCTATTAGCATGACACCACCAGCAGGAGTTAACAATTACTATGTAGAAACTACTGATGCCATAGGGTGTAGTAATATTTCTAGTGCAATTGCAACAACAGTCAATACGGCTCCAGCTATAACGGTTCAGCCAACAGCTCCTGCTGCAGTATGTTCAGGAAATGGTATAAGAACGATAAGTGTTACTGCTACAGGAGCTGGATTAACCTATTCATGGAGAAGAGCAGGTGTAGCACTTACTAATGGAGGAGTAATTAGTGGTCAAGGAACAGCAACCTTAACTTTAACAAATCCTTTAGCAGCAAATGCTGGAAGCTATGATGTGGTAATAAGCGGTACCTGTACCCCAACGGCTACGTCTAATCCGGTTACTCTGACTGTTAATCCAAACTTACCAGCGAGTGTAAGTATAGTATCTAATGATGCTGATAATACAATTTGTGCGGGTACTAGTGTTTCTTTTAACGCTACTCCAGTTAACGGAGGAACACCAAGTTACCAATGGAGATTAAATGGTACTAATGTTGGAACCAACAGTGCTACCTATACTACATCAGATTTGGTGAATAACGCAGCTGTTTCAGTTTTGTTGACATCTACAGCTACTTGTGCTACTGGTTCACCAGCGACATCCAATACGATTACTACGACTGTAAATCCTAATTTACCTGCAAGTGTAAGCGTTGCCTCTAGCGATGCAGACAATGCAATTTGTCCTGGAACTAGTGTTACTTTTACTGCTACTCCAACCAATGGTGGCACCTTGCCATCTTATCAATGGAGATTGAATGGTACTACTATTGGAACTAACAGTGCTACATTTACTACAACAACATTAGCCAATAATGATGTAGTTACAGTAGTAATGACATCTAATGCTACACCTTGTTTGACTGGTTCTCCAGTAACTTCAAATAGTATTACTACATTGGTAAATCCAAATGTAGTTGCGAGTGTAAGCATATCTTCTAGTGATGCCGATAATTCTATTTGTTCAGGATCCAGTGTAAGCTTTACTGCTACTCCAACTAATGGAGGAAGTTCGCCTATTTATTTATGGAGATTGAATGGTATTAATGTAGGAACCAATAGTGCTACCTATACTACAGTTGCATTAACAAATAATGATCAAATTAATGTGATAATGACATCTAATGCAAGTTGTGCTTCTGGTTCACCAGCCACTTCTAATACGATTACTACTGTTGTAAATCCAAATTTACCAGCAAGTGTAAGTATTGTGTCTAATGATGCTGATAATTCAATTTGTTCAGGAGCGAGTGTAACATTTACCGCTACGCCAACCAATGGAGGAACACCAAGCTATCAATGGAAATTGAATGGTGCGAATGTAGGAACCAATAGTCTTTCATATACTACAACAGCATTAGTCAATAATGATTCGGTTTCAGTGGTGATGACATCCACAGCTACTTGTACTTCAGGTTCACCAGCCACATCCAATACGATTACTACTGTTGTAAATCCAAACTTACCAGCAAGTGTAAGCGTTGGAGCAAGTGCTACTACAATTTGTCCTGGAACAAGTGTAACATTTACCGCTACACCAACTAATGGAGGTACAGCACCTTCTTA